>NZ_JQKH01000159.1 GCF_000745955.1 Alysiella crassa DSM 2578 | reverse complement strand
AGTCGTGAGAAAATTAATACGATACCACTGAATTGATGCGGACTTCTTTTTTTATTGTACTTTTTTTGTCGTGTACTGAAAGGCTGCCTGAATTTGTTGTAATCATGTAAACAAAAAAGCGGATTGTTTCGGACAATTCGCTTTTTGTGCATTTTGTGCTTTCAGGCAGCCTGAAAAATGGTTAAACTTGTGTTTTATTTAAAAATTAGTGAGTTTGCAATGAAAAAATTATTGTTGGCAACGGCGGTGGCGATGGCATTGAGTGCGTGTGGCGGTACAAAATTACCTTGGAAAAAGAATAAGGTAGCCGAAAGCAGCACACACAGCAGCATTCCTGCACAAGTGGACACGGTGGCAAAAAGTGCAGATTCGGCAGCTGAAAAGTTAAAGCGAAAAGAAAGCAGTGTGATTGCATATTTTGATAAAGAGGGCAATCTAGTAGACACGGCGCAAAAAGGCGGTTTTTACCGCAAATTATTGGGACGCAACAAAGCTGGTTTGGCGGTGGTGCAGGATTTTTATCAGGATAATCAGGCGAAACAAACCAATCCTATGGTCATTCCCGATGATAAAAATTTGAAAAATTTTGATTCTGCCATCGCGGAAGGGCGCGTGATTTGGTATTCACCCGAAGGCAAGGTTACGGAATTTTTGGATTATCACAAAGGTTTGGTGCAGCGCGGCGGCTATTATAATGAAGCTGGGGTGCTGGTTTTGGAAACCGAAGGCGACAACAGCAAAGATGTGAATGCGAAAGTCAAAGTGCGTGGTTTTTATGAAAACGGCACATTATTGTTTGAAAACACGCAGGAAAAAAATGATTCGGCAAGCGTGTTTTATTATGACAATGGGCAAAAAATGTGGCACGGCGTGTCCAATTCGGAAACCATACATGCTTGGACAAAAGATGGGAAACCTGTGGAATTGAGCGATATTTCCGAAGCGGTGGCGGCGGCGGAAAAACGGGCAAGGGAGTTAATGCAGAAATATATGGCAAATTAATTTTCAGGCAGCCTTACAGTACACGACAACTACATGTAGGGTGCGTATTATGCACCGAAATTTCAATTATTTGAATGATTTGGTGCGTGGTACGCACCCTACATT
>NZ_JQKH01000158.1 GCF_000745955.1 Alysiella crassa DSM 2578 | reverse complement strand
AGCCGCCATGTTGATGATGGCAACTTTGGACTATTTTTCAAACCCAAAACAGGTCGTCCGATTTTTTGTCGTGTACTGAAAGGCTGCCTGAAAATTTTTAATCTACATTGCTATTTTCCAACAACTTGATATTTATAATATGATAGATTTGAAAACACTTTTTGTTCCATTCTTAAATAAATTTCAAGGGCAATGGAAAAAAGATGATGAGAGTGAATGGATTGAATTTCAAACGAAACAATTTGTTATTCAAATTGAACCTTTTGTTTATTATGAAAGCAATGTTATCCATATTGAAATATTCTATTCTTTTTCGCATATTGAATTAGCCAAAATTGCCAATTTGATTATGCAAGATGATGTGAATAATTTTATTTCAATACATTACGGTCAAATTGAAACAAGGTGTTTTGATATTGATGAAATTTGTCAAATATTTGAAATGGAATTACAAAAAATTATAAGTAAAACAAATGATTACACAATTAATTATTTAATTGATAAATATCAATCATATTATCGTGAAAGACCCAGTATGGCGCAAATTTTGCATTTATCTGTACTGGTTTTGTTAAAAGATTTTGTAACATTATTTGATTATTATCAGTCAATGAAAAATGGAAATAATATTGGATTTGTGCCAATGATTACATTAGAGATGATAGATAATGCGGTTAATTTGGCATTAATTAAGTAAACGATTTCCCATATTTTTCAGGCAGCCTGAAAGGACATTTTTATGAAAAAAACTTACGTTTTAATGCTGGATTTGCAAGACAATCCCGACAAAATCGCCGAATACGAACAGCACCACCGCGCCGTGTGGGCGGAAGTGGAACAGCACATTGCCGATTGCGGCATTACCCAAATGACGATTTACCGTTTGGGAACGCGCTTGGTGATGTTGATGAACACCGATGACACGTTCAGTTTTGAACGCATGGCGCAACTGTCCGCCCAAAACGAATCCGTGCAACGCTGGGAACAATTGATGTGGGATTATCAACAAGCCACGCCCTTTACCCCAGCAGGCGAAAAATGGGTGCTGATGGACGAGATTTATCGCTTTCAGGCAGCCTTTCAGTACACGACAAAAAAAGTACAATAAAAAAAGAAGTCCGCATCAATTCAGTGGTATCGTATTAATTTTCTCACGACTA
>NZ_JQKH01000157.1 GCF_000745955.1 Alysiella crassa DSM 2578 | reverse complement strand
AAATCTCGCCGTGTTACGCGTGATTTTGAAACTAAAATTAAGGGCTATTGAATTGATATTTCAAATAACCTTTTAATTTTATTGTAAAAAGATGTATAGATACCCATGCCCAAAGGAGAGGGGGTTAGATTGCTGTATCTCAACGATTTCAGGCAATATTTTATTTTTGTAGGGTAGCGCAAGGCAGCCTGAATATTTTTTAACTTTTTTATTGATAAAACAAAAATGCTACACGAATACTTAATTGCCCCTTTTACAGAATTTGATTTTATGCGATACGCGCTGGCTTCGGTGGTGTTTCTTGCTCTGTCGGCTGCGCCTGTGGGCGTGTTTTTGGTTATGCGCCGCATGAGTTTGATTGGCGATGCTTTGAGCCATGCTGTTTTACCGGGGGCGGCGGTGGGTTATATGGTGGTGGGGTTGAGTTTGCCTGCGATGGGTTTGGGGGGATTTATTGCGGGGGTGTTGATGGCTTTGTTGGCGGGTTTGGTGAGCCGATTTACCGAAGTGAAAGAAGACGCAAATTTCGCCGCGTTTTATTTAAGTAGCTTGGCGATTGGCGTGATTTTGGTGAGTTTGGGCGGTAATAGTGTGGAATTGCTGCATTTGCTGTTTGGTTCGGTGCTGGCGGTGGATTTAAACGCTTTACGTTTAATGGGTGGCGTGGCGACTGTAACGATTTTGACTTTGGCGATTATTTTCCGCCCCCTGATTTTGGAAAGCATAGACCCTTTGTTTTTGCGTGCGGTAAAGGGTTATGGTGGGGTGTGGCATATTGTGTTTTTGGTGTTGGTGGTGTTGAATTTGGTGGCGGGGTTTCAGGCGTTGGGGACGTTGATGTCGGTGGGTTTGATGATGTTGCCTGCGATTGCGGCGCGGCTGTGGGTGCGTAGTATGGGGGCGTTGATGGTGGTAACGGTGTTGGGTGCGCTGGTGTGTGGTTATGCGGGTTTGCTGTTGTCGTATCATCACTCGGCGAATTTGCCTTCTGGCCCGACCATTATTTTGTTTTGTGGGATTTGGTATTTGATTTCCGTGCTGTTTGGTGCAAATAGCGGCGTATTGATGAAATTATTGCGCAAAAAACACCATAAATTAAAAGTGAAATAATGTTTCAGGCTGCCTTTCAGTACACGACAATTTTTACCAACACCCAAAATGTAGGGTGCGTACCACGCACCAAATTATTCAAATCATTAAAATTCGGTGTGTAATA
>NZ_JQKH01000156.1 GCF_000745955.1 Alysiella crassa DSM 2578 | reverse complement strand
ATAGGAACAAAGCCATGAGCCAACTCCAAACCTATCCGAAACAACCCACGTCCATGCAAAGCAGTTATGCATTGGCAAGACGAGCCGAGCAAAATTACCGCGATATGATTAACCAACAATTAATTCATTCGCTAGAACGCATGGCAAACCCAAACTACCAAGCCCAAGATATGCCCAATGATTTCCATGCTTCGGTTTTGAACAGAATTGCCCAACAAATGGAACAAGCTGATGTACAAGATACAATTTGACCCATTCTATGAACTGGAATTGGAGCAAATCCTGATTAGCATTATTACTGATTACACAATGGATTACGCTCAAAAGATTGTGCAACAGCTTGACCAAACGATTGTACAACTGCAAACATTTCCTAAAATGTATGCGGTTTATGCCGATGTGCCTTTGTACCGAAAATTCACGGTCGCTCAAAAATACACCGTGTTTTACACGGTAGATGATGAAGAACAAGTGATTACCATCGTTCATATCTTTCCGTCTATGCGTGATTTACCGAGTTTATTGAACTAATCCATTTTCAATCAATCGCTATGGCAAAAAACATCATCTTCGGCTACGCCCGCGTCAGCACCACCGACCAAAATTTGGACAGCCAAAAGGCTCTGCTGATTAAGGCTGGCTGCGAACAAATTTTAGAAGAATCCATCTCTGGCAAAGACACAGACCGCCCCGAACTGATTAAATTGCGCCAAATGGTGCGCGATGGCGACACCGTGATTGTTACCAGTTTAGATAGATTGGGGCGCAGTCTGACCGACTTGGTTCAAATCGTAAATGAGTTTAAAGACAAAGGTGTGATTTTCAAAAGCCTACGCGAGAGCATTGATGTCAGTTCTGCAGTCGGCAAAATGCAGTTTCAAATGTTTGCCATCTTTGCCGAATTTGAACGTGAGCTGATTCGTGAGCGTACCAAAGCGGGCTTAATGGCAGCCCGAGCCAGAGGCAGAAAAGGCGGACGAAAATCTGTTTTCACAGAAAAGGAAGCACAAAAAATCAGAGAGTTGTACGATAAAGGCATTACCGCCAAAGACATAGCCAAAATGCACAATGTTACGCCTAAAACCATTTATGCGTATTTAAAGAAAACAAAAAAACAAGAAAAATAATTTTCATGTTTAAAAGCAAGCTGCGTTAAAAGCAAGCTGCGTTAAAAGCAAGCTGCGTTAAAAGCAAGCTGCGTTAAAAGCAAGCTGCGTT
>NZ_JQKH01000155.1 GCF_000745955.1 Alysiella crassa DSM 2578 | reverse complement strand
GACAATACCAGCCTGACCCACACCGCCAGCACCGTAGGCAGCCTGAAAGGCAATACCACCATTGTGGCAGGGAAAAACTACGAGCAAACAGGCAGCATTGTTCGCAGCGTAGAAGGCGATACCCTGATTTCGGCACAAAAAATCGATGTCAAAGCGGCAGAAAATCGCTACACCAACGACCACATTCACACCGAGCAACAAAAAGGCTTAACGGTGGCGGTGAATGTGCCTGTGGTGCAATTGGCACAAAGTGCGTTGGCGATTGCTGACACCGCCAAACAAGTAGGTCAAAGCAAAAATGACCGTGTCAATGCAATGGCGGCTGCCAATACCGCATGGCAAGCTTATGAGACGGGCAAATCTGCCACAGAGATGATGGGGCAAGACGGTAAACCATTGGATGTCAGCGTCAGTTTGACCTATGGCGAACAGAAAAACCGCCACGAAAGCCATCGCACCACCACAGAAGCCGAATCCAGCTTGGTTCAATCAGGCGGCACAAGCACACTGATTGCCACAGGTGCGGGCAAAGAATCCGACATCAATATCACAGGTTCAGATGTTTTAGGCAGCAAAGGCACGTATTTGCTTGCCCATGATGCCATCAACTTAACATCTGCCCAACAACGCAGCACCGAAAACAGCAGCAATAAGAGTTCGGGCTGGAATGCAGGTATCTCAGCCTCTTATGGTCAAAACGGCATGGCATTTGGCATTACGGCTGGTGGCAATTATGGCAAAGGTCATGGCAATGGCGAAAGCCTTACCCATCGCCACACCCAAGTGGGCGACAGCAACAGCGCGACTGTCTTGCAAAGTGGCGGTCAAACCACCATTAAAGGCGCACAAGTTCATGGCAAAGGCATTGATTTAAACACACAAGATTTGCTGATTGAAAGCGTACAAGATACAGAAAAATTCAACAGCAAACAACAAAACATCAGTGGGCAAGTTACTGCTGGTTATGGTGCGAGTTTCTCAGGTTCGTACAGCCAAAGCAAAGTGAATGCAGACCACGCAAGCGTAAACCAACAAAGTGGGATTTATGCTGGCGATGACGGCTATCGCGCACATGTTACCAAACACACCGATTTGAAAGGCGGATTGATAACCAGCACCGCCAAAGCCGAAGCCGATGGCAAAAACCAGTTTAGCACGAATAGTTTAAGCCACAGCGACATTGAAAACCACAGCCATTACGATGCCAAAGGCTTTGGTGTCGGTGGTAGTTTTGGTTTTAATGGCAAAGGCGAGCAAGAAGTAGGAAAGATTGGTGATAAACCTGTTAGATTGGCTGCACAAGGTTCAAATACCAATGGCATTGCCAATGGCGAAGGCTTGGCGGG
>NZ_JQKH01000154.1 GCF_000745955.1 Alysiella crassa DSM 2578 | reverse complement strand
CAGGCGATGTAACGTTTACGCCTAATAAAGATTTCACAGGTGATCCAACGCCGATTACTTACACCGTAACCGACAAAAACGGCAACACCTTGCCGACCACACCTGTGGATGTGAACTATCCAAAAGAAGTGCCTACACCTATGCCCACACCTGACAGCAAAACAGGTGTACCAGGGCAGCCTGTTACCCAAAATGTCATCAGCAATGATGGCGACAATGGCAAAGACATTGACCCGACTTCGGTGAAATTGATTGACCCGAAAACGGGTACACCAAGCACGTCTGTTACTGTACCAAATGAAGGTGTGTGGACAACTACGCCGACTGGTGATGTAACGTTTACGCCAAACAAAGACTTTACGGGCGACCCCACCCCGATTACCTACACCGTAACCGACAAAAACGGCAATACCTTGCCACAAACGCCAGTTGATGTGAACTATCCAACCAGCACACCAACGCCAACCCCTACACCTGACAGTAAAACAGGTGTACCAGGGCAGCCTGTAACCCAAAATGTAACCAGCAACGATGGCGACAATGGCAAAGACATTGACCCGAGTTCGGTGAAATTGATTGACCCGAAAACGGGTACACCAGGTACATCTGTTACTGTACCAAATGAAGGTGTGTGGACAACTACGCCAACAGGTGATGTAACGTTTACGCCAAACAAAGACTTTACGGGCGACCCCACCCCGATTACCTACACCGTTACCGATAAAGATGGCAATACCTTGCCCAAAACGCCCGTTGATGTGAACTACCCAACGAGCAAACCAACGCCAACGCCTACGCCAGACAGCAAAACAGGCGTACCAGGGCAGCCTGTAACCCAAAACGTAACCAGCAATGATGGCGACAATGGCAAAGATGTAGATCCGACTTCGGTAAAATTGATTGATCCGAAAACGGGTACACCAGGCACGTCTGTTACTGTACCAAATGAAGGTGTATGGACAACGACGCCAACAGGCGATGTGACCTTTACCCCGAATAAAGACTTCACAGGCGACCCCACCCCGATTACCTACACCGTAACCGACAAAAACGGCAATACCTTGCCGCAAACACCTGTTGATGTGAACTATCCCACCACAGTGCCAACGCCGATTCCTACGCCAGACAGCAAAACAGGCGTACCAGGGCAGCCTGTAACCCAAAACGTAACCAGCAACGATGGCGACAATGGCAAAGACATTGATCCAAGTTCTGTGAAATTAGTGGATCCGAAAACGGGTACGCCAGGCACATCGGTAACTGTACCAAACGAAGGTGTGTGGACGACTACGCCGACAGGCGATGTAACGTTTACGCCTAATAAAGATTTCACAGGTGATCCAACGCCGATTACTTACACCGTAACCGACAAAAACGGCAACACCTTGCC
>NZ_JQKH01000153.1 GCF_000745955.1 Alysiella crassa DSM 2578 | reverse complement strand
AGTTCGCTCAATTCAGTCATATTGGATTAGTCGTGAGAAAATTAATACGATACCACTGAATTGATGCGGACTTCTTTTTTTATTGTACTTTTTTTGTCGTGTACTGAAAGGCTGCCTGAATTTTGCAAAATTCAACGCGTTTTTACGCATTAGGTAATATTCAATTAGGGGCAATCGTGCGATACTTTCGCCATCTTCTAACGAAAACAGGAGCAATCTCATGAACACAATTTCTAAAACTTTGGCTTTGGTATTGGTGAGCGCAAGTTTGGCAGCCTGCACCACCAACGGCATGACCACCAGCCAACGCAATGCCGCCATCGGCGCAGTAGTGGGTGGCGCGGCGGGTAATTTGATTGGCGGCGACACAGGCGCAACTTTGGGCGGTGCGGCTTTGGGTGGCGTGATCGGTAGCCAAATCAAATAATTCTGTTGAATTAAAATAAAGGCAGCCTGAAAAATTTTTCAGGCTGCCTTGTTATTTTATTAAATATAGTGGATTCAATTTAAATCAGGACAAGGCAACAGCGACCGCCGTGTACACATAGTACATATTTAAATTGAATTCACTATAAACTTATTCAGCTTCGGTTTCGCTGCTTTCGGCGGCTACGGCTTTGGCGGTGGTTACCATCGCTGGGCGCAACACGCGGTCGTGCATGGTGTAGCCTTTTTTCAGCAAGCTGACTACTGCGCCTGCTTCCACATCGGCGGCTTCCACTTCTTGCATGGCTTGGTGTTGATGGGGGTCTAATTTATCGCCTTGTTGTGGGGCGATTTCTTTGATTTGGGTGGTTTCAAAGGCTTTTTTCAACACGTCTAAAGTCATGCCCACGCCCATTTTCATCGCGTCAAAATTGCCGCTTTGGTCAAGCAATGCCATTTCCAAATAATCTTTGACAATCAGCATTTCAGCAGCAAATTTTTGTGCGGCGAATTTGTGGGTGGCTTGCAATTCTTCTTGGAAGCGGCGGCGCAAATTCTGCTCATTCGCCAAACCACGCAATTGCTCATCTTTCAACATGCCTTCCAATTCCGCCACACGCGCTTGCAATTCTTCGTAAGTGGGCGGTGTGGTTTCGGTGTGGGTTTCGTTGGCTACTTCGGGGTTTTCGGTTTCGGGCGTTTGGTTTTGTTCGGTCATGGTTTTGTCTTTTCTGAATGGGTTGTTGAATTTCATTATGCAGTCCTAAATATGGGGGAGAGCGGCGGCATTTCAAGTTTCAGGCAGCCTTTCATTACCCTACAAATTTTTGTCTACCACTCATCTGTTCCCTCTCCTGTGGGTATGGGTATCTACACATATTTTTATAATAAAATTAAAAGGTTATTTGAAATATCAATTCAATAGCCCTTAATTTTAGTTTCAAAATCACGCGTAACACGGCGAGATTTTGTCAGCTTGTT
>NZ_JQKH01000152.1 GCF_000745955.1 Alysiella crassa DSM 2578 | reverse complement strand
AGCCGCCATGTTGATGATGGCAACTTTGGACTATTTTTCAAACCCAAAACAGGTCGTCCGATTTTTTGTCGTGTACTGAAAGGCAGCCTGAAAATTTAACGCACCCTTTCTCTCGTTTCCCAATTCACAATTTGGCTGGGCGATTTACGTCCGCCCGTACGTCCGCCAACCACCCAAACCGCCCGCCCAAATTGTCGCCGCACTTCACGTTCCGACCGACAAGCCCGTTTTCCCGCCCGATTGCACGAAGTAGAAACCAACGCCCCACCCACAGCCCCACACAAACGCCGCGCCAAATCATGTTGAGGCACCCGCACCGCCAACTGATTGCGCCGCCGTCCACGCAATTCAGGCAACACATTTGCCCGACAGCGCAATAAAAAAGTGGTCGGCACATCATCATGCCATGCGCGTTCTATTTGATTTTGCTCATGTTCAGGCAGCCTGAAAACATAAGGCTGCAATTGCCCAAAATCACCCCCAATCACAATCAAACCCTTGTGTTGCGGACGCTTTTTAATTCGCAAAATCCCCCGAATTCCACGACGATTATTCGCCAAACAGCCCAAACCATAACTGGATTCAGTCGGATACGCAATCACGCCACCGCGTTTCAAATAAGCACGAATTTTAAAAAAAGGAAAAGTATTCATAAAGATGAATAAGAAAAATTAGAGAAATTTGCAGAGTTTATCTGTGCGCGTAGAGTCGCCAGAGAAATAAGGTGTTTTATTGGGATGAGAAGGTGGGTCGCATTCGCTAACGGTTGTTTCACAAATGCGCAATTGCTTGTCATCATCAATAATAATGGAGCGCGGTTCTAATTTTTTGTTTTTCGCCACCGCCTTTAGCGTAAAACGGTCGCCTTTCACACCACGCGGATTGCCTTGAAATTTAATACAAAAATGTTCTGTTTCAATTTCTTTTAATGTTGCCCAAGTGGTACTGTTTTTCTTAAACCGATAATTTTGCGCATAAAATCGCTCTAATTCATGGAAATTGATTAACAAAGCCTTTTGCGCGTCATACAAACGCGCTTGGCGAATATAATAAGTCATGCTTGGAATTGCCAAAGTCGCCAAAATTCCCAACAACACCACCGCATACAATAATTCAATTAAAGAATACCCACGTTGCAGCAGCATAACAAAATTCCATGAAAAAAAGGTGAATATCACATCACCTTTGCAATTAAATTGGCAGAGAGGAAGGGATTCGAACCCTCGATACGCTATTCACGTATACACGCTTTCCAGGCGTGCGACTTAAACCACTCATCCACCTCTCTAAACAAGAGAACGTATTATAAGTAAATTTGTTTCAAACAACAAGTCTTACGCATGAATTTTATGATTTGCCTATTTTTCAGGCAGCCTGAAAGCTGCGCAGTGTGTGTTTTTTTACATTGGTGTGAATTTTTCTTTTAATAAAATTTCATTGTAAATCATGGATATTTGGTTGGGTGGTGAATAATTTGATTTTCAGGTATTGACGATTGCGTGTGGGGTTGTCATAATTCGGTC
>NZ_JQKH01000151.1 GCF_000745955.1 Alysiella crassa DSM 2578 | reverse complement strand
TGAAAATGCAGTACAAGGCGACAGCGACCGCCGTGTACACCTAGTACATAAGGGAGCTGGCAACGCCGTACTGCTTTTTCAGTTCTGCGACTATAGCATAGCAAAAGACAGTCTGAATATTATTTCATCAACTGATTTTGCCCTTTCACAATGCTCATGCCTGCGCTCACCAAACTGCCCAAATCCGCCACATTCGCAGGCATAATCAATGTATTGTTTTCTTTGGCTAATTTTCCAAATGCTTCCACATATTGCTCGGCAACTTTCAGATTCACGGCTTCGCTGCCCCCTGGTTCTTGAATGGCGGCGGCGATGGTGCGAATCGCATCTGCGCTGGCTTGCGCCACCAAACGCAAGGCTTCTGCTTCTCCCTGTGCGCGGTTGATTTGCGCCACTTTTTCGCCTTGTGATGCGTTTACGGCAGCCTGCGCTTCGCCTTCGGATTTTTTGATTTCTGCTTCACGCTCGCCTGTTGCCAAATTGATTTGTTCAATTTTCAAACCTTCGGATTGGGCAATACGCGCACGTTTTTCACGCTCGGCGGTGATTTGTGCTTGCATGGAACGCAAAATTTCTTGCGGCGGCACCAAATCTTTGATTTCATAACGCAAAACTTTTACGCCCCACGACACCGCCGCTTCGTCCAAAGCCGCCACAACGGTGCGATTAATGTCATCGCGTTCTTCAAAGGTTTTGTCCAATTCCATGCGCCCAATCACGGAACGCAGCGTGGTTTGCGCCAATTGGGTAATCGCCAAAATGTAATTGCTTGAACCATAAGAAGCGCGTTTGGGGTCGGTTACTTGAAAATACAAAATGCCATCAACGGTTAATTGCGTGTTATCGCGGGTGATACACACTTGGCTGGGCACGTCCAACGGAATTTCTTTGAGCGAATGTTTGTAGGCAATGCTGTCCAAAAAAGGAATCAAAATATTCAAGCCTGGATTCAAAACCGCATGAAATTTTCCCAAACGCTCAACAACATAGGCTTCCTGTTGTGGCACAACTTTAAAGGCTTTGAAACCCAAAATCACCACAGCCAGCAAAATAATCACGGGTAAAGAAAAAATCATCACACACCTCCAAAAAAATCAAGTGAAAAAGTTTTAAATAATCAAAATATTGCCATCACGCGCCACGATTTTCGCCGTATCGCCTGCTTTCAGGCTGCCTGAAAATTCATTACGCGCCTCCCACAATGTGCCACGATACTGCACACGCCATTCGCCTGTGGGCAACAATGATTCCAACACCACCGTTTGCCCAATATCAAAATCATCTGATACATCAGACACTTGCTCTATATTGCGTTTTTTGTAATGGTAAACCCACACAATGCCCGCCAAAGACAAAATAGCCGCCACCCAAAACCCCGCCACATCGCCCAGCAACCACGCCATCAAACCCGCGCCCAACAAAGCCAGCGACAGCACCAGCAAATACACCGTCCCCAAAAACAGCTCCACAATAAAGAGTAGCACCGCAACAATCAACCAGTAAATCATCATTTGCTCCTTTGTGCGAATTTTTTCAGGCAGCCTTACAGTACACGACAATTTTTCCAATCACAAAAATGTAGGGTGCGCCATGCGCACCAAATTACTGAATAATTTAAATATTGT
>NZ_JQKH01000150.1 GCF_000745955.1 Alysiella crassa DSM 2578 | reverse complement strand
GGGTGTGTATTACGCACCTAAATTTCAACTATTTGAATGGTTTGGTGCGTGGTACGCACCCTACATTTGGGGTGTTGGTAAAAATTGGCGTGTACAGAAAGGCTGCCTGAAAAAATACGCCCACAATGCTTTTGCAAAATACCACACAAACCCAATCAGCAACCAAAAAAACACCGCCGCAAACACCGTGCCAATACTGTAAACCACTTGAAACATCATGGGTTCAACGCGATTATCCGCCGTCATCCGATAGCGTGTTTGCAAAACTGCTGTATCCAAATCCAGATACAATTCAAATACATCAGGCTCAATGGGGGTGAGTTTGTAGTAGAAATCGCCACGCTGTCCGTGTTCTATCGGCTCGCGCTGCAAATGCCAATCGCGGCGTTCAGCAAATTGCGTTAATTTGACAGGATATATTTTGCCCTGTTCCATCACCGCCAAAACGCGAAACCGCTCATCAAGCACATCGCCACGTTGATAATGAATGGTGGATAAATGCGATTGCCACACAATCAAGCCTTTTAGCAGCAAAAGCCAAAACGCCAATTTCAATACAAATCTCAATAAATCAATTATTAAAGTGGTGAGAAAAATACGCGATTTTTTCATGATTTTGACTTTCAGGCTGCCTGAAAAACTTATTTCGCCATAAATTGATGTAAATAACGTTTTTCTAACTTGATTTTTTCACTCTGATTTTTGCTTCTTCGCTTTGCAAAAAAATCAGCCAAATCCTTTTGCCAATACAATGCAAAATACCGTTTTCCGTCTTTCCCCATCGCCCAAACATTACTGACTTCATCTTCCAAAATCGGCGAAATCGCTTCCAAATCCAATAAATGCGGCGAGCGCAAAGCCATTCTTTGCTTTGAACGCCAGCATTTGTGCCAAAGTTTTTTGTCTTGTTTTTCGCTGCGGCAGCTTGTGTGTCCCATAATGGGCGTTTTTCGTTTGCTTCTGCTCATTGGATTTTCCTTTGTTTTTTATTTTCAGGCTGCATAAAAACGATTTTGTATGATTAGGTTTGGCATTAATATCGTTTCGGCAATCCCAAATCATTGTCCAAAATTTGTAAAAATACCGATAAAACAAAATTTTCCAATAACCATTCTTTTATCATTCGTTCCCTTAGTTGCTGATGATGCAAAATCAATTTCTTCCTCAATACACCATCTATTGCTCGTTTTTCTTGCTCAAATTGCTGCCAATCGGCTTCAGTAAAATAATCAGCGTAAATATTTGCATAAAAATTTGCAGGCGAATTAGGTACTGTATTTTGTAGCGTCATAAATTCATCCACCGATTGCCGAACACGCTGAAAATTTTCCGCCGTTAAAGGAAATTCAGGGTGTGCTCTCCGCAAGTACTCTATCGCACACAAATAAAGTATCGCCGACACCTGATAATGACGCGCTTCTTCATTATATAATTCCAATCCATGTTCATAAGATAATGGTTTATTTTTCAAATCATTATTTGCAAATACAGAACTGGAACAAATCAACACCAATAATAAGAAAATTGTTTTTTTCATTATATTTTCCTTTTTCATTTTCAGGCTGCCTTACAGTACACGACAAAATTCATGTAGGGTGCGTATTACGCACCGAAATTTCAATTATTTGAATGATTTGGTGCGTGGTAC
>NZ_JQKH01000149.1 GCF_000745955.1 Alysiella crassa DSM 2578 | reverse complement strand
TCAATTTCTGAAAAGTAGGTTTCCAAAGTTTGCATGGTCAAATTACCGTTAGTTTAACTTTATCATTTTACACCAAAAGAACTTGGCAGGTCTGCTCCCCAGCCCTCTCCCAAAGGAGAGGGAGTGAGATGGCTATATCTCAACAATTTCAGGCAATATTTTATTTTTGTAGGGTAGCGAAGTACACGATAAAAATAACAGTAGGGTGAGCCGTGTGCACCAAATTCACCACAATATTTAAATAATTCAGATACTTGGTGCGCATGACACACCCTACATTTTGGCGATTGGAAAAATTGTCGTGTACTGTCAGGCAGCCTGAAATATCATTCAGATTATTTCAACAAACCCAACTGGTTCGCCAAAAACAGCAGCGTAAACCCAGTCAAGAAAATCAAACCCACAAACGACAAATACAACAACGCCGCCGACAAGGGGTGTGTACTGCCTTTGCGAATCAGCGACAAATTCAACCAAGCAAAAATCGGCGCACTCACAAACGAAGCCACAGTCGCAAACGCCAACATTTTCAACACCGCGCCTTTAAAGAACAAAATCACGCCCATGCCGCTGATTGCCGCTGCAATAATCCAAATCGCCAAAATGCGGTTATTGGTTTTGTCCATTTTGGTGAGCAGGCGCACGGCTTCCATATTGCTGCGCGAATAACCGTCCACCACCGTCATGGTTGTGCCATACATACACGCAAATGCGATAAACGCCACCAACCAGCGCGACCATTCGCCTATCGTTTTCGCATACATATCAATCAACTGACCAATATATGCCGCGCCCGCCATTTTCACTTCCACGCCCGAGCCGTGTTGCACCAACGCGCCCAATGCCAAAAACACTATCGCCAAAATCGCGGTAACGATGTAGCCCACGTTAAAGTCAAAAATGCCGTCTTCGTAGCTCACGGGGTTGAGTTGTTTTTTTGCCGCCACCCACATGGAATTAACGGCAGAAATCTCAATCGGTGCAGGCATCCAGCCCATCAGCGATACGATAAATCCCAATGCTGCCAAATCCCAAGCCGATGGCGAAATGTAATCGCTTGGTGCAACTGCACCTCGTGATGCGGCAATCGCGACTGCCGTTACGGTCGCAATCGTTAAGCTGACCATGATGATTTTGGACATATTGTCCAGCAAACGATAAGGGCCCACCAGCAACATCAGCACCGATGAAGCCAACACGATTCCTGCCAAAACATTGATGTCCAGTTTCACAGGCAGCACAAAATTCAAAATCGCCGCGCAAACCATCGCCACCGCCGCCGTGTTAATCACGGTCGCAAACAAATTCAGCAGCAAAAATATCCACAAATAAACAGGGCTTTTTTCGGCATAGCCTTGAATCAAACTCTTGCCTGTTTCCAAAGTGTATTGTGGGCCAAAGCGGAAAAAGGGGTATTTGAACAAATTCGCCAAAATAATCATCATAGCAAGTTGCCAGCCGTACAACGCGCCTGCTTGCGTAGACATAATGATGTGCGAACCGCCCACCGCCGCCGAAGCCATCATGATACCTGGTCCCATCGCGCGGAATTTGCTCGCCCAAGTGGATGGGCTTGATGTTTGTGTGTTCATTTGGATAACCTTAATTTTGAATAAAAAATCAGATTATAAGGGCTTTCAGGCTGCCTGAATGGGGATTTTTGATATAGTGGATTCAATTTAAATCAGGACAAGGCGACAGCGACCGCCGTGTACACCTAGTACATAAGGGAGCTGGCAACGCGGTACTGGTTTAAAT
>NZ_JQKH01000148.1 GCF_000745955.1 Alysiella crassa DSM 2578 | reverse complement strand
TCAGTACACGACAACTACATGTAGGGTGCGTATTACGCACCGAAATTTCAATTATTTGAATGATTTGGTGCGTGGTACGCACCCTACATTTTGGGTCTTGGTAAAAATTGTCATGTACTGAAAGGCTGCCTGAAATTTAAAATCTAGCGATTACGCGCAATCCAAGCCGCCCACGCGTGAAACAAATCCACATCAATTGCGCCAACCACCGAGCGTTGAAACGTGTGTTTGCCGCTCCAAAAATCATCGCCCTCCAGCGTGGCAAGTTGCCCACCTGCTTCGGTGAAAATCAACACGCCTGCGGCATAATCCCACAGCATTTGTCCGCCATGCACATACACATCATACCGCCCCGCCGCCAAATAACACCAGTCCAACGCGCTACTGCCCATGCTGCGTATGCTGCGGACTGGAGAAAGCGTATTGATTCGGCTAGACAAATTCCCTAAACGCAGCCGTTTCACTTCCACACCAGCCACCGCGTCGCCCAATTTTTTGGACGATACGCGCAAGGGCAAAGCAACACCATTCAGGTGCGAACCTTTGCCGCGTTGTGCTGAAAACAATTCTTGCGTAACAGGATTGTAAATCACGCCCATCTGTGGCAAACCATGCTGCACAAAAGCAACCGAAACCGCAAAATGTGGCAAACCATTGGCGAAATTGGTCGTGCCGTCTATTGGGTCGAGTACCCACAATCCTGATTCGGCATGGTTTTGCCACAATTGGCGTTGGGTGGCGGTGGGCATTTCTTCGCCCAACACGGGCGCGGCAATGAGTTCAGGCAGCCTGTCGCTGAACGCCGCTTGCGCGGCTAAATCGGCGGCGGACAGCAGGCTGCCATCGCTTTTGCGCGTGGTGTGGGTGTTGAGAAAATGCGGCATGATTTCGCTTTGGGCGATGTGTTTGACCGTTTGTATTAAATTTTCAAGGGGATACATTGTTTGGGCGTTTGGCATAATTTTGTTAGAATGACGGACTGATTTTCAGGCAGCCTGAAAACCAAATTGCCAACATACTAACCATTTTTTTGAGTATCAACAACCATGTCTCGTTTCTATTTTCCAACTGATTTGTCGCCCGAATGTGAATACGAATTGCCCGATAATATTGTTCGCCATATCCATGTTTTGCGTTTGCGCTTGGGCGACACGATTACGCTGTTTAATGGCGATGGCGCGGCGTATCCAGCGCAATTGGTGGCGTTGGAAAAACGCCGTGCGGTGGGCAAAATTCTGTTCAGGCAGCCTGAAAATGTGGAAAGCCCTTTGCAAATCAAATTGGTACAAGCCATTTCTAGCGGCGAGCGCATGGATTTTACCATTCAAAAATCGGTGGAGTTGGGCGTGGCGCAGATTCAACCCGTCAGCAGCACGCGCAGCATAGTGAAATTAAACGGCGAGCGAGCGGATAAACGCGTGGCGCGTTGGCAAGAAATCGCCATTTCCGCGTGTGAACAATGTGGGCGAAACACCGTTCCTGAAATCTTACCCATTGTTTCATTTGAACAATATTTGCGTGAAAAATCAGATGAATTGCATATTTTGATGAGTTTGCGCCAAGCCAAAAGTTTGCGCGATTTGCCGCCGCCCACCCGTTTGACCCTGATGATAGGCGCGGAAGGTGGCTGGACGGAAGCGGAAGAAAATGCGGCGTTTGCGGCAGGTTGCACGGCGGTTACTTTGGGCAAACGCGTTTTGCGTACGGAAACGGCGAGTTTGGCGGCATTGGCGGCTATGCAGACTTTGTGGGGCGATTTTGTGTGAGTTTCAGGCTGCCTTCAGTACACGACAAAATTCATCTAGGGTGCGTATTACGCACCGAAATTTCAATGATTTGAATGATTTGGTGCGTGGTATATACCCTACATTTTG
>NZ_JQKH01000147.1 GCF_000745955.1 Alysiella crassa DSM 2578 | reverse complement strand
GCACTTGCGCCCAAAGTTGCTGAGTATTTGTATGGCAAAAAAAGCAGCGAACTGAATGCCGAGCAAAAAGAGACGGTCAGCAGCATTATGAGTTTTGCTGGTGCGGCAACGGGGGCGGCTGTTGGCGACACAACAACGAATGCGGTACAAGGCAGCCTGAATGCTGAGAGTGCGGTGGAGAATAATGCTTTTCTATTTGAAGAACGAGGTGCATTAGTTGAAGAATTAAGAAAATCCCCACAAAGCAAACATAATGAAATTATTGAAAAATATAGAAAATATGGCAAGGAAAAAGCTGAACAAGATTTTGCTTTGTGTTTAGGTAAAGGAGATAAATGCCATTTAGATGCCATTGAAAAGCTGAGAAATATTAATACACAATCAGAAGTATTTTTACGAAGCCTTGCTGTTGAATCTGAGATTAAATCGGCTGCATTATTAACTATTAAACTGAATAATGAAGAAATTTCATGGCATCAAAGCCAATTGTCTGTATGGGCAAATTCTTTAGATAAAGCCATTCAAATTTCTCCAGCACTCGTAGGAATAGGTACAATAGCTGGTAGTAAATTAATAACACCTAAAATAAAAACTGAAGTTAAAAATTATGGGCAAACACAAAAAACCATGTCGCCTGTTGATGGAGAGACGACTGGTAGTAATAAACCTATTAAACAACCTACAACACTAGTTTCTCCTGAAATGGAAAAGAAAATCCTATATGGGGAACGTACAGTAAATCAACAAGGAAATGTATCAAATAGAATTATTGGAGCTCATTCTGGAAATATTGATAATTCTCTACCTAATTATGCTGTAGAAACTATTTCACATAATCCAGATGGTACTAGAAATGTAAAATTAATACTACAATTTTCAGATGGCAATATCTCAAAAATTAAAGCTAGTACATTATTCCCATCAACATGGAGTGATAAAGAAGTAATTAATGCTGTTAAAAGTATAGGAAATACTATACCAGTTGCTTCAAGAGTATCAGATGGACATACTTTACATCAAGGATATATCAATGGTGTTGGGGTTGAAGTTATTAAACAAGGTAATAATGTAATTTCTGGTTATCCAGCTGGAAAACATGGATTTACAAATCCAACAACTTTTAAATGATTGGAAAAAAAATATGAACAATGTATTTCTCTATAACGAAATCCTTTCTCAATATAAAGGAGAATGCGACAACTATTGGAGTGATTTCTTAATAATTAAAGCAATAGAAAAAATTGATGACTTCTCTAACAATGATTGGGATTGTTTATTAATGGATTTATCTCATCAAAATAAAAATGAATTATGGTATTTGGCATTTTTTGATACTTTATCAGAAGTAGAAAATTATCAATATGCTTTAATTTGTTGCATTACAATCTTTCATAAGATGACACATTCTGTAAAAGTTGAAATCATCAATACTATTAATGCCATTTTAGCAAACCATAGCAACCAAGTAGATATTAACATAATCAATCAGATTAAAAATATAGCAAATTTATTTCAACCACAATCAGAATTAGAGAAAATTGTACTGAATTCTTTATACTTAAAATTAAATAAACAAACATAAGATAGCAAGCGTAGGGTGGGCAACTTGTTGCCCACGCAGTTTGGGTCGTTTTATCAATTTGATTTTGATGTGCCAATAATTCTGTTTCAGGCAGCCTTAAATACTTTTTCATTCAAATCACATACGTTACATTGAATTCTTCATGGTAAAAAGTAATCAAAAGCTGCCTGAAACAATCCCATTAAGTAAGCATTCCACTTAATGAATAAAACGCTCGTTTGCTAACCACTTGTTTAATAAAATTTACCCAATAGGAACAAAGCCATGAGCCAACTCCAAACCTATCCGAAACAACCCACGTCCATGCAAAGCAGTTATGCATTGGCAAGACGAGCCGAGCAAAAT
>NZ_JQKH01000146.1 GCF_000745955.1 Alysiella crassa DSM 2578 | reverse complement strand
GAGCAAAAAGAGACGGTCAGCAGCATTATGAGTTTGGCTGGGGCGGCGACTGGTGCAATCATCGGAAACGGTGCAACCAACGCGGTGCAAGGCAGCCTGAATGCTGAGAATGCGGTGGAGAATAATATGATGGCTTCTTTAGCGCGTCAGTTTGCTAATGAGCTAAACAATTGTAATCCCCAAACATGTGATAAAAAACAAATTGGTAATAAATATAGATTATTGGCAAAGCAAGAAAAAGAACAGCAAATTGCCATTTGTAAGCAAAATGCTAATAAATGTAGAGAATTGGGTAAACAACATTTAGCGGATAATCAACAGATTAAGGACTTATATGTTCATAATAAATTAGGCTTAGATAACCAATCAGAAGAAGTGTTTAGGGAAGTTTGGGATAATTCCTATTCAGATACACAGCATCAACTTGAACAACATAACATTGAAGCTCAATATCGTCAAAATGGTGCCGGCGGTGCATTATCAGCAGTTGTGAACGATATAGGTTTAGGGTTTGGTTTGAAACCGATTGTAAGAACAGGAGCATCCACAACACAACATGCTACAGTTTCTTTTAATCCTAAATATCAAACTAAATCTTTACAAGATACTGATAATTTAGCATTGGATGTAAATTCGGTTCGAAATGCTTTAATTTCCAATGGAAAAATTAAAGCAAGTAAAGTACGCGATGGTTTTTCGGTAGCAACAGCTTCGGTTAGTGTTAATAATCAAACCCATCATTTTTTAAGCGTTAGTGGAAATGCTTGGAAAGGAGCACCTAAAGATACTCATATACGTATTAATAATATCGATTACAAAATAGTCCATGATGATAACATTTCAATAAAATCTAGAGTAATAAATACATCACTAAATGGAAAGAGTGTAACTAATGACAATCATGCTGAAATGAAATTAGCTGGTTACATTAATAAAGAATTTAGTCGTTATAGTGATGTTAAAGTTGAAATGGCTGTTCAAAATACATCTAAACAAAAACCTGGTATGTGCAACAATGGGTGTCGTCCATCTATTAAAGAATGGGCTGAACAAGATAATCCTTTCAATGTCATCATATATGAAGGTTCTACACGTAAAAACCCATAAATAGGAAAGAATTATGAAATACTTAACCATTCTTAATCAATTTTTACATCAAAATAGAAAAAAATCTATTGGCTATTCACAAAAAGAGATTGACCAAATTGAAAAATTATATGACATCAATATTAGAAAAGATTTTAGAACTTTTTTACTACATGCAGGTAGAAGTGATGGAGGATTATTAGGTGATACTATTGTTATGTATAGAGATTATTACTCCATAAGAAATCAAATACTATTTCAACTCACATTAGAAAATGACTTGCCTGACTATAACTGGTTAAAAGAAAAACCATTTATCTTTGCAGTATTCTGCGAAACACACTATTGCTTTTTAAAAACTAATGACGAAGACTTAACGGTCTATATGTATACAGAAGGAGAAAACGAAATATTTTCATTAGAGACATATTTTGATGATTTTATGATTTGGCTAATTAATGAAGAAAATCCTAATTTAGAATTTATCGGAGACTATATAGGAGAATTAATATTAATAAAATAATTTAATCAACTTGTGCTACATTGATTATTCATAGTAATAGCAAGCGTAGGGTGGGTGTTTTTGCACCCGCGCATCTTACCAATCCCACCTACCCCAATGTTTCAGGCTGCCTTAATACTTTATTCATTCAAATCAACATACGTTACATTGAATTCTTCATGATAAAAGTAATTACAGGCAACCTGAAATCACGTTCATTAAGTAAGCATTCAACTTAATGAATAAAACGGCCGTTTTCTAACCAATTGTTTTAAATAACCAATATATTTTCAGACAGCCTGAAAAATGTATTGGATTGTAACCCCACGTCATAGGAACAAAGCCATGAGCCAACTCCAAACCTATCCGAAACAACCCACGTCCATGCAAAGCAGTTATGCATTGGCAAGACGAGCCGAGCAAAAT
>NZ_JQKH01000145.1 GCF_000745955.1 Alysiella crassa DSM 2578 | reverse complement strand
TCTTCGGTAATTTCGGCTTTGTCGTCATTCGCTGCTGGCAAGCTGTCGGTAATGGCAATGTCCAATTTATCGCTGGCAGTAATATTATTGCTGTCTTCAACGGTAATTGGGAAGCTGTCCACCAATGGCTCATTGCTTGGGTGTTTCAGAACAATCGGGTCGTAAGTGTATTTCACTTCGCCTGTTTTCAGGTCATACGACTGAATGGTCAAAGTACCCTTATCGGTCACAATGGTGGTCGGTGTAATGCCATTGGCACCCACTGGCAATTTTTGGTCTGCAATGGTAATGCTGGTAATGCTCGCCGTTGGGTCGGTCGTTACAAAGAACGAACCTGCTACCGCGTCATCGCCTTCAAATACGGTTTTATCATCGCCCGCCACATCTGGATTGCCCGCGTCTTTCGGTTGATTTGGGGTCTCTGGATTGGTCGGCGTTACATTTGGATTGGTCGCAGGAATGGTGCTTTCTGGCTTGCTTGGTTCAACAGGCACACTTACGCTCGGCACTCCGTCGGTATGACCATTAATGGTAATGGTCAATACTGCCGTTGCCGTGTCGCCGTCTGCGTCAGTAATGGTGTAAGTGATGGTATCTACTAATGTTTTGCCATCGCTTAATTTATTTACTGTGTCATTAGTGTTGTCCAATGTATAGGTGTAATTACCCGCCGCATCTACGGTAAATGAACCGTATGCGCCGCTTACATTGTCAATCGGGGTGTATTCGTTGCCCGCATTGGCGGTGTCTGTACCCAAATTGTCGTTGGGTTTCAGGCTGCCTGTAACGGTGTTGGGTGTCGCATCTTCGGTAATTTGGTTGCTGTCGTTTTCAGCAACAGGTACACCATCAATAATGGCAATGTCCAACATACCATAACCTTGACGGTCATTGCTGTCTTTCACCACAATGCTGATTTGGTCTAATACAGGCGCATCTGTGGCATGATTTTGTACTTTCGGTACAAATACATAGCTCACATCGCCAGTCGTTGAATCATAGCTCGTAATAGTCAAAACGCCTTTGGCTGTGTTCAAAGTAACGGGCGCACTTGGGCTAACCGTTAATGGAACCATAACGGTTGTGCCTGATTCATTCGCCAACAGAATCTCTTTAATCGTTGCGCTGCTCAACCCTGGTACGACTTTAAACATACCTTGTACGCCAGCCGTATTGCCTTCAAACACTTCATTGTCGCCCATACCCGTTGGGTTCGCTGGCGTAGGCGGATTGTCTGGCACAATCACTTCTGGGGTTTTTGGATACACCACGTTCACAGGCGTTTGTTTAGACGTTACGCCTTCTGGGTTTTTCGCAATGTAGTTAATCGGCGCAGGGTCGTCTTCAAAGCCTGGATTCGGTGTAAAGGTAATGGAACCATTGGGTTTACCCGTTGTCGGGTCTTTGTCTACCGTCCAAGTCCCTTCGTTTGGAATCACTACTGTGTCTGTACCACCCGCAGCTGGATTATTCGGGTTAATCAATTGAACCGTAGTCGGGTCAATATTATTACCATCGTTTTCCAATACATTTTGGCTCACAGGTGTACCGCGTTCACCTGGTTTGGAGTCTGGTAAAGTGCTGACTGTGCTCGTATTTGGATAATTCACATCCACCGTGCTGGTTGGCAAGGTATTGCCGTTTTTGTCGGTTACGGTGTATGGAATGGGCGTTGGGTCGCCTGTAAAGTCTTTATTTGGGGTAAACGTGACATCACCTGTTGGTGTAGTTGTCCATGTACCTTCGTTTGGCACAGTTACCGACGTGCTTGGCGTACCCGTAATCGGGTCAATCAATTTCACCGAAGTCGGGTCAATGTCTTTGCCATTGTCGCCATCGTTGCTGGTCACGTTTTGGGTTACAGGCTGCCCTGGTACGCCTTCTTTCACATCGGGCGTTGGCAATGGGGTCGGCTGTTTCTCTGGGTAAGCAACGTCTACCGTGGTCGGCGGCAAGGTGTTGCCGTTTTTGTCGGTTACGGTGTAAGTAATCGGCGTTGGATCACCTGTGAAATCTTTATTAGGCGTAAACGTTACATCGCCTG
>NZ_JQKH01000144.1 GCF_000745955.1 Alysiella crassa DSM 2578 | reverse complement strand
CAAAATGTAGGGTATATACCACGCACCAAATCATTCAAATCATTGAAATTTCGGTGCGTAATACGCACCCTAGATGAATTTTGTCGTGTACTGAAAGGCAGCCTGAAAAAACCTTTCAGGCTGCCTGAATATTGCCATGATTTCAATTATTCCGTATCCGAAACTTTTTCGCTGCCCTGCTCGGTTTTAATCGTTTTGCCCAAATAATCCAAATACGCTTCTTGCCAAGCCAAAGATTTTGCACTTGGTAAAACCATTGTTTTAATCATGCCTAAAGCTTGCTGGTCGCCGCCAACATCTTGAATTTTCTGGATTTCAATAATTTGTGGCGCACCCAAATTGTCCACCAACACATAAGCAGGCTTGCCATTTTTCGGCGCAGCCGCCATCACTTCACGATAAGATTCCGCCGACAAATTGCCCTGCATTTGCTGTGGCGCAACCGTTTGCACAAGCGACCACGCCAATTGCATATTTTTGCCCGCTTGCAAATCCGCCAGCATTTTCTTCGCTTCTTCTTTCGCCAAACGCGCACTTTCCGAGCGGATAAAATCTTGTTTTACTTTATCTTTAATTTTATCCAAAGGCTCAACGGCTTCCTTGCGCGTTTCGGTGGCACGCACAAACCACGTTTCGCCATCCACCGTAATCGCTTCGGAATTGTGTTTTTTCGTGAACACGTCATCGCCAAACAAAGTGTCCACCACCGCAGTTGGAATTTTTGCCGCAGGTGCGTTTTCACGGGTCAGCCATTCCGTATGTGTTTGAATAGTCAGACCTAATTTTTCCGCTGGTTTTTTCAGGCTGCCTGTGTCCGCAAACGCTTCATCACTAAACTGTTCACGCAATTTTGTGTACGCCGCTTGCGCTTTTTTCTCTTTGGCGGCTTGGCGCACCGCGTTTTCATCTGCCGCGCCGCCCACATCGTCCGCTTTGATGATGTGGAAACCAAAATCGCTCTCCACCACCCCACTCACCGCGCCCGATTTCAGCCCAAACGCCGCATCTTTAAACGCCTTGTTAATCAAATCGCCACTCGCCGCAAATTCGCCAATCACACCACCATTTTCTTTACTATCAGAATCTTGCGAATGCTGTTTTGCCAATTCCGCGAATTTTTCAGGCTGCTTTTGCGCTTCGGCGGCGATTTGTTCGGCTTGGGCTTTTGCTTTTGCCTTATCCGCGCCAAATTCAATCAAAATATGCGCCACATTGCGTTTATTATTCGGCGAATTAGCCGCTTCTGCCATTGCTTTTTTCAACTCGTCATCAGACAAAGTTTCTTTTTCCGCCAATGAGCTGGGCGAAAAACGCACAAATTCAAATTGCACCGCCTGCGGCAAAGTATAGGTTTTCTGATTGGCATCGTAAAATTTCTTCAATGCGGTATCACTTGAATCCACTTTATCTTCAAACACTTGTGGATTCAAACCCACATTCCGCAAAGTGCGTTCCGCAAACGCCGCTTTCAAAATCTGCCCCGCTTGCGCGTCCGACACCACATTGTTTTGCAGCAATGCCGACATTTGCTCCGCCAACAAATCTTGTCGCAGCGAATCCATAAATTGCTGCTCCGTCATTCCCGAATGCGATAGCGCGTTTTTAAATTGCTCGGTGCTGAATTTACCATTCGCGTCATGAAAAGCCTTATTATCCACAATGGCTTGCTTGATTTCCTGCTCCGACACCGCCAAACCAAGCTGTTTTGCGCCTTCCTGCAAATATGCCTGATTCATCAATTGGCGCAAAATGGTTTCGCGGCTAGCATTTGGATTGTTGCGCATCACATTATCCAATTGATAGCGCGTGATAATTTGTTCGCCAATGCGGACAATATATTGATTATTTGGTCGCGTTTCAAATTGTGCCACGCCAAAACCAATAAACGAAATACCAATCAAACCCAACAAAACTTGAGCAGTGGTACGATATTTTTCTATAGCTGCAAACATATTGATTTTCAAAAATAAAATAAGTTAAAAAAATGTTTCAGGCTGCCTTTCATTACCCTACAAATTTTTGTCTACCACTCATCTGTTCCCTCTCCTGTGGGAGAGGGTTAGGGAGAGGGTAAAACTTTCAATGCACCAC
>NZ_JQKH01000143.1 GCF_000745955.1 Alysiella crassa DSM 2578 | reverse complement strand
AATATTGTGAATGTCGGCTGAAAATAAAAAAAAGCTGGGCAAAATCCCAACTGTGTGAACCGCGTGGGCAACGAGTTGCCCACCCTACGCTTGCTTGTTATTAAAAAGTTAAAATTTATTCATTTAAATCAATATCAATATGGAAATCAGTTGCATGACCACAATTATTCATGGCTTTATAAATTAAATATCCTTTTTTATTCAAATAATTCTTATATTCATAATTGCTAGGTAATTCTGTACCCAATGGGTATCGTAATAAATTAATGTCTTCTTCATTATCATGAATACCCACATCCTCATCAATGACCCAAGCCAATGTTTTACGAAAATACAAATTTTTATATTGCTGTTCTTTATCGTCGTATTTCCATTCACCACGATTTCTATTGATAATTTCTTGTTTCATTTCATCAAAAGTAATGAATTGACAACAATCTTTGGGATAAAAATTAGTCCAATGCCCACTACGTATTATCACAGCAAAATCCATATCTCTGTTATACCATTCAGGTTTGAAAGGGTTTTCCACTCTAGGGTCAAAGGCTTCTCCTTGCCAATGTTCATCTACCAAGTGTTCAAAAGTTACTGAAATTTTGCCTGTTTTGCGCCATTCAACAACTTTGTCTATCGTATCGTATGTTTTGATTTTCCAAGGCAAGCAGCTTTTGCTACCTAATTTGGGTTTGTCCCAAAAAGGTCTGATAATTTTACAACTTTTATCATAAATATTGTCGTGTAAGCCCCAATCGGGTTCATTGCGATTATTCCATTCGTCAGCATCCCAAATTTCATCAACGTACTTTTCAAATTTTTTATGCATATATTGACTGTATATTTCTCCCCAATTCACAGGTTTGTCAGGTACGCAAGTTGGTGAACGGTCAATTTCGGGCTTGGTTTTTTGGCAGGCATTTAATAAAAATACCATGCAAACAACCTGAAAAATGGATTTAGTAAGTTTAGCAAGCGTAGGGTGGGTGCTTGCACCCACGCGTTTTGTATTTTCTCGTATTTTATTATTTTCCACTTATCTCCCCTTTTAGGCTACCTGAAAATTTTCCGCCTATTGTTATGGCATGGTTAATTTTTGTCAAGCGATTTTACATTGTGTTTTTGTAAAAAATAGCCCGATATTTCAATTGGCTGCTTTCAGGCTGCCTGAAATATCGGGGTGTGGTTGGTAGATTGAAATATTGTGAATGTCGGCTGAAAATAAAAAAAGCTGGGTAAAATCCCAACTGTGTGAACCGCGTGGGTGCGAGCACCCACCCTACGCTTGCTTAATACACCATTTCCACCATCCTGCTTCAATTTATCTAATTGTTCAGATAGTGTTGTTTTTTTATTGGCACCCATAGTAAAAACTCCTTAAATTAGGTCATAAACAAAAAATCGTTGGTAAAGAATTTTCTTGTTAAATTCAATTTTAACATGAACATATTTAACAAGTTCGCAATGTATTTTTCTAGGTTCTTCATTCGTCAGCGGTAAATCTATTTTATTTAGATAATCTTCTAAAAAAGCTTCTTTTTTATTTGCAAATGGAAAATCTCTTAATGTTAAATATACTGTATGTACAGATTCAGGAATATCATTTATTTTAAAATAAAACCCTGTATAACCCGTGCCAGCTTTATAACCCATATGTGCAAAATACAAACAACCTATCTTAATTTGATTGTTTTTAACCTGCTGCCTAGCTAAATAATCGGGTACAAATGAAGTAGGGGGACGAAATAATATAACATAAATACCAAGTAAGAATATAGGTATACCCCAAAATATTAAAAGTAATATACCTTGAACTTTCTGATTTTCCTTAATTAGCTTAAACATAGAAATATGCCTTTTAATTTCTTAAAGTTTGCAAAAATTTGCAATAAATTAATAACTCTTCTGCCCTTTTATCGCCAGCCACTTTCGCCTTTTCCAACCAATACTGGCTTTTATCCAAATCTTTGGGTAAATATTCCCCTTTAAAATAGCACCAGCCCAGTATGTACATCACTTCGGCATTGCCATTTTCGGCAATGGCTTCTAATTGCTGGAGATTTTCAGGCTGCTGGGGTAAATTTTCTAGCATGGTGCGGTATTGTTCGGTGGGATTGTCTTTATTCATGGCTTTTAT
>NZ_JQKH01000142.1 GCF_000745955.1 Alysiella crassa DSM 2578 | reverse complement strand
TAGTCGTGAGAAAATTAATACGATACCACTGAATTGATGCGGACTTCTTTTTTTATTGTACTTTTTTTGTCGTGTACTGAAAGGCTGCCTGAAATGTGCCACACACCCCTAGCGTGGGTGTGGCGGCGCAACGCCACGTTTCGCGTTCAGGCTGCCTGAAAATGTCTGTTTTTATCGCGCACCCATTTTTTGTACAGCTTGGGCGGTTGTCCACAAATCGTTGGCGATGATGCGGTAATTGACCAATGCCGCCAAATAGCCGTCGCCCTCTGGAATGCGAGGTCCTGCGGTTGCGTCTTTTACCACCGCCACTTCAAAGCCTTGTTCCACCAATTCGCGCAAATGCGATTCAATGCACAAGTTGGCTGCCATGCCTGCCAAAATCACTTGGTCAATTTTGCGTTTTCTCAGTTGCAAAACGACATCGTTGGTTTCGGGCCCGAAAATTTTGTGGGGCGAGGCAATGGTGGTTTGTCCGTCAAAAATATAGGGTTTGTAGCGTTCTACAAAGTCTGCGCCTGAATTTTCAAAGCCGTCCATGGAATACGCGCTTTTACGGGCAAACATATTGGTGCTGTGCATGAAGTTTTCGCCTGGTGCCATAAATTCCCATTGGTGGTCGGTGGGATAGTAGTAGTGGGGCGACACAATCACGGGCATGTTTACGGCTTTGGCTGCCTTAAACAATGTTTCAATGTTTTCAACGGTGTTGTTTTCTTGAATGCTGTCTTTCAGCACTTCCCACATCACGCCATTGGGACTCAAAAAGTCGTTTTGTGGGTCCACCACCACCAAAGCCACGCGATTGGGGTCAATTTTCATACCAGGGCGTTTTAAGCCATATTGTGCGGGTTCGGCATAAATATTGCCTTTTTTGGCAGGTGCGGCTTGCGCTGATGCGCTAATGCCCATTGCACCCAACACGCTGGCAGCCATTGCCAATTTGGCACCGCCCCCCAAAGCAGCACGGCGTTGTTCGTTGATTTGTTCGGTTTTTTCGTTAGCCATTTGTTTGTTCCTTCCATTTAAGGGTTTAATCACATGAAAAACTGGGACGAAGTATAATGATTGCCGCCTTTGTTGTTTTAACCGAACGTCTGCTTTTTTTAACCGAATTGATTTTTTATGGACGCGATTACCCATTTGTTTACCCATTTTCCGTTTCGCACACACGTTTTTTTTAAGGGATTGTTGTGCCGAACGGGGCAATTTGATGAACCCAATAAAGGCTATTTGCATTTGATTGAACGGGGTCGCTGCATGGTCAATCACAATCAGCACACGCCTTTGTTGATTGAAGAGCCTTGTGTGTTGTTTTCGCCCAGTGGCTGCCTGCACAGCATTCAGCCTTTGTCGGACGATTTGAGCGTGTTGTGCATTGATTTTGATTTTGGTGAACAGGTGTGCAACCCTTTGATTGATGGTTTAAATCGGATTATCCCTTTGTATTTAAACCAAAATGGGCATTTGAACCACATCACGCAAAGCATTTTTCAGGAACATCAAGCCACGCGATGTGGTTTTCAGGCAGCCATGCAACATTTGAGTGCGTATTTGATGATACAGGTGCTGCGTTTTTGTTTGCAAAACAATTTGCTACAAATTGGCTTGTTGCGCGGTTTGACCGACAGTCGCCTTGCGCCTTTGCTCATCAACATTCATCAGCACCCCGAATGGGATTGGCATGTGGACACGATGGCAGAACAGGCGTGTATGTCGCGCGCCAAATTTGTGCCTTATTTCAAGGAGATGATGAAGGTTTCGCCCATGGAGTATGTGGCAAATTGGCGCATTCAGGTGGCGCAAATGTGGTTGCGGCGCGGCTTGTCGGTGGCTTTGACGGCGGAAAAGGTGGGATACAGCCACAATGCGGCTTTAACGCGCGTGTTTGTGCGTAAATTGGGGCAAACACCCAAGGAATGGTTGCAAACTTGGCAGACTATGTTATTGAGATAAAAGAAAAAATTCATGGCGTACAGACAGCCTGCACGCCACAAATCCATGTTGAAATTTTATAACCTGTGTTCATCAGATTGATGGCTTGATTTTATTGACCATGCTTGCGAATGAAGCAAGCGTAGGGTGGGCAACTCGTTGCCCACGCGGTTCACACAGTTGGGATTTTGCCCAGCTTTTTTTATTTTCAGCCGACATTCACAATATT
>NZ_JQKH01000141.1 GCF_000745955.1 Alysiella crassa DSM 2578 | reverse complement strand
GCGGGAATAGCTCAGTTGGTAGAGCGCAACCTTGCCAAGGTTGAGGTCGCGAGTTCGAGACTCGTTTCCCGCTCCATTTTTTTATCTGAAGGTGGATTTTCAGGTGCTAGATGGCGAAATAGCATAGTGGTAATGCAGCGGATTGCAAATCCGTGGACGCCAGTTCGATTCTGGCTTTCGCCTCCACAGCTTCTAAACACGGCGGGGTGGCAGAGTGTTTATGCAATAAGGGGTGCAACCCTTATTTAGGCTGGTTCAATTCCACGCCCCCGCCTCCAAATTTAATTAAATCCAGTTTTAAGTGTGCCCGAGTGGTGAAATTGGTAGACACAACGGACTTAAAATCCGTCGCTCCTAAAACGAGTGTACCGGTTCGATTCCGGTCTCGGGCACCACTAATATTTTTCAACCGCTTTTAAGCGGTTTTTTTATTGTCTTATGTCAATGTAAACTCATTGAATCTTAAAAATGATTTGTTTTTCCCATAGTTTAATATCATCTTCTATAATCCACCGTTTTCAGGCTGCCTGTTTATCATCAAAATGCGTTACAATTCAGCCATTTCATTCCCCTAAAAAATACCATGCACGAAACCGCCGCCCGACTCTATCAAGCCGCCGCCGAATTGCGCCGCATTCATCATCTCTCCGAACTTGCCACAACACTTGCAGTGTCGCCGCAAACCGTGCGGAACTGGGAGAAAAATGGCTTATCCAAGAAAGGTTTACAAGAAGCACAGCAAATATTTGGCATTTCTTTGGATTGGCTGCAAACGGGTAAGGGCAATATGTTGAACGAACCCAGTGCCTTGCTCGCGCCGCCGACTGTGGTCGCCCGCACAACGCCGCATGTGGACAATACCCCCACGCCAGCTTTGCCCGATGTCCACGCTTTTGCGCTGCAAAAATTGGGTGTGCAGGGCGAGCATATTCGCCATGAAATTGTGAAAAATGACAATATGCTCAATACTTTAGAAGTAGGGGATACGGTGCTGATTGACACGAATATTCGTGCATATATTGGTTCGGGTATTTACGCGTTGGCAACGGAATTGGGCGTGAAAATATACCGTATTAATTTGTTTCAAAATGGTTTTTTGGTTTTGATTAATGATAACCCCGCTTATCCGCCCGAAATGTTGCGCCCCGATGAATTAGGCAGCCTGAAAATTGTGGGGCGTGTGGTGGGCAAATATGGCGTGGTGGCATTGTAATTATTTTTTTTAATTGATTGTTTATGCAGAAATTTATTTTATTTTTGATGATTGCAGCGTTGGGCAATACGGCGTATCACTTGGGGCAAAAATCGCTGCACGATGTGCCGCACAATCCCATGCTGGTGTTGGCGGTGTATTATGGTGTGGCAATGGTGTTGAGTTTATTGGCTATGCCTTTGTTTGGTAAAGCGGAAATCGGTAATGTAGGCGAATTATTGGCGAATTGGCGCGTGTGGTTGGTGGTGGTGGGGATTATGTTGATTGAATTGGGTTTTTTATTGGCGTATCAGGCGGGTGGTTCGGCACAATGGGGTGGGGTAGCGGTAAACGGCGCGGCAGCTTTGGTCTTGATTCCATTGAGTATTCTTTTTTTTGGCGAACATTTTTCGTGGACAAAATTATTTGGGATAATGATGACTTTATCGGGTTTGTATTTTTTGGTGAAAAAATAATTTCAGGCAGCCTGAAAGGAAAATCATGCCCACACAGCGCGAGTGGATTACCCAATTGATTCAACAACATTATCGTGTTCAAGCCGAATATTTGTGGAGCAAACACCCTGATTATGCGGTGTTTCGGCATGCGCACAATCGCAAATGGTTTGCCATCACGATGACGGTTTCAGGCAGCCAAATTGCTTTGCCTGATGTGGCTAATATTCAGATTATGAATGTAAAATTGCCGCCTGAATGGGTGGCTGAATTGCGCGGGCAACACGGTTTCGCGCCTGCGTATCACATGAATAAAACGCATTGGTTGAGTGTGCGTTTGGACAACACGCTGCCTGAACAGCAATTGATGGATTTATTGCAACAAAGTTTTGTGCAAACGGAATAAGTGGGTTGGTTTTCAGGCAGCCTTTCATTATCCTACAAATTTTTGTTTACCACTCATCTGTTCCCTCTCCTGTGGGAGAGGGTTAGGGAGAGGGTAAAACTTTCAATGTACCACGATTTTTCCCTCTCCCAAAGGAGAGGGGGTTAG
>NZ_JQKH01000140.1 GCF_000745955.1 Alysiella crassa DSM 2578 | reverse complement strand
ATACCGCGTAGGTCGGATACTTGTATCCGACAAAACTTGTGGTTTCGTCTGAAAATGTCGGATACAAGTATCCGACCTACGAAGAACTTGGCAAGCCTGGGGCTAGGGTGGGGGTAAATTTGTGGAAATAAATCAATATTTTTGTAAATCAACGAGCCACCCCCACCCTAACCCTCCCGCAAGCGGGAGAGGGGACAGGTTTCAGGCAATCCAAAGATTTTTGTCGTGTACTAAAAGGCAGCCTGAAAGATTACGGAGCAAATTCACATGAGCAAAAATCAACAACCCAAATCCAAACGCGAATTCCGCGATGGCGTGAGCCAAAAACCGAAAACCGCACCCAAGTCTAATAAATTAAACAAAAAACCCGTTTCAGGCAGCCCCAAACGTGCGCCACAACGCGAACATGAAACCGTAGAAAGCAAAAAACCACGCTCTCAACGCGGCGCGGCGCGTTTTGAAAAACCCATTTCCGAACCCAAAGAATACACCCAAGCCCCCAAACAACGCGCAAGCAAAGCGAAAAAATTGGTGGTGCGCGCCCCAAATCAGAAAATCCAAGAGCGCGTGGCGGATTTGAAAGACCGCCGCACCGATTTATCACGCATTGAGCCTGAACGCTTGCAAAAAGTGTTGTCGGCGAGCGGTGTCGGTTCACGCCGCGAAATGGAAGAGTGGATTAACAATGGCTGGGTGCAGGTGAATGGTAAAGTGGCGACTTTGGGCGAAAAAGTGTCGCCCGATGACCAAGTTACCGTAAAAGGCAACCAAATTAAATTGAAATGGGCTGACCGTTTGCCGCGCATTATTTTGTATTATAAACAAGAAGGTGAGATTGTTTCGCGTGATGACCCACAGGGACGCGTAAGCATTTTTGACCGTTTGCCGCAGGCGGCGAGTAGCCGTTGGGTGGCGATTGGGCGGCTGGATATTAATACGAGCGGTTTGTTGATTTTGACGACTTCAGGCGAATTGGTGCAGCGTTTTGCTCACCCCAGCTTTGAAGTGGAACGTGAATACGCGGTGCGCGTGTTGGGTTCCTTGTCGCCCGAGCAAATGAAAATGCTGACAGAAGAAGGCGTTATGCTGGAAGACGGCTTGGCAAAAGTAGAACGTATTTATGAACAAGGCGGCGAAGGGGTAAACAAATGGTACAACGTCATCATCAAAGAAGGGCGTAACCGTGAAGTGCGCCGCATTTTTGAAAGTCAAGGTTTGACGGTGAGTCGTTTGGTGCGTGTGGGTTTTGGCCCGATTGGTTTGCCGAATCGTTTGAAACGCGGTCAGTTTTATGAATTAAATCCTGCGGAAGTGGCGAATATTGTGAAATGGGCGGATATGCTGTTACCAGGTGAACGCCGCCGCCGTTCATAAAATTATTTAGTTAAACAATCATATAAATAAACAGGCAGCCTGAAAACCGATTTGGCGTTTCAGGCTGCCTGTTTTTGGGTTTAAAATGCAGGGCGTATTATGCACCGATAAGTAGTTATAATTATTGGAATAATTTTGCATGTGTGTATTCAGGCAGCCTGAAACGCCACCCAAATATCCCACAACAAACCCACCGCCAACAAAATAAAAATCGCCCCACACAAACGATTCAGCCACATCAAGCGTTTGCCCACATTCAGCCACGCAGACAAGGCTTTGCCGCTCACCGTGTAAATCAGTTGCCAAAAAGTTTCAATGGCAAAAAAAGACAGCGTTAAAATCACATATTGCGGCATAAGCGGTGCAGACGGCTGCAAAAATTTGGGAAACAAAGCGGCAAAAAACAAAATCGCTTTCGGATTAGACAAAGAAACCATCACACCCGTGCGAAACAGGGCGAGCGGCGTGGGGATAACTTTTACTACATCGCCGCTACTCATTTCGCTGGCGGCATTGCGCCAAATATTCACGCCCAAATAGGCTAAATACAGCGAAGCGGCGATTTTCATGATTTCAAACGCGACAGGGGCAGATTGGCTCAACCAGCCGACAAATGCCAATGAAATGGTCAATAAAATCAATAAGCCCAAACTCAAACCCAGCAAAGTATAAAGCGTTTTTTTGAAACCATAATTCAGCCCAAATTGAAACGCCAACAGCATATTAGACCCAGGGGTGGCAGAAATAAAAAAAGTGCTGCTGATAAACAGTAGCCAAGTTTGCAAAGTCATGATTTAAATAATAAAATAATGGAATAAAAATATTCAGGCAGCCTGAAAACGAAAAACCGCAATTATAACGCGAATAATTGCCCAACTGAATTATGGTGAATTCAATTTAAACCAGTACCGCGTTGCCAGCTCCCTTATGTACTAGGTGTACACGGCGGTCGCTGTCGCCTTGTCCTGATTTAAATTGAAT
>NZ_JQKH01000139.1 GCF_000745955.1 Alysiella crassa DSM 2578 | reverse complement strand
AGCAAGCGTAGGGTGGGCAACTCGTTGCCCACGCAGTTCAATCAGATACACATAAAATGATGTTTTAATGTGCAATATTTCATTTCAGGCTGCCTGAAAAAATAAAATAATGTGGCGTGCATCAAACCGCGTGGGCAACGAGTTGCCCCCCTACGCTTGCTGCGCCACTCAAAACCCCATTTGCCGCAAAATGCCTGTGGTAACAATCGCAATCAACACGGTTGGCAACAACGACAGGCGCAACATCGCCACACACGTTACCGCCACCGCCACCATATTCGCCACATTGCCCGACACAATCACGGGCGCAATCACGGCAATCAGCACACACCCTGGTACGGCTTGCATCACGCGCAAGGCTTTGGGCGAAAGCTGGCGGTTGGCAAATGCCAAATAACCCACAATCCGCGTCAAATAAGTGCAAATCGCCAATGTGATGATGGTCAGCAAAACTTGAAATTCCATGATTTTTTTCCTTTAATTTTTTTCTGTACGGTCATCGCCCATGAAAAATGCCGTTGCCACGCCAGCCAATGCGCCCACCGCCACATACCACGCACCATCAAATAAATGATGACAAAGCCCTGCCCCCAACAAACTCGCCAACCACGGTAAGGCTGCCTGAAAGCCGCGCCACATGCCTTTGAGCAACACCAAAAACACCGCCGTAAACGCCATGTCCATGCCATATTGTTTCAAATCGCCAATCAAAGGCGCGAAATACGCCCCTGCGGTGGTAAACACAATCCAAGTCAAACACAATAAAATCGCCACACCCAAATAATACGGCACATTCAAGGCTTTGCGACCGTGTTTTTGCGCGTCTGCAATCGCCATTGCCCAGCTTTCGTCTATCATCACAAACAGCAGGGGCAAGGCTTTTTTCTTGGGCATGCCTTTGAGCAATAGGGAAAAAGTTGCGCCCATGATGATGTGGCGGCTGTTTACCAAAGTTGCCATTGCCACAATCAGGGGAATGTTGAGCGGATTTTGCCACAGGCTAACCACGGTAAATTCCGAGCCGCCCGCCAAATTGGTGGTGGTCAAAAGCGACAATTCGTACCATTTGAAACCCGCGCCCACCGCCGACGCCCCCAGCACCAAAGCAAAAGGGATAAAGCCGAGCATAATGGGCAGCGCGTCTTTCACACCGCGCCAAAATTCTTGTTTTTGAAATGCTTTTTCTTGAATGGGGCAAGTGATTGCCGTGTGGTCGTAAGTGGAAATGGTGTCCATTTGGGGTATTTTTTATCAATGAAAGAAAGCGCGTATTCTAGGGCAAAATTCGCGCTATTTTTTTGTGATGTTGTGTTAAAATGAAATCATTTTAGTAAAATGCGCCATTTTTTTGATTTTTATTGGCAGATATTTTCAATCATGATTTTTGACGATTTGGATAAAATAGACAAACGCATTTTAAATGCTTTGCAAAAAGACAGCAGTTTGAGCAACAATCAGTTGGCGGATTTGGTGGGTTTGTCGCCATCGCCGTGTTTGCGCCGCGTGCGGATTTTGGAAGACCAAGGCTTTATCAAAGGCTATTCGGCGCGTTTGAACGCGGAAAAATTGGGCTTGCATTTGACGCTGTTTGTGCGCGTGTGGCTCAAATCGCAAACGGAAGATGTGGTCAATCACTTTTCCAACAGCATCAAGGATTTGGACGAGGTGCAAGAATGTTATTTGATGGTGGGCGATTGCGATTTTGTGCTGAAAGTGGTGGTAAAGGATTTGGCGGATTATCGCCGTTTTCAGGTGCAGCATTTGACCCATATTGAGGGCGTGAGCAACATCAAAACCGAAGTGCCTGTGCAAACGATTAAGGCAACGGGGAAATTGCCTGTTTAGTTTTTTCAGGCAGCCTGAAAACCAAAATCCCCCAAACCGTTTCCAGTTTGGGGGATTTTGTCATCTTTGCAGATTATTGTACTTTGATTTCAACATCCACGCCAGCAGGCAAGTCCAATTTCATCAAAGCGTCTGTGGTTTTATCCGTCCAGTCCACGATGTCCATCAAACGCAAGTGGGTGCGGATTTCCAATTGCTCGCGCGAAGTTTTGTTCACGTGAGGCGAACGCAAAATGTTGAAGCGTTCAATTTTGGTTGGCAAAGGAATCGGGCCTTTTACCACTGCGCCAGTGCGTTTTGCGGTTTCAACGATTTCTTGAGCTGATTTGTCAATCAAGCTGTAATCGTAGGCTTTCAAGCGGATACGGATTTTTTGGTTAGCCATTTATCTTTATCCTTTGAAATTAAGCAATTACATTAGCCACAACGCCTGCACCAACGGTACGACCACCTTCGCGAATCGCAAAACGCAAACCGTTTTCCATCGCGATTGGGGCAATCAATTCAACGGTGATTTTCACGTT
>NZ_JQKH01000138.1 GCF_000745955.1 Alysiella crassa DSM 2578 | reverse complement strand
AAATCTTTCAGGCTGCCTGTAACCTGTCCCCTCTCCCGCTTGCGGGGGAGGGGACAGGTTTGTGGTTATTTCAAAAAATTGTCGTGTACTGAAAGACAGCCTGAAAAACCAAATCACAAACCCAATTCATTTAAAAAACGAATATCGTCCGCCCAACCCGATTTTACTTTCACCCACACTTTCAAAAACACTTTGCAATCAAATAATTTTTCCATATCCAAACGCGCTTCGGTGGAGATTTTCTTCATTTTCTCGCCACCCCTGCCGATGACGATGGGTTTTTGATTTTCCTTGTCCACTAAAACAGCGATATAAATCTGATACATACCATTTTCTTCTTTAAATTGTTCCACTTCCACATTCATTGCGTAAGGCAATTCTTCGCCCAAATAGCGGAACAATTTTTCGCGCACAATTTCCATCGCCAAAAAACGGCTGGATTTATCCGTAACCATGTCTTCAGGATACATCGGCACGCTTTCAGGCAGAAAAGGTTTCAATGTTGCCAATAAGTTAGCAATTCGCAAACCATGTTTTGCACTCACCACTTCCACCGCCGCAAAATCATATTCTTGTTTCACTTCTTCAATAAATTGATTGAGCGCGAATTTGTCTTTGGCTTTTTCCTTGTCAATTTTATTCACCACCAACACAACAGGCGTGTTTTTCGGCAACTGTTTCAACACCGTGCGGTCGGCTTCGGTCAAACGCATGGCTTCCAACACAAAGGCAATCGCGTCCACGCCGCTCATCGCTTCGGTTACGTTTAAATTGAGTCGGTCATTCAAGGCGTTGCGGTGGTTGGTTTGAAAACCGGGGGTGTCCACAAACACAAATTGCGCCGTGTCATCGGTGTAAATCCCCGTAACTTTGTGGCGTGTGGTTTGCGCTTTTTTGCTGGTAATGCTGATTTTTTGCCCAATCAAATGGTTCATCAGCGTGGATTTACCCACATTCGGGCGACCCACAATCGCAATAAAACCGCAACGGTAGCCATTGGCGGCGGTTTCATTGGCTAAAAATTCTTCTATATTCATCATATTATTCTTTCATAAAATGGGTTTTCAGGCTGCCTGAAAATATTTCTGCAAACGCGGCAAAATCTTCGCAAACAAATAAACATGAATCAGCCACGCCAATAAAATAGACACAAACAAATCAACAGGATAATGCATACCCAAACGCACCCGCGTATACGCCATTGCCGCCGCCCACACAGTTAAGGCAGCCTGAAACCCCCACGCCCCACGCAACAGCCCCACCCACACCAGCAACCACGCCGCCGCAAAAATCGTATGCCCCGATGGAAACGAATAACCCAATTCCGTAGATTGATACTGTGTCAGAATTTGGCTGTCGGTATTATACGCGGTGTGATAAACAATTTTGGCTTGCGTTTCCGTATCTTGCTGATAAAACGAATGGGGCGGATAACCGTATTCTTCCAAATAGCCCCCATTTTCCAACGCCACCACATAAGGGCGCGGCTCTTGAAACACCTCTTTCATCGTCAATTTAACCGCCTGCGTGCCGCCCAAAGACAGCGCACACATCGCCACCACCATCCGCCAATCCCAATATTTGCGCGTTAAAAACAAGCCACTCGCCAACAAAACCACAACCGTGCCGATGGCATACGGCGGCGAACCCGTCCACGTCAGCAAAATCATGGGCATGGTTTCCGTGATTAAACCCACTTGGCTCAACGACCATTGATAATCCACCAGCCAAAAATACACAGGCACCAATAATAAAATACCCGTATAAATGGTTAATTTTAAATAAGTATTCATATTTTCAGGCAGCCTGAAATTATTTTTTCAATTTCTGCGCCAACCACGCCAAAGCCTGTTTCGCGCAATCCTGTTCGGCGGCGCGGCGACTGTTGGCATTGGCGTAAAAAATTTTGCCCAATTCGCCCAAATCGCAAGACACATCAAAACGCGCTTCATTGCCCTCCCCTATTTGCTGTTCAATGCGGTATTTGGGCAGAGCGAGTTTGTGTCCTTGCAAAATTTCTTGTAATTGGGTTTTCGCGTCTTTGGCAGTGTTATTGGTGTCTAACTGTTTAATTCTTTCGCGGAATAATTGGCGGACAATTTTTTCGGCAGCCTGAAAATCCGCGTCCAAACTGATGGCGGCAAACACCGCTTCCAACGCGTCTGCCAAAATGGAAGCGCGGTCGTGTCCGCCACTTTTCAGTTCGCCCACGCCCAAAAGCAGCGCATCGCCCAATTTCAATTCACGCGCCACGTCCGCCAAAGTCGCTTCTTTTACCAATTGGGCGCGAATGGGCGACAATCTGCCTTCGGGCAATTTGGGGAAGGCTTCGTAGAGCATTTTGGCAATCACATAATCCAAAATACTGTCGCCGATAAATTCCAATCGCTCGTAATTATTGGGCGAATGGCTGCGGTGGGTGAGTGCTTGTTGCAATAAATTTTTGTTTTTGAATTGATAATTAAGTTTTTGTTGTAAAACGAGTTGAGCGGTGTCGCGGGGGGTGGGTCTCATACGGCAAATCAATAACTTGGCAAAATAAAGCTGAATTATACGGCAAAAATCATTCAGGCAGCCTGAAAAGCGTGTTTCAGGCTGCCTGATAAAATGGAGCGTAAAATTTGTTTCTCGCCACCAAACTATCCCCTCCCCCGTCCACAACGCAGACCTGCCAAGTTCTTTTGGTGTAAAATGATAAAGTTAAACTAACGGTAATTTGACCATGCAAACTTTGGAAACCTACTTTTCAGAAATT
>NZ_JQKH01000137.1 GCF_000745955.1 Alysiella crassa DSM 2578 | reverse complement strand
TGGATTCAATTTAAATCAGGACAAGGCGACAGCGACCGCCGTGTACACATAGTACATAAGGGAGCTGGCAACGCGGTACTGGTTTAAATTGAATTTACTATAATATTTGTTTTAGCGAACAATGGGATAGCTGTAATGATATTCCCATACACTCGGCGTTGCGCCATTCCAACGCCGCGCTTTTTGCCGCGATGGAAAGGAAATCGCTTCGGGTAAGGGAATGTCGGGGCAAATCGCAGGCGCGGCGCGTACCCCGTCCAAACAATCCAGCCAGCATTCGCGCAATAAATCCACTTCTGCGGTGCGTTTGGCATCGTGGCGCGACACCGCCCAAATTTCCCGATAAAAACCAATTTCGCCCAATTCAAATATGCGTAAACCTTCGGTATGCTCCGTCCACACGCCCGAATGGGGGACAAGTGCCACGCCCATGCCGTGTTTCACAAATTGCACAATCGCTTCCAAATCGTCTAATTCTAAAACTTCATTCACGATAATATCTTGTTGTTTCAAGAATTTTTGCACATCGTGTCCGCCAAATGAAGCGTGGTTGTAGCGAATAAAGGGCTGGGTTGCCAAAATTTCAAAAATATTTCCCTGTTGCAACGATGATGGCACAATCAAAACATAGGGTTCGCGCATTACCGTTTCGCAACGAAAATCTTGCGACAATTCAAACGGCGGCTTGATGATAAACGCCACCGCTAATCGCCCCGCGCCCACATCGCCCAGCAAATCATAGGACACACCTTGTGTGATTTGCACGTCTAATTGCGGCGCACGTTCGCGCAAAAGCGGCAACATACGCGGAAACAAACCTGTTTGCACGGTTTGAATTGCGCCCAAATTCAGGCAGCCTGAAAGGGTTTGGGGCATATCTGCGTTGCTCATTTGCTCAAATAATTCAATAATTTGCTCGGCAAATGGAACCACGCGTTCCCCAGCAGCATTCAGCGTTGCGCCGCGCCGTGAGCGGTCAAACAGTTTGAAACCCAAATGCTGTTCCAACGTTTTGATTTGTGCGCTGACCGCGCTTTGCGTCATGCCCAATTCTTCGGCGGTGGCGGCGAATGTGCCGCAGCGTTGAATGGTTAGAAAAGTCTTGATTTCGCGTAACATAATAGGCTGGGGAAAGATAAAATAATCAGCATTATAGCATACACGCCCATTGAAAAAAGTCAAAAATGCCCCAGTTGCGTATCATTGGCTTAATTTTCAGGCTGCCTGAAAATTGTTTTTCTTATTTGCTGAAATAAATAAAATGCGTAATCAAATTAAAGACTATTTACAAACTCAAGCCTTAAAACTGAATCCCGATGATGTTGCCGTTGCCCATGCTGCCACGCAAGTGGTGTTGGCGCAGGGGAGGGCGCATATTGATAATGCTTTGGTGCAGCACGATAAGTTGCCTGAATATATTTTCAATCAAATTGATACATTAAAACAATTGTTTATGGCATTGGATTCGGTGTATTCTCGTCAGGAAAATGTGCAGGCTGCCACCATTTATGTGTTGGCTGAACACGGCAATTTGTTGCGTGTGGCGCAAATGGGCGCGGCGATGGAAACTGAATTGCCCGTGAACGAAGACAGCGCGTGGTACTATTTGGCGGCGCGGACGGCGAATTCGGGTTGGGCGAATATTGCCGAAGATGTGGCAAAATGGCTGCAAATCGGCGAACTTCAGGGCGAGCATAATCGCCGCGCCGTCAGCCAAACCAGTTTGCCCATTTGTGGCGAAGATGGGGTGGTGTACGGCGTGTTGCAGGTGGAGAGTCGGGCGGTGTTGGCGGAAAACGCGTTGGCGGAATGGGTGGGGCTGGCGTTGGGCGTGTTGCCTGTGTTGCGCGAATGGTGTCCGCGTGAAGGTGGCGAAAGCGAATGTGTATAAATTAAATCATTGATATTTTGATGGATTTTTGGGTAATTATTTTGCGCGGTATTTGGATAAGGCAGCCTGAAAAGTAAACGCGATTGCCGCGCAATCCACGCCGCGAATGACCCAAGTCGCCACATCGCGCAGGGCGATGGTGTGCATGATTTGCCAAATTATCAGTAAAATTAAGCTGTTTAATGCGAAAATTAGCCAAAATCGGTTTTTTTCTTGCGCTGAAATGGGCGAAATATAGGGTGTACGTTTAGCGGAGCAGAAAATAAACGCGCCACAAATCGTCAAACCGAACACGCCGCCGCCATATTGTAGCCATTTGAATAAAGGGAAAATGCCAATATTTTCGCGTAAAATCGGCAATTGTGCGACAAAATAACCCGTTTGGTGGGTAAATGCGTCTAAAAAAATATGCGTTATCATGCCGATGATGGCAGATGTACCAAAACGCCAAAATCGTGCGTTCAGGCTGCCTGAAAAAGCGGGGTGGCGCGGCGCAATATTGATGATGGTGGGCAAATAATCGCGCAATACATCGCGCCAAATGATTTTATAAATCGTATAAAAAACAAAGCATAGGGGCAAATTAATCAGCAATGCGCCCCAAAACGTATGCCCAACGGAAAATGCCGCCCGTCCACCCAAAAAATAGACAAAATCAGGCGATAAACTGCCCAAAATCAGCGCGGGCAAATGGCATTTTTGGCAACGCGCCAACGGTAAAACGGCGGCTGGGTGGGCAAGGGTAAAGGGCATATCGTGTTTACCAAATAAAAAAACAGTATTTTAAATCTTTTCCATTTTTTCGGGCTGCCTTTCAGTACACGACAAAAAATCGGACGACCTGTTTTGGGTTTGAAAAATAGTCCAAAGTTGCCATCATCAACATGGCAGCTTTGGCAA
>NZ_JQKH01000136.1 GCF_000745955.1 Alysiella crassa DSM 2578 | reverse complement strand
ATGGCTTCAATAAATGGAAAGATTGGTTGGCAAGATTTGCCAATCGGATTGACCGTATTGTGAAAATGATTTAGAACTTGGCAGGTCTGGGGCTAGGGTGGGGGAAAATCTTGGATAAACAAAAATTTATCCCACTCCACAAGCCACCCCCACCCTAACCCTCCCCCCGCCAGACGAAGGCAACCTGAAACCCCATTTCCCAAACCCCAAAAATAAGGATAAAACCCATGAGTTTTTTAAAATTAACCGACCAAAATGTAAACGGCAAAACCGTGTTAATCCGCGCCGATTTAAACGTGCCATTTAAAGACGGCAACATCAGCGATGACACACGTATTCGCGCTTCCTTGCCGTCTATCCAATATTGCTTGGACAATGGCGCAGGTGTGATTGTGATGACCCATTTGGGTCGCCCTACCGAAGGCGAATTCCACCCCGAAGACGATGTCGCCCCCGTTGCCGCGCATTTGGGCAAATTATTGGGCAAAAACGTGCGCGTGTTAAACGACTGGCGCGAAGCCAAACCCACTGTTGCGGCTGGCGAAGTGGCGTTGTTGCAAAACGTACGCATTAACAAAGGCGAAAAGAAAAATGACCCTGAATTGGGCAAAGCTTATGCGGCATTGTGCGATGTGTTTGTGAATGACGCGTTTGGCACGGCGCACCGTGCGCAGGCTTCTACGGAAGCGGTGGCGGCGGCTGCGCCTGTGTCGGTGGCAGGGATTTTGATGGCGGCGGAATTGGAAGCTTTGGGCAAAGCCTTGAAAGAGCCAGCGCGCCCAATGGTGGCGATTGTGGCGGGTAGCAAAGTGTCCACCAAATTGACGATTTTGGAAAGTTTGGCGGACAAGGTTGACCAATTGATTGTGGGCGGCGGCATTGCCAACACATTCTTGTTGGCGCAAGGCAAACCGATTGGCAAATCATTAGCCGAACCCGATTTGGTGGAAGACGCGAAAAAAATCATCGCCAAAATGGCGGCAAAAGGCGGTGTCGTGCCTTTGCCTGTGGACGTGGTTACCGCCAAAGAATTTGCCGAATCCGCCACAGCCGAACACAAAGCCATTGACGATGTGGCGGCGGACGATATGATTTTGGACATCGGCGCACAATCCGCGCAACAATTGGCAGAAATCTTGAAAAACGCTGGCACAATCGTGTGGAATGGACCTGTGGGCGTATTTGAATTTGCCCAATTTACCAATGGCACAGAAGTGGTTTCACGCGCGGTGGCGGACAGTAATGGTTTTTCCATCGCGGGTGGTGGCGACACCTTAGCGGCAATTGCGAAATTCGGCATTACCGAGCAAATTGGCTACATTTCCACAGGCGGCGGCGCGTTCTTGGAGTTTTTAGAGGGCAAGGAGTTGCCAGCCGTAGCGGCTTTGGAGCGTTTTGCGAAATAAATCATTGATGTTGTGTGAATAAAAAAGGCAGCCTGAAAAGCGGAAATGCGTTTTCAGGCTGCCTTTTTGTGTACACGTGTTTAAATTATAGTGGATTCAATTTAAATCAATTATAGATGGATTTTTATTGCAAAATCATGCGAATACAAGGCAAATTTTCATGCTGATAGTGGTTCTATCAACATGAAAATCCAATACATGTAGATGCATGAAGTGGCGATAAAAGCAAGCTATTAAGATTATGAATACAGGTTCTTAAATCAGCGTATAGTTTTGTACCAAAGTAGCTTCGTCTAAACCTACTGGTAATTTGGCAACGATAACGCCTGAGACATTGTCGTATGGATTTGAATCGTAGAGTAATTCGCCTGTTTCTGGTTTATAATCAATATAATAATTGCTATTAATCAAGTCTTGAACCATTGCAAGGAATGCTTCTTCTTTAAAAGCAATCTTTGTTTTTGTTGGGTCAAAATCCAATTTTTCTGCAACATGATTACCCGAAGAATCACTAATAATAAATAAACCAAGTGGTTTTGCATCTACAGTAACCGTTTGTGAGCCATAGCCCACAGGCGTATTGTCAAATTTTTCAGGATTAGGCATGTAAAACGATTCATTGCTTATCGACATCATATGGTAAGCAAAATTGCCATTCGGTGCTTGGCTCATGTCCACACCAAAATAATCTTGGCTTAAATTTTGCGATTCATGTTCACCTGCTGCCAACAAAGATTTGGCATGTAATTGATTGGAGTCTGCATCGTTAAACAGCATTCTGGTTAATGAATCATACAAGGTCTTTTTCAAATCATCTAATGTGGCGTGTGGATTGCCTTTTGAATAGACACCCATATTTTCATAAAAATTCTCGTCAGCCAAACCAAATGCTTTACCTGCGCGTACAATGCCTTCATTAAAATGACCATTCCAAGGGTCATATTGGTTGCTGGTGTATTCATTGCCCACCGCTTCGGCGAAGCCCAATGAGCCTTTGGTAACAATCAATTGCCCCATGCCCCATGCTTGGCGAATGGGGTTTACCAAGCCTGCAACAAAATGGCTTAATTCCAAGCGCACATCATCAGACAAATTATTCACATCGGCAATCATGACTTTGGCGTCTTCTTCGCTGCTGATGTATTTGTTGATGTCTGTTCCGCCTTTGGCTGCTGCTGCAATTTCACTGACTGAACCATATTTCAATAATTCATGGGTGTATTTATCAGAAGGCAGTTTCAGGCTGTTGCCATGCAGATAATCGGGGTTATCGCTATTGGTATTTGGTGTAGTTGGGTCTGGTGTAGTGGGTTGCGTAACTGGGGTAGTAGGTTGTGTTGGTGTAGTGGGTTGCGTAACTGGGGTAGTAGGTTGTGTTGGTGTAGTTGGGTCTGGTGTAGTGGGTTGCGTAACGGGTGTAGTGGGTTG
>NZ_JQKH01000135.1 GCF_000745955.1 Alysiella crassa DSM 2578 | reverse complement strand
CCAAATGACTGAATAATTTAAATATTGTGGTGGATTTGGTGCGCACGGCGCACCCTACTGTTATTTTTGTCGTGTACTGAAAGGCAGCCTGAAAACCGTAGCGAAAAAATGAACGTATTATAACAGCTAATTGAATAATTAGTCATGTGATTCAAAATTTACATTCTTAACACAATCTAACCAGTTTTATGAAAATTTTTTTGTTAAAATGCCACAATTAACCATTTAGGCAGCCTGAAAAACCATGCAGCTCTTCCAACTCCACCAACACCCACTTGCCACTTTCCAACACGAAAGTAAACATTTGATTGCGCTCGCTTTACCCATTATGCTCGCACAAATGGCTGCGGTTGGCGTAGGCGTGGTGGATACCGCTATGGCAGGCGCAGCAGGTAAAGACGATTTGACCGCAGTCGCATTAGGTAGCGCGGTGTTTAACACGCTGTTCATCACTTTTTTGGGCGTGATGGCGGCGTTGAACCCGATTATTTCCCAGCTACACGGCGCAAACCAAACCGAACAAGTCGGCGAAACAGGGCGACAAGGTTTATGGTTTGGCGGCAGCATGGGTATAATGGGCATGTTGTTGATGTTTGCCAGCATTGCGCCCACGCAAAATTATTTGAATATGGCGGACAACGTGGAAACCATGCTTGGCGATTACCTGTTTTACACCGCGCTAGGTATGCCCGCCGCCATGTTGCACCGTGCTTTATATGCCTACGCGTCCAGCCTCAATCGCCCCAAACCGATTATGTGGGTGAGTTGGGCGGCATTATTATTAAATATTCCTTTAAATTACATCTTTGTTTATGGTAAATTAGGGCTGCCTGAAATGGGCGGTGCAGGCTGTGGTTTGGCAACGGCGTTGGTATTTTGGTTCAATGCCATCGCGCTTGGACTATATATCTTAAAAAACAGATATTTCCAAGTATTTGGTTTAACAAAAAAATTCAGCCCACCCAATTGGACAGCGCAAAAACAAATGTGGGCATTGGGTTTACCCATCGGTTTTTCCTACTTTTTGGAAGCCAGCTTGTTTACCTGTATTGTGTGGCTAATTGCCAATTTGGGCGAAGATTTTGTGGCGGCGCAACAAGTGGTTATCAGCATTACCAGCATTACCTATATGATTCCACAAGCGATTGGCTCTGCCGCCACCGTGCGCATAGGCTACGCGCTAGGGCAACGCGATATGGCGATGGCGCAATACCGCAGTGGCGTATCTTTGGCGTGTGGTTTGGTGCTGGCGGTCATCACGTTGATTGTGTTGATTTTATTGCGCTATCCTTTGGTGCAAGTCTATACGCAAGACCTTGATGTGATTGCCATTGCTGTCAGCATTATTTGGTGCGCGGCATTGTTCCAACTATTTGATTACACACAATGTATTGCGTCTTATGCCTTGCGCGGTTACAAAGTTACCCGTATCCCCATGATAATTCATGGGATTGCCTTTTGGGGCATGGGTTTATTGCCAGGTTATATTTTGGCATACCCGTTTGGGCTGGGGATTTATGGTTTTTGGATTGCGCTGATTGTGTCCTTGGCGGCGGCGGCGGTGGCATTGGTGTATTATTTGCAGAAAATCAGCGCCAATCATTTAAAAACCTATCTAATTGATACATAAATATTTTCTACTTTTTTAGATTTGATTAACACATTGAAATAAAAATAAATTCTAATTTTACCGATTAATAAAACAGGCAGCTTTTCAGGCAGCCTGAACATCATAAACATGAGAATTAAAGATTATGTTAAACATTCAAACCAACCACGATTTACTGCCTTACAACACATTTGGTTTACGCGCACGCGCTGCCCGCTTTTTTGAATTAACTGATATTAATCAAATACTTGAATTAATCACACAAGTCGATTTCAGCAGCGAAACCACACTATTTTTGGGCGGTGGCAGCAATATTTTGTTTATGGAAGACTACGATGGCTTGGTGGTTCACATGGTAAACAAAGGCATACAGGAAGTGGAGCGCAGCAATGGCAAAGTGGTGCTTGAAGCGCAAGCTGGCGAAATTTGGCATGATTTTGTGATTAAAACCATCAGCATGGGCTTAAGCGGTTTGGAAAATTTGAGTTTGATTCCAGGCACGGTCGGCGCAGCACCTGTGCAAAATATTGGCGCATATGGCATTGAAGTTAAAGATTTTATTCGTTATGTAAACTGCTTTGATTTATTGACACATGAATTTGTGCAATTGAGCAAAGCCGAATGCGCGTTTGCCTACCGCGACAGCGTGTTTAAACAAGCAGGCAAAAATCGCTATGTGATTGTTTCGGTGGCGTTTGAATTGAACACGCAATTCACGCCGTATTTGCAATATGGCGATTTGGCCAAATACGTTGCCGCCGAATGTGGCGAGCGCGAACCCAATGCCAAAGATGTGTCCAACGCCGTGTGCAAAATCCGCCAAAGTAAATTGCCCGACCCAAAAGAAGTCGGCAATGTGGGCAGTTTTTACAAAAATCCGATTATCCCCGCCACAAAATTGCGCGAATTAGAAGAAAAATTTGAAAATGTGCCTTATTATTTGCAAGAAGAAGGCAAGGTGAAAATCGCTGCAGGTTGGCTGATTGACCAATGTGGTTTGAAAGGCAAGCAAATTGGTGGCGCGGCGGTGCATGAAAAGCAAGCCCTTGTGATTATTAATAAAAATCAGGCAACGGCTGCAGATGTGCGTGGTTTGTCCAATTTTATTTGCGCCGATGTGTGGATGAAATTTGGGGTGTCTTTGGAAACAGAACCGTTGTGGCTGCCGTAATTAAATGGACAAATAATTGAGTGATAAACAAAAAAATGTTTTCAGGCAGCCTGAAAACATTTTTTTGTGTTTTGTTTATGGATTGAAATTAATTTTCAGGCTGCCTTTCGGTACACGACAAAATTCATATAGGGTGCGTATTACACACCGAATTTTAATGATTTGAATAATTTGGTGCGTGGTACGCA
>NZ_JQKH01000134.1 GCF_000745955.1 Alysiella crassa DSM 2578 | reverse complement strand
CCAAATGACTGAATAATTTAAATATTGTGGTGGATTTGGTGCGCACGGCGCACCCTACTGTTATTTTTGTCGTGTACTGAAAGGCAGCCTGAAAATAATCTTTCAGGCTGCCTGAATTTTTGCGTTACAATGCTACATGTGGTCTTGTTAAATTACGTTAATGAATGGAGTGTGAACCATGCAGTTGCATTTACTCAACAATCAAAAAGATGCCGCCCTTGCCGCCGATGCGGAATTTATGACCAATTCCTTGTACAAACTTTTGGCAAATCATGCCGATGAAATTGTACTGAACTCATTGAAATTATTGGCGCAAGCGCAAGACAGCAGCACGGTGGTTACCGAATTGCTGCCTTCTTTGTCGGACGAGCAAACGGAGAATTTAATTACCGCCGTGGGTATGTTTGCACAAATTTTAAATATTGCCGAAGACGTGCATCATGAGCGCCGCCGCATTGCCCACGAACACGAAGGCAGCCTGAAAACCGAAGGCAGCATTGCCGAAACCGTGAAAAAATTTCAACAACATGAATTAAACCAAAGCCATATTCAGGCTGCCTTAAATCGCACCCAAATCTGCGCGGTACTCACCGCCCACCCCACCGAAGTGCAACGCCAAGCCACGCTGATTTCCCATCGCAAAATCCGCGCTCTGTTGCCGCGCCGCGAATTGTGTCGCACCGCCGATGAATTGGCGGAATTGCAACGCGAAATGGACATTGTGTTACTCACACTTTGGCAAACCAGCGAGACACGTCATTTTAAAATCAGCGTAAACAGCGAAATCACCAATGGTGTCAATATTTTCCCGATGAGCTTTTTCCAAGCCTTGCCGAAATTTTATCGCAATATGGAAAAAGAATTTCAGGCTGCCTACCCACATATTTACATTCCCGATATTCTCAAAATTGGCGGCTGGATTGGTGGCGACCGAGATGGTAATCCTTTTGTGTCGGCAGAAACACTACGCGCCGCATTCACGCGCCACGCAGACGCGGCGTTCCGCCATTATCACCATGAATTAGAAACGCTGTATCAAGAATTGCCCTTGTCCATGCGCCGCGTGAAAATCAGCGATGGCGTGATGGTCTTGTCTGCCAAATCGCCCGACACCGATGTGGCGCGACAAGAAGAGCCATACCGCCGCGCCATTGCCTATATTTTGTCGCGCATGGTGGCGAAAGCCAGACAATTGGGCGTGGAATTGGCGTGCAAATACGGTGTGGGGCAACCCTATGAAACCATTTCCGAATTTTTGCATGACTTGACGGTTTTACAAACCAGTTTGGCGGAAAACGGTAGCGCGGTGTTGGCGAATGGGCGCATTGCCGACATTATTCGCACCGTGTCGGTGTGTGGTTTCCACTTAATGCCTTTGGATTTGCGCCAACACGCGGAAAAACATGAAAATGTGGTGGCAGAATTATTTGAACACGCGGGTTTGGAAGATTATTGCAGGCTGCCTGAAGCGGAAAAACAAGCGGTTTTATTACGCGAATTGCGTAGCCCACGCCCTTTGTTTAACCCGTTTATTCAATACAGCGATTTAACCAATTATGAATTAAACATTTTCCGCGAAGCCCATTTAATCAAACAACAATTTGGTGAACACGCCATTTCGCAAAGCATTATTTCCAATTGCGAACAGCCTAGCGATTTGCTGGCGTTGGCGTTGATTTTAAAAGAAACGGGTTTATTGACCGTACAAAATGGTAAACCTGTGTCGCGCATGAATATTGTGCCATTGTTTGAAACGATTGAGGCGTTGGCAAACGCTTGCCCAATTATGGAAGTGATGTTCTCAAATGAATGGTATCGTGAACTGGTTGCCAGCCGCGACAATATTCAGGAAATCATGTTGGGTTATTCCGACAGCAATAAAGACGGCGGCTACATCAGCAGCACATGGGGTTTGTACCAAGCAGAAATTGGGTTGGTGGACTTGTTTAATAAACACAATGTGAATATGCGCCTGTTCCATGGTCGCGGTGGCAGCGTGGGGCGTGGCGGTGGACCTTCTTATCAAGCGATTGTGGCGCAACCCGCAGGCAGCGTAGCAGGACAAATTCGCATTACCGAACAAGGAGAAGTCATCACCGCCAAATACGGCGACCCCAGCAATGCCACGCGCAATTTGGAAACGCTGGTATCGGCGACTTTGGAAGCCACGCTCTTGCCCGCCGTGCAAGACCCCGATGTGGATTTGATGAACGCGCTTTCCGCCAGCTCATTCAAACACTATCGTGCGCTGATTACGCGTGAAGGGTTTATTGACTATTTCTTGCAAACTAGCCCGATTGAGCAAATTGCCAGCCTGAATTTGGGCAGCCGCCCAGCCAGTCGCAAGACTTTGGCGCGGATTCAGGATTTACGCGCAATTCCATGGGTATTCTCGTGGACACAAAACCGTTTGATGTTGCCTGCGTGGTATGGTTTTGGCAGTGCGGTAAACGAGTTGTGCGAAAACGATGCGGCTTCGCTGAAAGCATTGCAGCAACACGCGCAGGATAATCCGTTTTTCCGCACCATGTTGTCCAATATGGAGCAGGTAATGGCGAAAACCGATATTACCCTTGCCGCCCACTACGCCGCTTTGAGCGAAGACCCACAACATGGCTCAGCGATTTTCGCGCAAATCAAAGCGGAATATCAGCGCAGCCGCCAAGCCTTATTGGATATTTTGCAAACCGAAGAATTGTTGATGGACAATCGTCCTTTGGCGCGGAGTTTGGCGTTGCGGATTCCGTATTTGAATGCTTTGGGTGGTTTGCAGGTTGCCTTGTTGCGCAAATTGCGTAAAGAGCCTGACAATCAGCACATTTTGCAAATGGTTCATCAAACGATTAATGGCGTGGCGCAAGGTTTGCGTAATACGGGTTAATGTTCAGGCTGCCTTTCAGTACACGACAACTACATGTAGGGTGCGTATTACGCACCGAAATTTCAATTATTTGAATGATTTGGTGCGTGGTACGCAC
>NZ_JQKH01000133.1 GCF_000745955.1 Alysiella crassa DSM 2578 | reverse complement strand
AACACGCAACACGCAACACGCAACACGCAACACGCAACACGCAACACGCAACACGCAACACTAGCGTAATTTCTCTTTCTCAATCTTTCCATGCTTTTTTGGGAGATTGAGATGTCAAAAGTTAAAAATTCCAATCTTTCTAACGCCAAAAAAGCCAAAAATGACGAGTTTTACACGCAATATCATGACATTGAAAAAGAGATGAATGCCTATCTTGATTTTGATGAAAATGTGTTTCGTGGCAAAACCATTCTTCTGCCTTGCGATGACCCCGAATGGTCTAATTTCACCCTGTATTTCGCCCAAAATTTCGCACGACTTGGTTTAAAAAAGCTGATTAGCACCAGTTTCGCCCACCAAAGTAAAAATTTGGATAACCCATATCAACCCAGTTTGCTTGAAAGCGAAAGCCCCATTTTTGATAGCGAAAAATCCAATAAGAAAGGCAAAATTTTCACGCTCACCGAAGACATCAATCAAGACGGCATTGTGGATTTAAAAGATTTGCAATGGGAATATTTAACGGGCGATGGCGATTTTCGCAGCGATGAAATCAAAAAATTGCGTGATGAAGCCGACATCATCATAACCAATCCGCCATTTTCACTATTTCGTGAATTTATTGCGTGGGTTGTAGATGCCAATAAGAAGTTTGCCATTATTGGTAATAAAAATGCCATTACTTATAAAGAAGTTTTCCCATTGATTAAAGACAATAAAATATGGTCTGGTTCAATGCCAATGGGTGCAGATATTTTATTTCATATTCCAGAATATATGGAAAATGATTTTATTGAAACCAAACAAGAAGGTAGTGCCTATCGCAAAATTGACAATAAAATAATGGCTCGCTCTACTGGAATGTGGTTTACCAATTTAGAACATGGTCGCCGTCATGAGCCATTACGGTTAATGACAATGGACGATAATTTAAAATTCAATAAATCCTTGAAAAAAGAACAATATCGCAATGCTTATCAAGAATATGATAATTATCATGCCATTGAAATTCCATTGGTTAATGCCATTCCGTCTGATTTTGATGGTGTAATGGGTGTGCCAATTTCATTTTTGGATAAATATAATCCTGAACAGTTTGAGATTATTGCGTCTGACTATCAACTTAAAGATGGTTCAATACCAGAGTTGTTAAAATCAGATTGGAATGGAAAAACCGATAGGGGCTATATTGAGAATCAAAGAATGTATTCAAGACTTTTAATCAAACACAAAAAGGAAGTTAAATAATGCAAACCAAATTAAATACCAGTATTACCATTGCCAAGCTCTGCGAAGGCTTTCAATACAATGAATTAGAAGGAAAAGGCTTGTTTGGACTTTCAGGCAGCCTGACCATTCAGCCCGAATATCAACGCAATTATATTTATGCAGACGGCAAAAAAGATGTGGCGGTCATTCAATCTATTTTAAAAGGCTATCCACTTGGTTTGATTTATTTTAATCAAACGGGCGATGATACTTTTGAAGTTTTGGACGGTCAGCAACGCATTACCAGCATTGGGCGTTTTGTTACCAATAAATTGTCCATTATTGATGAAAAAGGCATTCCTTATACATTTTCTAGTTTGCCAAAAGACAAGCAAGATTTGATTTCAAATACCACGATTTTGGTTTACGAATGCAAAGGTACGGAAAGCGAAATTAAAGAATGGTTTAAAACCATCAATATTGCTGGTGTGCCATTGAATGAACAGGAATTATTGAATGCGGTGTATTCAGGTTCATTTGTAACACTTGCCAAAGCAGAATTTAGCAATTCACAAAATGCCAATATCCAAAAATGGTCGGCTTTTGTCAAAGGTACGCCACTCCGCCAAGATTTTTTGGCGTGTGCATTGGATTGGGTTAGTCGGGGGAACATCAGTGATTATATGAGTCGTCATCGCAATGATGATAATATTACTGAATTAAAAACCTATTTTAATACCGTCATTGATTGGATTAACACGACATTTATTGATGTGAAAAAGGAAATGTGCGGTTTGGAATGGGGGAGATTGTACGAAACTTATGGTAAAAATCCCTATAATCCAACTGAATTAGCCAAAAGATTAAATGAATTATATGATGACCCAAGTGTCAATAACCGTAAAGGGATTTGGGAATATCTTTTGGGTGGCGAAAATGATAAGCGGCTTTTGGATATTCGTATGTTTGATGAAAAAACCAAAAAAGAAGTGTATAAAAAACAAACTCAAAAAGCTGAAAAAGACGGTGTTTCTAATTGTCCATTGTGTGCGATTGGCGATAATGCCAATAAAACAAAAATTTGGACATTAAAAGAAATGGAAGCCGACCATGTTACCGCTTGGAGCAAAGGTGGGCTGACGGGTATTGAAAATTGTGAAATGCTTTGTATGAACCATAATCGGGCAAAGGGTAATAAGTGATTGGGCTACATAAGTAAACGATAAATTTTCAGGCAGCCTGAAACTCAAAAAACACAGAACAAACCCAAAAAGATTTGTTCTGTGTTTTTATTTCAATTCAATTTCTTACAAAACCGCCAAAGCCGCTTCATAATTCGGCTCTTGCTTGATTTCAGGAACCAGTTCGCTGTGCAAAACGCGATTGTTTTCGTCCAACACAATGACCGCGCGCGCCGTCAAACCAGCCAATGCACCCGAAACCATCGCCACGCCCACTTGTTGCGCGAAATCACGGTTACGGAATGCGGACACGGTTTTCACATTGTCCAAACCTTCCGCGCCACAAAAACGCGCTTGGGCAAACGGCAAATCGCCCGAAATGCACAACACCACCGTGTTGTTCAGTTTGTTGGCTTTTTCGTTAAACACGCGCACCGAAGTCGCGCAAATGCCCGTATCAATGCTGGGGAAAATATTTAAAATCTTGCGTTTACCCGCAAAATCCGCCAATTTCACATCAGCCAAATCATTGCCCACCAACACAAAATCTGCGACCGTGTCGCCAGTTTGTGGGAATTGCCCTGCTAATTCAACGGCGTTGCCGCCCAAAGTAATGTGTGCCATAAGATTGCTCTTGAGTTGTGGTTAAAAAGGGTTTTAATATAATCCAATTGCGTGTTTTTGCAAAGTGTTGGCTGTTTCAGGCAGCCTTCAGTACACGACAAAATTCATGTAGGGTGCGTATTACGCACCGAAATTTCAATTATTTGAATGATTTGGTGCGTGGTACGCACCCTACATTTTG
>NZ_JQKH01000132.1 GCF_000745955.1 Alysiella crassa DSM 2578 | reverse complement strand
GAGCAGCTTGCCAAAGCCGCCATGTTGATGATGGCAACTTTGGACTATTTTTCAAACCCAAAACAGGTCGTCCGATTTTTTGTCGTGTACTGAAACAATAAATGAAAATATTGTGGGGATTTTGGTGCGCGTGGCGCGCCCTACGCGGCTGCCTGAAAAATTAAAGCAATTTACATAAAGCAAAGCCAAATTTATTCGCCATATCCGCTTCTGATAAGGCAGCCTGCAAGGGTTCAGACATAAAATAAGAGTGTAAAAGTAAAGGGTCATGCCACAAATCCACATTACACTCTTGGGCAGAGGCTGAAAGTTCTACATAATTATCCCTTATGCCGTATCTTGCTGAGTAAATTTCTAATCCACTTGGATAACGGATGAACTTAAATTTAGAATGACTTTGTGGGTTCAGCATATATCTTCTTTGTTCAGATACTTTTAATACATAAAAAGTTTCCTCTTTCCACAATTTGCCTGTATGTATGTCATAGATATGTACAGGAGTTAAATCGTTTTGCCCCAAATTGAATTGTTTAAAAATTTCGCCACATTTTTGATTTAAAACTTTTTTGCCATTAGCAAAGAATATATATTCGTCATCTTTAGGACAATTTGTTATTTCTAACCATAAGCTACTTGGTAAAATACGAGATTTTTCAAAATAGTCCGATGCAGCTATTTCACAAATTCTATTCCAATCCTCCTTATTCTTTTGTTGTAGAATTAGGCTGTCAGGATGTTCAGGATTTTCTCTTATGGTCATTTCATTGAGCCGATAAGTGCGATAATCAAATACACCATCATAGCTTGAACCTATCCGATAAGCAGTAATACGCCCCAAACCAATGGATGCTGACCAAACTTTTTTCATAAAAATCACTCCAAAACCAAATTTGAAACCAGCGTAGGTCAGCTTTCCCGCCGACCTATTCGCAAAAAATAGAAATACCCTTTCAGGCAGCCTGAATTGACTTTTCAGGCTGCCTGAAATTGTTCAGATTAAGCCAAAATTTTCTCCACAATCTCGCGCACATCTTTGGACAAGCTCGGCAATGCCACAATCGCCTCCAATTCCGCACGCATTAAGGCTTGACGTTGCGGCTCAATCCGTTTCAGCAAATTAAACGCGCGCGCCAAACCTGCCGCCACTTGCGGATTGAATGCGTCAATTTTTTTGATGTGTTGCGCCACAAAAGCGTAGCCCGAACCGTCAAGTGCATGAAAATGCGGTACATTTCGCGCAAACGTGCCAATCAGGGCGCGGACTTTATTCGGATTGTCCAAAGCAAAACGTGGGTGATTTAAGGCTGCCTGAGCCTGCACCAAAGTATCTGCCCTGCGACTGCACGCAATCAATGAAAAATATTTATCCATCACAAGGGCTTGATGGTCAAATTTCGCGGCAAATCGCGCCAACAATTCATCGCGTTTCGCGCTCGCATTGCTGTTGATGGACGACAACACGCCCCATTCGTGGGTCATGTTTTTGCGTGCCATTTCATCATAATGTTCAAACACTTGCTCAATGGTTGCCGCTTCGTCAAAACGATGAATCAAGGGGAAACACGCATATTGCAAGGCGCGAAGTCCCGCATCTTTCGGATTGTATTCATAAAATGCGATTTCTTTGCCGCGTTTGTCCGCGTTTTCTGATTCACGCGCATTCAGTGCTGTCGCCAACAATTCGCCATGCAAAGCGTGGGCGATTTCGTCCAACAAGGCTTCACGCGCCATGGTGGTTTGCACGGGGTTGATGTGGTCGCGTTCACCCCACAGTTCGGCTTCGGCTGGCACTTGCAACAGCATGGCTTTGAATGCCGCGTCCAGATTGTTGTCGTTCAGGATATTGCGTAAGGCTTGGATTAACAAGGGGTTTTGTGGCAAATCATTGCCTTGTTGCAATGCGGTTTCGTTGGCAAAAATGGCGCGGCGCAACAGGGTTTGTCCTGCTTCCCAACGGGCAAATTCATCGTCATCGTGTGCCAAAAGTAAGGCAAGTTGTTCATTGGTATAATCAAATTGCAAATGCACAGGCGCGGAAAAACCGCGCAATAATGATGGCGTAACCGATTGTTGAACTTCACGAAGGACAAACTCTTGCTCGGCTTGATTCACAATTAAAATGGTTTCATTGTAACTGTTGTCATCATTCGGTAATTTGAAAGCCCCTTTTTCGCCATTTTCATTAAATAAAGCAATGGCAAGTGGCATCATCATGGCTTGTTTTTGGCTGGCGGGCATATCAGGGGTATCAGGCAAAATTTGTTTGACACGCAAAACATAGTCCAGATTACCCCCATTTTTTTTCAGGCTACCTGAAATTTGGAGCGTGGGCGTACCCGCTTGCGAATACCACAAGGCAAATTGTTCAAAATCAAAGCCATTTGCGTCTGCCATTGCCGCGCGGAAATCATCGCAGGTTACGGCTTGACCGTCATGGCGTTCAAAATACAACTTCATGCCGCGCTGGAAACCCTCTTCGCCCAAAAAGGTGTGGTACATGCGCACCACTTCCGCGCCTTTTTCATAGACGGTCATGGTGTAAAAATTGTTCATTTCCACATAGCTGGCGGGGCGGACGGGGTGTGCCATGGGGCTGGCATCTTCGGCAAATTGGTGTGTTCTCAATAATTTAACGTTTTCAATGCGGCGCACGGCACGGCTGGCGCGGTCGCCTGAAAACTCTTGGTCGCGGAACACGGTCAAGCCTTCTTTCAGCGACAGTTGAAACCAGTCGCGGCAGGTTACGCGGTTGCCCGTCCAGTTGTGGAAATATTCGTGGGCGATGACGGCTTCTACGCCTTCAAAATCGGCGTCTGTGGCGGTTTGGCTGTCGGCAAGCACATATTTGGTGTTGAAAATGTTTAAGCCTTTGTTTTCCATTGCGCCCATATTGAAATCGCCCACCGCCACGACCATGTAAATGTCCAAATCGTATTCTAAGCCGAAACGCGTTTCGTCCCATTTCATTGAATTTTTTAAGGATTCAATGGCAAAGGCAACTTGGTGGGCATCGGCTTGGCGCGTGTAAAATTCAATGACCACGCGGCGACCGCTTTGGGTGATGAAAAAATCCGATGTCAAAGCCAAATCGCCTGCCACCAAGGCAAACAAATAAGTGGGTTTGACAAAAGGGTCGTGCCACACGGCAAAGTGTCGCCCATCGTTCAGGCTGCCTGAACGGATTTTGTTGCCATTTGACAGCAAAACGGGGAATTTGTCGGCATTGGCGCGGATTTCGGTGGTGAATTCGCCCATCACATCGGGGCGGTCGGGGTGGAAGGTGATTTTGCGGAAACCTTCGGGTTCGCATTGGGTGTAGAGATTGCCTTCGCTTTCATACAAGCCATTGAATGATTTGTTTTTTTGTGGTTCAACTTGGGTGTGAATGGTCAG
>NZ_JQKH01000131.1 GCF_000745955.1 Alysiella crassa DSM 2578 | reverse complement strand
ATCGTGGTGCATTGAAAGTTTTACCCTCTCCCTAACCCTCTCCCACAGGAGAGGGAACAGATGAGTGGTAGACAAAAATTTGTAGGGTAATGAAATCGTGTACTAAAAAGCAGTCTGAAACGGGGAAAAACCATTAAAACAAATGGTTATAGTCGCAGAACTGAAAAAGCAGTACGGCGTTGCCAACGCCCTTATGTACTATTCGTACACGGTGGGCGTTGTCGCCTTGTACTGCATTTTCATTTCTACGACTATAATTTCTTTCTTATCCCGAAATCGCGTTCAATAAATCACATCAAAAAAGGCAGCCTGAAAACTTTTCAGGCTGCCTAAATTATCATATCAAATCAATTATCCGCCGCGTGCCAAGGCTTATTTGCGCCCGCATGGAACGATGGCTTTTCGCCGCCCCACAAGGCTTCAATATCATAAAAATCACGCACGGCTGGCAACATCACATGCACCACCAAATCATCTGCGTCCACCAAAGCCCATTCGCCGCTGTCTTGACCTTCGCTGCTCAAAATGGTGAAACCTGCTTCTTTCAAATCCACCGACACATTGTTTGCCAAGGCTTTCACTTGGCGCGTACTGTCGCCACTGGCAATAATCATGCGTGAAAACAAAGAGGTTTTGCCCACCGTGTCCAATACGATGATGTCTTTGGCTTTCACATCTTCCAATGCGTTTACGGCGATGTCCACCATTTTTTGCAGTTCTTGCAATTCTTGTTCGTTTAACATTTGGGTCTTTCACAAAATTTAATTGGCGGATTATACATGGATTTTTGCGTTCAGGCTGCCTGAAAACTGCTTAAACGCATAAAATTAATCTGGCAAATCTTCAGCCGCTTCAATTTTCGGTAAAGCCTGGTGCGCATGAACAAGTACCATACCCAACGCCACCGAATCGCGGCAAGCAAACACCGCCACACGGTCGCCGCGATTTTTCGCACGCAGCAACACATAGGTAACATTGTCTGCCGAAATAATAATTTGATGATAATTCACTTCATCAAATGATTTTTCACGCAATTTTCGGAACGCGTTAACCATTTTTGCCGTGTTGGGCGCGAGAAATAAATCAGACGTGGCAGCGGCAATCAAAGGCTGCACGGCTTCTGCCCACGATTGTCTGGTTTCAAATGCCAATATATTGATTGCTGCTGATATTGACATACGCCACCGCCTGACATTCGGGAATAGTGTCTAATTGTTCGCGCAACACGCGGCTCAAAGCCAAATATTGCGGCAAATCTTCAGCCGCTTCAGGCGTGTTATCCAATAGATGATGGTTGGTCGCAGATGTGTTTGCGGTTTCGTCATGAGACGACCATGCTTCCAAACTATCTAATTCTAAATGAGTTTCGTGATGGTTTTCGTGATGAATAGGCGGCACATCATTGATTTCCACGCCAATCGTGTGTTCCACCGTATCGGTGGTAATGGGCTGTGGCGTGGGCAAATTACTGATATTGGCAGATGAAATGGGGGCAGTTTGGGACGATTCATTTCCTGTGTCTGCGCCAGTAAACAGGCTTTTAAACATTTTGCGAATAGGCAATTTGTGTTGTACAAGTGTTTTCATTATTTATCCTTCAATGGGTTTTGCCATTATATAATAATTATATAATAAAAGGCAGCCTGAAAATATGCTTTCAGGCTGCCTTTTTACATTTGTAAAACACACCACTATTTTAATTGGCATGGATGACTGTGAAACAAAATTTTGCTTTCAGACTGCCTACTGCTATTCAAATCAAACCATCAAGGCAGCCTGAAAACAATCATCTCATTACCAATAGCCCAACATCTTCCACCATACCACGCCTACGGTGGCAAACACCAAAATCTCCACAATACTCATCACCAAACCCGCCGTCCACCATTCTCCCATCGTAGTGTAGCCCGAACCATAAATCACAGGCGATGAACCCGAAGCATAATGCGTGAGCGACATCATAATGCCCGAAGCCGCCGCCAACACCAGCGCAAACAACATCGGCGGCGCACCCAATGCCAAACCCGCCACGTAAAACGCCCCCAACATCGCCGTAACGTGCGCTGTACCACTGGCAAACATATAATGTGAATAAATATACGCCAAAGTCAGCAAAACACAACCCCACACCCAATTTAAACCCATACTGGCAATTCCACTGCCTAACACGTCTGACACCCAGCCAATCAAACCCAATTTATTCAAAAAGTTTGCCATCATCATCAAAGCCGCAAACCAAATGACTGTGTCCCACGCACCTTTTTCTTTCAACACATCGTCCCATGTCAAAACGCCCGTCAATAATAATAAAGACAAGCCCAATAAAGTGGTGGTGGTCGCATCCACTTTTGCCCAACTGCCGAGTAACCAAGCTGGAATACCTGCCCACAACAACAGCAATACGGCAAATACACCCAACATAATCCATTCGCCACGCGTCATTTTGCCCATTTCTTGCAATTTTTGTTTTGCCATATCGGGGGCATTGGGTGTGCTGGTGATTTCAGGTTTATACATATAAAACAAGATAATCGGCATGATAACCATACACACCAGCCCTGGTACCACCATCGCAAAAAACCACGTTGTCCACGTTAATTGTACTTCTGGGCGAGCTTCGGCAATCAGTTTCACCACCAAAGAATTGGGGGCGGTTGCCGTTACAAAAATCAGGCAGGAAATAATATTCGCGTGATAATTCACCAATGCCAAATATTTGCCGATGCGTTTTTCGGTGCCATTTTCAGGTTTACTGTCAAAGGCATCTGCCATCGCACGCATAATTGGGTGCACAATCGCGCCACCACGCGCCGTATTAGACGGCGTTACAGGCGCAACCAGCAAATCCGACAACGCCAAACTGTAACCCACCCCTATGGTTTTTTTACCAAATACGGATAAAAACAGATAGGCAAAACGCGTTCCCAAGCCCGTTTTCAGTAAGCCACGAGAAATCATAATCGCCGCGCCTATCATCCAAATCAAAGGGCTGTTGAGCGCACTCAAAGCGTCTTTGGCGGCTTGACCTGCGGTATCTTTGATTGTTTTGCCATCTGCGCCCACTTCAGGCACAGTTACTTGCAATAATGCCACCAGTGTTATTGCCAAAATTGCCATTGCGCCAATCGGCATAGCCTTGCCAATAATCCCCGCAATAATGCCCACAAACAACGCCAGCAAATGCCATGCGTTTTCTTGCACCCCATCGGGGGCAGGAATGAACCAGATAATCAGCGTGAGCGCAATGGCAATCGCTGCTGGAATTGGTTTAAAACCCATTTTGTTGTACCTTATTTTCAAAATATTTTTGTTGATTTGATTTCAGGCTGCCTAACAAGAATTTTTACAAACTCCTATATTTTCAGGCAGCCTTTCAGTACACGACAATTTTTTGAAATAACCACAAACCTGTCCCCTCCCCCGTCTCCAACGGGGAAGGGCTAGGGTGGGGGA
>NZ_JQKH01000130.1 GCF_000745955.1 Alysiella crassa DSM 2578 | reverse complement strand
TCGTGAGAAAATTAATACGATACCACTGAATTGATGCGGACTTCTTTTTTTATTGTACTTTTTTTGTCGTGTACTGAAAGGCAGCCTGAAAATCCGCCATTTTGATAAAATCCCCCATTTCAACAACCCCATTATTCAAAGGAAAAAACCATGCCCTTATCCAAACTTGAACCGCAAATCGTGTGGGATTATTTTGCCAAACTGTGTGCCATTCCGCGCCCGTCTTATCAAGAAGAGGCGGTACAACAATTCGTGTTGGACGAGGCGGTGCGTTTGGGTTTGCACGCCGAACGCGACCATGTGGGCAATATTCTCGTCCGCAAACCCGCCACGCAAGGCAAAGAAAACGCCCCCAGCGTGATTTTGCAAGCGCATTTGGACATGGTGGCGCAGAAAAACCACGACAGCAATCACAATTTCGCCACAGACCCCATTCAAACCTACATTGACGGCGATTGGGTCAAAGCGCGTGGCACCACTTTGGGCGCGGACAACGGCATTGGCGCGGCGGCGGCGTTGGCGGTGCTGGCGTCCAACGATGTGGCGCACGGCAATTTGGAAGCCCTGTTCACCGCCTGCGAAGAAAGCGGCATGGAAGGCGCACTCGGCTTGCAAGGCGGTTGGCTGAAAGGCGATATTTTGCTGAATTTGGACACGGAAACTTTGGGCGAAATCTGCATTGGCTGCGCTGGCGGTGTGGACGCGAGTTTCAGGCTGCCTTTTGACACGCAAAACGCGTCTGGCAAGGCTTACGCGCTGACCGTGCGCGGTTTGAAAGGCGGGCATTCGGGCATTGACATCATCAAACAGCGCGGCAATGCGATTAAAATTTTGGCGCACATTTTGCGCGATTTGCACGACCACATTCAGTTGGCGGATTTGCACGGCGGCACATTACGCAACGCCATTCCGCGCGAAGCCGAAGCCGTGTTTTTCAGTCAGCATGATTTGGCATTTTTGCAAAATAAAATCAACCAAGTAGCCAATCCCATTATCGCCACCTTGCCAAGCGAAGACGAAAACATTCGCATTGAATTGCGCGAAACCACCGCCCCAGAAACCCATTTCACAGCAGCCAGCCAAGCGACCATTTTGCGCGTACTCAACGCCAGCCCCAACGGCGTGGACGGCATGAGTTTGACTGTGCCGAATTTGGTGGAAACTTCGGGCAATTTGTCCAAAGTGGCATGCGTTTCAGGCAGCCTGAATGTGGAATATTTGCTGCGTTCGCAAAACGATTTTGCGCGCAATCATTTGGCGCAACGTTTGTGTGATTTGTATGAATTGGCGGGCGGCACGGCTGAATTGAGTGGCGCGTATGTCGGTTGGCAGCCTGACCCCAATTCGCCCATCGTGCAAACCGTGTACCGCGAAGGCGCGAAATTATTGGACAAGCAGCCTGAAATCATGGTCATTCACGCAGGTTTGGAATGTGGGATTTTGGGGCGGAATTATCCACATTGGCAAATGGTTTCCTTTGGCCCAACGATTGAAATGCTGCATTCGCCCGATGAACGTGTGAACATTCAATCGGTTGCCGTGTTTTGGACCTGGCTGAAAAATGTGTTGGCGGCAATCAAATAATTTGCGCTGAAAATAAAATTAGGGCAGCCTGAATGTGTTTTCAGGCTGCCTTTCGTTACACGACAAAATTCATGTAGGGTGCGTATGACGCACCAAAATGCCAGATTATTTGCATGATTTGGTGCGTGGTAGGCACCCTACATTTTCTGCCTAAAAATCAAACTCGCCCTTACCCCATTCTCCTGATTTTGCAAACGCAATTCGCCACCATGCAAACGCATGATTTCCGCCACAAAACTCAACCCCAAACCGCTACTGCGCCGACCGTTGGCGCGAGGCAAGGAATAAAAGCGTTGCGGGATTTTTGCCAGCGCGTAATCGGGCATGGTCGTGCCCTGATTGTTCATGTGCAGCGTGAAAATGGACATTTGGCGGCTGAAATGCAGGCGGATTTCGCTGTTTTCATCGGCAAAATCAATCGCGTTGTACAATAAATTGTCTATGGCTTGGCGCAATAAAGTCGGGTTGCCTTGCAGCACAATCTCTGGCGTGGACGTGTCCACATTCAAACGCAAATGTTTGGCGGCACACGCATTTTCCGCTTCACAGGCAGCCTGAAACGCCAAAGTGTGCAGCGAAACCGTCTCCACAACCGACAAATTATCGCAATTTTCCAAACGCGCCAATTCCAATAATTGCGTTATCAACTGCTGCTGTTTTTGCACATTGCGCGACAATCGGGCGACCAATTCGTGTTGCTCGTCCGTCAAATCGCTGTCTTGCAGCAATTCCAGCGCGGCATTTTGCGCGGTCAAAGGCGTTTTCAATTCGTGGGTCAAGCCCAAAATGTAGTTTTCAATGTGTTGGCGGTGGTTCAGTTCATCGCGCAAATGGGCAATCGCGTTCACCAATCGCGCCAAATAGCTTTCGCCAAATTGCGGTTTGGGCGCGGTGCGGTTGGCTGCCATCGCTTCGGCATAGTGGCGAATGCGGTTAATGCTCCGTGCCAGCCACCACGCCAACATCATCAAAATCAATAAATTTAAAATAATCAATAATTTGATTTGTGGACTATTGTGCCACCACGCCCACGCCATCAACAGCGTACAAATGCCCAATAAACAAAAAAATAGGCGTAAACTGATGTTTTTAAAATATTTCAACATGAAAAACTGTATCCTAAACCGTGATGGGTGCGAATGACTTCATCGTCAATGTGGGCGGCACGGAGTTTTTGGCGCAGGGCGCGAATGTGGGTGTTAATCGTGTGCGGGTCGGATGGGCGTTGGTCGCCAAACATGGCGATGAGCAATTCTTCGCGGCTGAACACGCGCCCTTGCCGATTGAGCAGGGTGCGGAGCAGGCGGTATTCGCCCAATGTGAGTGGCAAGGCTTGTCCGCGATGGCGTATGCAATGCGCTTGGCTGTCGTCTTGCCATTCGGCTGTGGAGGTTTCAGGCTGCCTGAAAGTTTGGGTGCGGCGCAATACGGCTTTGATTCGGGCAATCAGTTCGCGTGGGCTAAATGGTTTGCCCAAATAATCGTCTGCGCCCAATTCCAAACCCAAAATGCGGTCGGTTTCTTCGTCTTGCGCGGTGAGCATGATGACGGGCAAATGGTGTTGGGCGCGAATCAGTTTCAAAAAATCAAAGCCGTTGATGTCGGGCAAACCCACGTCCAGCAGCAGTAAATCAAACTGGGTTTGTGCCAAAAATTGTTGCGCTTGGGCGGCGGTAACGGCAATTTGGGCGGTGCAATGGGCGCGTTTCAACGCCATTTCCACCAATTCGGCGATTTCGCGTTCGTCTTCTAAAATGAGAATGTGGGGGTTCATGGTTATCGGGTCGCAATCTTCATGAAATCTTCATAATTGGTTCACAAAAATTTGATGTCTGTTTTGGATAATGTGGGCTGTGGTTTCAGGCTGCCTTTCAGTACACGACAAAAATCTTTCAGGCTGCCTGTAACCTGTCCCCTCTCCCGCTTGCGGGGGAGGGTTAGGGTGGGGGTTCGTTGATTTT
>NZ_JQKH01000129.1 GCF_000745955.1 Alysiella crassa DSM 2578 | reverse complement strand
ATTTAAACCAGTACCGCGTTGCCAGCTCCCTTATGTACTATGTGTACACGGCGGTCGCTGTCGCCTTGTCCTGATTTAAATTGAATCCACTATAACTTCAGGCAGCCTGAAAATGTTCAGGCTGCCTTTTTATTATCTACAAAAAATGTGGGATATGGTGTAGGGTGCCCCCTACATGATTACTTGATTGAGAAATGGTCGTGTACTGAATTCAGGCTGCCTGAAGATTGATTTACCCAATTTCTACATAAACAGAAACGGTCTGAATCACATTCAGACCGTTTTTTAAATTTGGCGGAGGCGGTGAGATTCGAACTCACGGAAGGCGCAAACCTTCGACGGTTTTCAAGACCGTTGCATTAAACCACTCTGCCACGCCTCCGACTTAAGAAGTGCGAATCATACGGCAATTTGGGCATTTTGCCAAGCATTTTTTGATTTTTAGATGTGAATATATTTAGATAATTGTTTTGTCATGAATTATTTTTTTCAGGCTGCCTGAAAATTTTGCCCTTGTTTTTTATTTTGGGCAACCCTATATCGTGTTTATCAAAACATTACCCAAAAAGGAAACCGTATTATGCGATACGAAAAATTAACCACCAAATTTCAACAAATCTTGAGTGAAGCGCAAAGTTTGGCGTTAAACAAAGACCATGCGTATATTGAAAATCTGCATATTTTGCAAACCATGTTGGCGGAAAGCACCAATGGCATGGGCGCATTGCTGGTGCAAGCGGGTGGCAATTTGGCGCAAATTCAACGCGATGTGCAGGCTGCCGTGAACGCATTGCCCAAAGTATCTGGGCAAGGCGGCAATGTTACGCTGAACCGTGAAGCGGAAAACACCATCAATTTAATGGACAAAATCGCCACCAAACGCGGCGATGCGTATATTGCCAGCGAATTGTTTTTATTGAGTTTGGTGCAAGAGAAAAATGCGGCGGGCAAAATTTTAATCAGCAATGGCGTTACCGAAAACAAATTATTGGCAGCAATTGAAAAATTGAATAATGGGCAAACGATTGACAATCAAAATGCGGAAGACCAACGCGAAGCCCTCAAAAAATACACGCTGGACTTAACCGAACGCGCACGCGAAGGCAAACTTGACCCCGTGATTGGGCGCGATGACGAAATCCGCCGCGCAATCCAAGTTTTGCAACGCCGCACGAAAAACAATCCCGTGTTAATCGGCGAACCAGGGGTTGGCAAAACGGCGATTGTGGAAGGTTTGGCGCAACGAATTGTGAATGGCGAAGTGCCTGAATCTTTACGCAATAAGCGTTTGTTGGTGCTGGATTTGGCGGCTTTGATTGCGGGCGCGAAATATCGTGGCGAATTTGAAGAACGCCTGAAAGCCGTATTGAACGATTTGGCAAAAGACGATGGCAACACTTTGATTTTTATTGATGAAATTCACACGCTGGTGGGCGCAGGTAAAACCGATGGCGCAATGGACGCAGGCAATATGCTCAAACCTGCTTTGGCGCGTGGTGAATTGCATTGCATTGGCGCGACCACGCTGGACGAATATCGCCAATACATTGAAAAAGACGCGGCTTTGGAACGCCGTTTCCAAAAAGTCTTGGTGGAAGAGCCGAGCGTGGAAGCGACCATTGCGATTTTGCGCGGTTTGCAAGAGCGTTATGAAGTTCATCATCGTGTGGACATTACCGACCCTGCGATTGTGGCGGCGGCGGAATTGTCTAACCGTTATATTTCCGACCGTTTTTTGCCCGATAAAGCGATTGATTTGATTGATGAAGCCGCCAGCCGCATTAAAATGGAAATGGATTCTAAACCCGAAGCGATGGATAAACTTGACCGCCGCATTATTCAGTTGCAAATGGAAAAAATGCACGTTGCGAAAGAAACGGACGAGGCGAGCAAAAAGCGTTTGGCATTGATTGACGAAGAAATTGGCAGCCTGCAAAAAGAATATGCGGATTTGGACGAAATTTGGAAAGCGGAAAAAGCGGCTTCGTCCAGCAGCGCGGATATTAAAAAGCAAATTGATGAAATTAAACTGAAAATTGAGCAAGCCAAACGCGCGGGCGATTATGCGAAAGCGTCTGAATTGGAATATGGCGTGTTGCCGAAATTGTCGCAACAATTACACGCGGCGGAAACTTCAGGCAGCCTGAAACAGGTAAACAAATTATTCCGCACGAAAGTGGGCGCGGAAGAAATCGCGGAAATTGTGTCGCGCATGACGGGCATTCCAGTTGCCAAAATGATGGAGGGGGAACGCGAGAAATTGTTGAAAATGGAAGACGTGTTGCACAAACGTGTGGTCGGTCAAGATGAAGCCGTCCGCGCGGTGGCAGACGCGATTCGCCGCAGCCGTTCGGGTTTGGCAGACCCCAATAAACCTTATGGCAGTTTCCTGTTTCTCGGTCCAACGGGTGTGGGCAAAACGGAATTGTGCAAAACATTGGCAAGTTTCTTGTTTGACAGCGAAGAGCATTTAATCCGCATTGATATGTCGGAATACATGGAAAAACACAGTATTGCGCGTTTAATCGGTGCGCCTCCTGGTTATGTGGGTTATGAAGAAGGTGGCTATTTGACCGAGCAAGTTCGCCGCAAACCATACAGCGTGATTTTGCTGGACGAAGTGGAAAAAGCGCACCCCGATGTGTTCAATATTTTGCTGCAAGTGTTGGACGATGGTCGTTTGACCGATGGACAAGGTCGCACCGTTGATTTCAAAAACACGGTGATTGTGATGACGAGCAATATTGGCAGTCAGCATATTCAGCAATTGGGCGACACGGCGGATTATGCCGCCATCAAAGCTGCCGTGATGGGCGATGTGAAAAACCATTTCCGCCCTGAACTGATTAACCGTATTGATGAAGTGGTGGTGTTCCATGGGCTGAATCAGGCGAATATTCGTCATATTGCGGCGATTCAGTTAAGCAGCCTGAAACGGCGTTTGGCGGCGCAAGGTTTGCGTTTGGAAGTATCGGTGGCGGCTTTGGATTTGATTGCGGCGGCGGGTTTTGACCCTGTGTATGGGGCGCGTCCGCTTAAGCGTGCGATTCAAGCGGAAATTGAAAATCCGCTCGCCAAAGCCCTACTCAAAGGCGATTATGCGCCTGAAAGCACGATTCGGATTGACGCGAATGGGGAATATTTGGTATTTGGTTAATTTCTAAATATTTATTTTTAGATAATAGGCAGCCTGAAAATGTTTTTTGACGTTTTCAGGCTGCCTTTCAGTACACGACAAAATTCATGTAGGGTGCGTATTACGCACCGAAATTTCAATTATTTGAATGACTTGGTGCGTGGTAGGCACTCTACATTTTGAGTGTTGGTAAAAATTGTCGTGTACTGAAAGGCTGCCTGAAAATATGTTTTTCGGATTTTAGGGCAATAAACGTCCAATTGTATAATATTCAAACAATTCATTGCTGTTATCAATGCGATATTGGTAGTTTTCAGGACTCATCTCATTTGGATTAGCTGAAAACCTATTGGTCCAATACTCCATTTGCTGTTGTAAATCATCCAGTATTGTTAAATCTGTTTTGGTAATCAA
>NZ_JQKH01000128.1 GCF_000745955.1 Alysiella crassa DSM 2578 | reverse complement strand
CCACTCCTTCCCTTCCCGAACAGGACAGTGAAACATTCCAGCGCCGATGATAGTATACAATCGTATGCGAAAGTAGGTCATCGCCAAACTATTTATTCCAAAACACCCTACCTTAATGTTAAGGTAGGGTGTTTTACCATCATTAAGGAAATTTATGTTCCAATCTAATATTCGCCGCGCTGTATATGCAGGCAGTTTTGACCCACCGACCAATGGTCATCTGTGGATGATTACGGAAGCGCAAAAATTATTTGATGAATTGATTGTTGCCATCGGTGTGAATTCGGATAAAAAAAGCAGTTACACGATAGAAGAACGCAAACAAATGTTGCAGGCAATCACACAATCCTTCCCAAATGTGCGAGTGGCTTCATTTGAAAATGAGTTTTTGGTGAATTATGCGCATTCGGTCAATGCGAGATTTATTGTGCGTGGCATTCGTTCTAATGCAGATTATGAATATGAACGCGCGATTCGCTATATCAATGCAGATTTGCATGCGGAAATTCAAACGGTTTTTTTAATGCCGCCGCGTGAAATTGCCGAAATTTCTTCCACTATGGTCAAGGGTTTGGTGGGGCTGAATGGTTGGCAGAATGTGGTGCAGCGTTATGTGCCGTCTGCGGTCTATGCTAAAATATTGCACGATAGACAGGCAGCCTGAAAACGGTTTTCAGGCTGCCTGATTATGAAATAATTTCATTTTGAAATGCAAATTTAGCGTTTGCATTTCTTGTCTAAACACGCGATTATCGCGTTTTTCTAAATTCTTATTCGGAGAGTACGATGAATACATTTCACTTAAGCGGTTACCCACGCGTAGGCGCAAAACGCGAGTTGAAATTCGCGGTAGAAGCCTTTTGGAAAGGCGCGAAAAGCGAAGCCGAATTGCAAGAAGTGGCTGCCGAAATCCGCCGTAGCAACTGGGCAACCCAAAAAGCCGCAGGCGCAGATTTGCTGCCCGTTGGCGATTTTTCGTTTTACGACCATGTTTTGGATTTGTTGTGCGCGGTTGGTGCGATTCCAAAACGCTTTGGTTTTGACCCTGCGAATTTGACTTTGGAACAATATTTCCAATTGGCTCGTGGTAACGCCACCCAATTTGCGATGGAAATGACCAAATGGTTTGACACAAATTACCATTACATCGTACCTGAATGGCATGCGGATACCGAATTTTCAGCGCATTCCGCGCGTTTGATTGAGCAAATTAAAGAAGCCAAAGCACAAGGTCATGATATTAAACCAACTTTGGTGGGTCCTTTGACTTTGTTGTGGTTGGGTAAGAAAAAAGAAGAATTTGGTTGCCGCATTAAAACTTTATTGCCTAAATTATTGCCTGTTTACGCGCAATTATTGCGTGAATTGGCGGCTGAAGGCGTGGATTGGATTCAAATTGACGAACCCATTTTGGCGGTGGACGCTGGCGAGGCTTGGACAAACGCCTTCCCCGAAGTGTACCAAGAATTGACCAACACAGGCGTTCGCATCATCATCGGCACATACTTCGCGGGCGTGAGCGAACACATCAAATTGTTGAGCAGCCTGCCTGTACACGGCGTACACATTGACTGCGTGCGCGATTACCCACAACTGGAAGTATTCGCCGACAACTACCCAAGCAGCAAAGTATTGTCCATCGGTTTGGTGGACGGTCGCAATGTGTGGAAAGCGAATTTGACCAAAATCATTGACACTTTGCAGCCTGTAAAAGAAAAATTTGGCAACAATTTGTGGATTGCGCCAAGCTGCTCATTGTTGCACAGCCCACAAGATTTGGCGGTGGAAGAAAAATTAGACCCCGAAATCAAAAACTGGATGGCATTTGCCGCGCAAAAATTGGTGGAATTGGGCGTGATTAAACAAGCTTTGGCACACGGCAAAGACAGCGTTCAGGCAGCCTTAAAAGCCTCTGACGAAGCCGCCGCCGACCGCGCCACCAACAAAAAAATCCACAACGATGCCGTAAAAGCACGTTTGGAAAGCCTGCCTGCTGGTGCAGACCAACGCAAATCGCCATTCGCAACACGCATCAAAGCGCAACAAGAATGGATGAAATTGCCCATTTTGCCCACCACCACCATCGGCTCATTCCCACAAACGGCTGAAATCCGCGCAGCTCGTGCAGCGTTCAAAAAAGGCGAATTGTCTGCGGCTGATTATGATGCGGCAATGAAAAAAGAAATTGCCTACTGCGTTGAAATCCAAGAAAAATTGCAACTGGACGTGCCTGTACACGGCGAAGCCGAGCGTAATGACATGGTGGAATACTTCGGTGAACAGTTGGCTGGCTACTGCTTCACGCAATTTGGCTGGGTGCAATCTTACGGCTCACGCTGCGTGAAACCGCCCATCATTTTCGGTGATGTGTCTCGCCCTAACCCAATGACGGTTTACTGGTCATCTTACGCGCAATCTTTGACCAAACGCCCCATGAAAGGCATGCTGACGGGTCCTGTAACCATGTTCAAATGGTCATTCGTGCGCGATGACGTGCCTTTGAGCGTGGTGGCAAAACAAATCGCTTTGGCTTTGAACGATGAAGTGTTGGATTTGGAAAAAGCGGGCATTAAAGTCATTCAAATTGACGAACCTGCGATTCGTGAAGCCATGCCATTGAAAAAATCACAATGGAATGAATACTTGGATTGGGCTTGCGAAGCCTTCCGCTTGTCATCAACAGGCGCAGAAGACAGCACGCAAATCCACACCCACATGTGCTATTCCGAGTTCAACGACATTTTGCCCGCCATTGCCAGCATGGACGCGGACGTGATTACCATTGAAACTTCACGTTCCGACATGGATTTGCTGACCGCATTTGGCGAATTCAAGTATCCAAACGACATCGGTCCGGGTGTGTACGACATTCACAGCCCACGCGTACCTGCGGAAAGCGAAATTGAACACCTGTTGCGTAAAGCGATGAATGTGGTGCCCGTTGAGCGTTTGTGGGTGAACCCAGACTGCGGTTTGAAAACACGCGGTTGGACGGAAACCATTGAGCAACTTGAAAAAATGATGAGCGTAACGAAAAAATTGCGCGAAGAATTGAATCAAGCAAAATAATTGATGTTAATTAAATAAAAGGCAGCCTGAAAATAGAAAAATCTGTTTTCAGGCTGCTTTATTTTTAATAAACATAAGTGGGAGTAGGGGGATATTTTCATCATTTAGCCAATTTAGGCAGCCTGAAAGCCCGAAATTTCGTTACAATAAAAGCGTTATCCAAATTTGCTGATAACGCTTTTTTGTTTTTCAGGCTGCCTGAAATGAATTTCTCTCACCATTAGGATTTGATTTATGACCCAAACCGTCAAATATTTAAAAGACTACACCGCCCCCACCCACCTTGTTCCCAAAACCGATTTGCTTTTTGAAATCAACGAACAATATACCGATGTTTGGGCAACTTTGCACATTGAACCGCAAAATGGCGCGACCGAACTCGTTTTGCAAGGCGATGTGAAACTCATCTCCATCAAAAAAAACGATGAAACGCTGCCTGAAACCGCCTATTCGCTCAACCCAAACGATGAAACGCTGGTGCTGCCCAATATGCCCACCGAGCCGTTTAC
>NZ_JQKH01000127.1 GCF_000745955.1 Alysiella crassa DSM 2578 | reverse complement strand
GCGGTTTAAATTTGGCTCCCCGAGCTGGGCTCGAACCAGCGACCTGCGGATTAACAGTCCGTCGCTCTACCGACTGAGCTATCAGGGAATGAAGACTGAATTATAGCGCAATCCAAAAATCTGTCAATTTATTTGTAAAACAAATTTTGATGTTTTTCAGTTAATAATTGTATTTTCTTACAATTTAATTTTCAGGCAGCCTGAAAAGGCGGCACGTCCACGCCCGCTTCACGCAATAAATTCAGCGTTTCAAATACGGGCAAACCCATCACGCCCGTAAAACTGCCCGATAAATGCGCCACAAACACCCCACCCACGCCTTGAATCCCATACGCCCCCGCTTTATCCATCGGCTCGCCAGAAGTGATGTAGGCGGCAATTTCTTGTTCTGACAAGGGTTTAAATTGCACATCGCTGCATTGCACCGCCACCCACTCGCGTCCGCCACGCGACACGCACACCGCCGTCATCACTTGATGGGTGCTGCCTGAAAGCGCGGACAATATTTCGTGGGCGTGGGCGGCGTTGTCGGGTTTGCCCAAAATGTGTCCGTTTAATGCCACAGTGGTGTCGGCGGACAAAATGGCTTGTTCGGTGCTGCCGAATTGGGCGATGGCGGCGCGGTTTTTTTCCACCGCCATGCGTTGAACATAGTCGTAGGCAAGTTCGCCATCGTGTGGCGTTTCGTCAATTTCGGCAGAGATTTTGTGAACAATAAAACCTAAATTTTCCAAAATTTCACGTCTGCGTGGGCTGCCTGAAGCCAATAAAATAGGTTGCATAAAAAATTTTCCTTGCTATTTTTTCATAAATAAATTACATTCTACTACAAACAAGTTTCCAAACGAGAAGAAGAGAAGCAGGCAGCCTGAAAAATTTCAGGCTGCCTGTTTTTGTGTGCCAACATTATTCTTCCGTATTGCCGCCTTGCGCCCGCAATTGGGCGCGATAATCCCACGGAGCTTGCGGTTTTTTGCCCGACCACAGCCCCACACGATTTTTCTCCGCCGCCGCCAACGCCGCCGCATAACGACTGTAATCGCCCGATGGCTGCGATTTTTTCGCATAAGTTTGGTAGTGCCACGCGTTGCCGTTTTTCACTTGCTCATAATTCACATCCAAACCTTGCAATTTCACCACCGCCACTTCACGCGAATACCTATCCACATCAGTAACATAAACTTCCACTTGTTTGCCATGAATCAGTTTTTCCAACGCGTTTTTGCTGGCAATGCCGTGCGCTTGCGCTTTTTCGGGTGCGTCAATATAGGCAAAACGCAGCGTGTGTTTCGCGCCGTGCGTGTCGGTAACGGTTGCCGTGTCGCCGTCTGCCACTTTGATGACTTTGGCGGCATAGGTTTGCCCTTTTTTCGCCGCCGCCTTGTCGCCCGAAGCATTGCTTTTGCCCGCAAACTGATTCGCCACCAATGCGCTGGCAACCGCCACGCCCAACGCCGCCATTTTTTTCTTCGTCCAATTTTTCGGATTGGAAATGTGTTTGACAATCATATTGCCAATATTTTTTTGTGCCATAATTTTTTATATTTTCAAATGGTTAATCTGTTTTTAGGCAGCCTGAAATTTATTCCAACGCGTCCAATAATCGCCGCTCAATTTCGTCCGCGTCAAACGATTTGGCAATCAATTCAAAACGACTATCACGCCGCCACGAAACCTGATTCGCGCCCCATTGCCCGTCCACCCAATTCAGCCACACCCAAGTATCCAAAACTTGAAACACCCCTTTGGCGCGTACCAAACCGTCCGTCATTTTGGGCAAATCATTAAAAAAATTCGTGATTTTTTCGCCATCAAAATTTCTGCCCACTTCAAAAGTAAAACCTTGCGATTGGTAACCCATTGTATTATCAGGTAATGATTTGATACGGTAACGCGATTTTTCCAGCACAGGCGTGTCCAGCCATTCCAGTTTCATTTGCGCGTTGTTCACTTCCACAATCAAGGCTTTGGGCGGAAACAATTTGGCAGCCTGCGCTCGAAATTCCGCCAATTGTTCCGCGTTACACAAATCCGTTTTGCTCGCCACCAAGACATCGCACACGCCGACTTGGTCTTTGTAGAGCGCGTGGCTGGCGAAATTCGTGTCAATAAATTGGCGCGGGTCCACCACCGTAAACACGGCGGCAATCTCTAATTTTTCTGTAAATTCAGGGGCTTTCAATTCATCAATCACGCCCGCCGCGTGCGCCAAACCGCTTGCTTCAATCAACATTCTGTGTGGTTGATTTTTTTTCAACATTTGCTTAACCGTGTCGCCCATCTGCGCCCCAGCCGTGCAACACAAACAGCCCCCAGAAATCTCCGCCACAGGAATGCCATTGTCCGACAATACCGCGCCATCAATGCCAATTTCGCCAAACTCGTTTACAATAATAAGCCATTGTTCATGTTCAGGTTTTTGTGCAATTAAACTGCGAATGGCGGTGGTTTTGCCTGTGCCTAAAAATCCTGAAAATAAGTGTACTTGCGTTTTCATAAATTATCCTAATTAATTGATTTATTTTTAATTTTAAAAAATATAAATATTTCAGGCAGCCTGAAAATACACAACAAAAATAATCGTAGGGTGCGCCGTGCACACCAAAATGATTGAATAATTAAAATATTTTGCCAAATCTGGTGCTATAATATAATGATTGTCGTGTACGAAAAGGCAGCCTGAAAATGAATTATCCTATTCCTTGTGTCGTCCCTGCCAAAAATACCGCCACACAAACGCAGGAAACGCAAACACCAAATACAAACACAGCACCACCGCATAAAATTCCCAACCCTGCGTGTGAACCGCCCCCGTGCGCTTCTCCAATAAATACCCCAAACCGCCCACCAACACCAACCCCAACGCCCATTCCGCCAAATGGTGCCAAAATGTTTTGCGTTTCAAAGCGATAATGCCCAAACCACGCTGGGTCAAAAAAGGCGCATTCGCCATCAAAACCGCCAAAATCAATAAAGTGTACATTGCAGCCGTCATCGCAAGCTCCCAAACAAATCTCGCGATTTTAACGATAATTTGCGAATTTGGCACTTGTTTTCAGGCAGCCTGAACATTACTTTATGCTTATCATTTAAATCATCACAACGGAGAAACATTATGCGTACAATTTTGAATATTTTATGGTTTGTATTGGGTGGCTTTTTGACGGCGTTGGGTTGGTGGCTGGCGGGGCTGCTGATGGCGATTACGATTATTGGCTTGCCGTGGGCGCGGGCGTGTTTTGTGATTGGACAATTTTCGCTGTTCCCATTCGGGCGTGAAGCCGTGCCGCGCAATCAAATCACGGGCGAAGACGATATTGGCACAGGCTCATTGGGTTTATTGGGCAATATTATTTGGTTTGTGTTGGGTGGCTGGTGGTTGGCGATTGGGCATTTGACGGCTGCGTTGGCTTGCGCGGTAACGATTATTGGCATTCCCTTTGCTTTGCAGCATTTGAAATTAGCCAAAATCACGCTGATGCCGATTGGACAAACCATCGTTCAATTGGATTAAATTAATTAAATTTTACACAAAATCATTGCCCTGCGCTTTCAGGCAGCCTGAACGCTTTACAAGATTTCAAAAAGCCGTATAATGCCAATCTTCAACACCAGCCCAGGTGGCGAAATTGGTAGACGCAGGGG
>NZ_JQKH01000126.1 GCF_000745955.1 Alysiella crassa DSM 2578 | reverse complement strand
AAAATACGCCCAAGCAAAAAGCGGTGGCGATTGATACCAGCGAACTGGGTGGGATGTACGCCAACAAAATCACACTGATTAGCACCGAAAACAATCAAAGCATTGATAATAAAGGTCAAGTATTTGCCAATGCAGGTGGCGTAACCTTAGACAGTCAAGGCAATTTGAGCAATGCGGGCACCATCGCTTCGCAGGGCAAAACCAACATCAAAGCAAAAGACCTTGATAATAGCGGTACCCTGTCCAGCAAAGAACAGTTTGATATTAAAGCGGATAATGTAGACAACTCAGGCACAGTTTTAGCAGCCAATGAATTAAATGTTCGCGTTTCAGGCAGTATGAAACAAACCCAAAGCGGTAATATTGAAGCCGCACGTTTGGATGTGGAAACTACCAAATTGGACAATGCGGGCACGATTTCGCAAACAGGTTTGCAAGATTTGGCGATTGAAAGCACAGGTGCATTGACCAATAGTGGCAAAATTGGCTATCCAGAAGCAGATAATACCGTTCCCACAACGGCTAATGGTGGGACGACAGGCACAACTGCGCCCACACAAAACACACCGAGCAGCGCGACGGGGTCGGGTAATGCCACTGCGGTGAGCAGTCCCAGTAGCATTCAAAACTTTGCCACAGGCAGCCTGAAAACCCGAGAAACCTTGAACAACTCAGGCACGATAAATGCCAATGGCGGTGTGGATTTGACGGCTAAAAATGGCTTGAACAATACGGCTGAACTGCAGTTGAACAAATTAGCTGTATCGGGCAATGTGTTGGATAATAGCCAAGCCAAAATCAGCGCACAAAGCACAGACATTCAAACCCAATCCGTCAATAACGCACAAGGCGAATTGCTTGCCAGCAAAACACTCAATATCAGCACAGTGCAATTGGACAACCGTGCGGGCAAATTGCAATCTGTAGACAATGCCAATTTGACGGTTTCAGGCAGTCTGAACAATCAAAAAGGCGAAATTGCAGCCAATAATGCTTTGAATATTCAAGACAAACAAGCCCAAAATTTGCATATTGATAACACGGATGGCACAATTGTTGCTAACCATGTTTCACTACAAAGCAAATCTTTGAACAATCAAGGCAAACTGGCAGCTGGCAATCATCTATCCATTGATTTGAAAGATGATTTCACAGTTGAACGCAATCTGGAAGCTGGCAATAAGCTCAACATCAAAACCGCAGGCAGCCTGAACAATAGCCAAACCATTCAGGCTGAATCGGAAGTCAATATTCAAGCAAAACAAAATATTAGCAATCGTGGCATGATGAACAGCAATGGTTTGACCCGAGTAGAAGCAGGTCAAGAATTGCTGAACATTGGCACGGGTAAAATTTATGGCAACCATGTGGCATTGGCTGCGGATAGTGTGGTCAATCGTGATGAGAACGGCAAAGCAGCGGTGGTGGCGGCTCGTGAGCGTTTGGATATTGGTGCGAGAAAAATCATTAACCAAACTGAAGATGAAACCCCAGTAAATAGTGATGGTCACAGTAAATTATTGAGTGAAGATACACTCTTTATTGGTCGTCACTTGAATGAAAATCATCATGCAACAGGCCAAGCCGATTCATTGGATAATCTATCCGCGAATATTGAATCAGCTGGTGATATGTCTATTTCAGCAGCACAAACCACCAATAAAAATCTACATATTCATACAGCAATAGAAAAAGTAGGGACAGAGCATAAAAACACGATTAGTTTTTCAAATCGTAGAAGTGGTGAGCATGGACCAGGTGATTGGGGCTGGGATTTGAAATCCAAACTACCTGATGAATATGAACGCGATCAATTCCGCTTTAACGGAATTAATAATATATATTTAAAACAAGATGATGGTAGTGAAGTAAATTTAGGAAGAATTTGGATAGAAAATAACTATACTTTAGATAAGTATGAAACATTGGTTAAATACACTGACCCATCAGTTATTCAATCAGGAGGCAACCTTTCTTTTGATGGAAATGTGTCAAATATAAACAGTAGTATTATTGCCAATAAAAATATCATTACAAAAAATGGACAACTTATTCAAGATAGCGCTCAAGGAACAAGCTATACCATTAAAAATGGTACAGAAATCCATCGTGATTGGTATCATGATGGTGGTTTATTTGGCAGTGGTTATACACGCGAAGATCAAACAACAACTTTTAATAATGAAAAGTCTCATGAACAAACATTTGCATTACCCACTACTCTTACATTAAGCAAGCAAACACTCCAAAATAGAGGAACTGTTGCTCAAACAGCCAATGCTCAAATAACGGCTAGCAATACATCATTGCCTAACCATAATGAAGTAGCCTTACCCAGTAGTAGCTTATATACCATTAACCCAAGTCACCCAAACTGGTTAGTAGAAACCGACCCTGCTTTTACCAATTATCGTCAATGGCTGGGAAGTGATTATATGCTTAATGCACTAAAAATCGATCCCAATCATATGCACAAACGATTGGGTGATGGTTATTATGAACAACGCATGATTGGTGAGCAAATCGCACAATTAACTGGTAAACCTTATTTTGTAGGCTATCAAAATAAAGAAGAGCAGTACAAAGCATTAATGAATGCGGGTATTCAATTTGCTCAACAATTCAATATCAATATTGGCACGGCATTGTCTTCAGAACAAATGTCGAGTTTAACTTCGCCTATTGTTTGGCTGGAATTACAAACAGTTACCTTGCCAAACGGTGAGCAAGAACAAGTTTATGTACCCAAAGTCTATTTAGCAAACAATCAAACCAAGCTTCAAGCAGATGGCTCTCTGATTTCAGCACAAAATATTGTGGTCAATGGGCAAGGTAATGTTCTCAACAAGGGAACATTACATGCTAATCATACACTTATGATTTCTGCAGACAATATTCAACATCAAAGTGGTCGTATTGAAGGACACAAAATTTATTTAGATGCTAAACAAGATATTGTTAATCAAGCAGATATTTATGCCAAAGACCATTTAAAAGCACAAGCTGGTCGTGATATTGTGATGGCAAGTGCCACTAGCAGTAATAGCCAACAAATGCAGAATGGTTCTACATTCACGCACAGTAATATTGCTCAAAATGCACAAATCCGTATTGGAGATGGCATACATCAGCCCCAACAAACCTCTTTGTCCCTACAAGCTGGTCGAAATATTACATTCCAAGCAGCTTCATTAGACAATCAAGGCAATGGCACAACTTTACTCCAAGCTGGACAAAATTTATCAATTGGTGGCGTTGAAACGGTTTCTGATCGAAAAACCGTTTGGGATGCGGATAATCAACAACATCAAATTAAAACCACACAAAATGGAAGTCATATCCAAACACAAGGTCATATTGTACTGAAAGCTAATCAAAAATTAGATGTATCTGCTTCTACTATCAATAGTGAACATGGCTCAGTACAACTGGTTGGTCAAGATGTTTCCATTACTCATGCTCATGAACAAGAAGATTATTCAGATAAGTTTTACAGCAAAAATGATGGATTTTTATCTAGCTCATCGGCTCGTTCACAATCTGAATATCAACGCAGTACAGCGGTTGGCAGCAATATAACGGGTAAAGATGTTGCTATTAAAGCACATAACAATCTTTTAGTTTCAGGCAGCCAAATCATTTCGGATGATGGCACTCAATTAACCGCTGGTGGCCATGTTCAAATTACAAGCGCTGAAAATACATTGAGCGAAAACTCCCATGCTCAAATCAAAAAATCAGGCTTAATGAGCACTGGTAGCTTAGGTGTAACCATCGGCAGCAAACAAACCACCGATGAGCAAGACAATACCAGCCTGACCCACACCGCCAGCACCGTAGGCAGCCTGAAAGGCAATACCACCATTGTGGCAGGGAAAAACTACGAGCAAACAGGCAG
>NZ_JQKH01000125.1 GCF_000745955.1 Alysiella crassa DSM 2578 | reverse complement strand
GTCGTGAGAAAATTAATACGATACCACTGAATTGATGCGGACTTCTTTTTTTATTGTACTTTTTTTGTCGTGTACTGAAAGGCTGCCTGAAAAATTTTTCCGTGCCATTGGATTGTGTTGGCACGGATTTTCAACAGCGCGTGTGGCGTATTCTGCAAACCATTCCCTATGGCGAAACAATCTCTTACGCGGAACAAGCCGCCAAATTAGGCAATCCGAAAGCCGTCCGCGCGGTGGCTGCGGCAAATGGGCAAAACAAGGTTTCCATTATCGTGCCGTGCCACCGCGTGATTGGCAGCAACGGCAAACTCACAGGCTACGCAGGCGGTTTGCCGCGCAAACAGTTTTTATTGGATTTAGAATCGCGTTCAGGCTGCCTGAATCTTTAAAACCGCTTTTCAAAATCCACAAACCATTTGTGTTTATCATAACTGTGCAACGCGTCAATATTACTTTTGACTTTGGTGTATCGCCAATTCAAACGTGGTGTGATGTCCCAAAATTTCAATGATTGGTGAGATAAACTAATATTGCTGCTGAATACACGGTCGTGGCGACGTGTGTTAGTGTAAATGTAATGATTGCCATCATAGCTTTCATTGTAACGATTCAGTACTACACGGCTGTTAAATTTTCCCCACGTTTGTCCTAAACCGATATAGCCCCCTTGCCGCTGACTGCTATTACGTGGTAAGGCATATACTTTGTCGCGCCCATAATTCAAGCCGCCAAATACATAAGTTTTATGATTGAGCAGATAATTTATACCGACACTGATTTGTGCATCACGCCCATTTCGCTCATTCGCATAATCTTTCCAAGCCAATGTGCCATTTGCCGAAACGCGCCATTTTGTATTCAGCCAACGGGATATGCTGCTATCCACACCAGCACGGTTGTAATACAAATCGCCACTATACCAGCGTTTTTCCGCAAATGGTAATAGGCGTATTTCATTGTGTAAATCTTTGTAGGCATAGCCCAATTGCCCACGTAAGCTCACATCATCATAATCGTGATTATCCCAATAGTTCGAACCATCAACGCTTGCACCCATGCTGATATGATGATTACCACCCACATTTAAATCGCGCTCGGCTGCAGCATGATAGCTGATACCTTGACCTTTTTGAGGTAAATATTCCTTATCTTTAGCAAAGGGCAAATTGCCAAATTGTGGCAAACGAATTTCACGTTCAGCCGACACATTATTTAAATTATCATCGCGTGTGTAGCTCAGGCTGCCTGAAAATTGCCATTTTTGCTGATTGGCGATGGATTGCTCATAGCTGTTTATGCGTGGTAACACTTCTTCGGGCAGCCCTATTTTTTTTGCAACCTGAAATTGTGTTTTTGCATCTTTAAGTTGCTGATTTTCAAATAACATTGCTGCTAAATCTAAACGAACTGTTACTAAATGAGGATTTTTCTGCAAAATATTTTGATACAAAGCAATGGCTTGTTTGTGTTTACCCTGACCGCGCCAAATCGCACCTTGTGCAAAATCTACTAAAATTGGATCACTCTGATTCCATTGACGGTAAATGCTTAATAATTGCTCAGCAGTCGCATAATCACGACGATTCAGGGCTTGATTCAGCAAAGGTTCACTCAATTGCGGATTTTGTTGCACATCAGTAAATGTGATTTCTTTGGGTAATTCTTTCAGGCTGCCTGAAAAGGTTTCAGCAGCAATTTCTGGAGTTTGTGGTACAACTTGCTGTATGGTTTTATTGAATTGTCTATCTGATTCGGTTTCGGGTGCAGCCCATATTGATAAAGGCGTGCATAAGGATAAAATAAAAATAGCTTGAGATTTCATGGTTTGATTTCCAAATAATTGCAGGTAACCTTAGGGACTATTGACAATTCGTTTTGCAGTTGTTTTTTCGCCAAAATCGCCAACTTCTGAGTCAAAAATATTCATCAGGTATTCAATCTGATTCACATTTTTTAGCTATACAAGTCCGTTTCTCTCCCCCTTGAATTTGACGATTTTGCCTGAAAAACCAACTCTGCGTCCAACACAGCTTCGCTGTCAATAGCATCTGCGGTACACGGCAAAACATGTGTTTAGCATAGGGGTGTAAATTCACCATTTTTGTCCCCAAGATAAATGGTTTTAGTGAGTTTGTACCCATCCTACTGCAATGATTATTAGGTTAACTGAATATTGTGTCATATACAGAAAGGCAGCCTGAAACAAAAATTTTCAGGCTGCCTGAAGATTGCCTAATTAGCGTTTGCCGATAAAGCCGATGTTTTCTTCACCATCTTTAGGTTTGATGGTTAAGATGCCGCCAACTTCTTCTGCTGCAAAGCCGCCAAAACGAAGACGACCTTCTCCATAAATGACTTTGGCTTCTTCTGCATGTTTACCTTCCATCCATACCGTCATATTTTTAATCGTATCATTGGTATAAATGGTTGTACCCGCATTACTAGATGGCATACCACTATTGGTTTTTACATTACCACTCGCAAAATACACATCACGTCCATCGTTTTGCGTACGTCCTGTAATGCTACCATTAAAGGTAAGTTCTTGCCTAGAATAATATCCATCTTGTTTACCAAATTCAGCCGTCATATTTAATACGCCATCTTGTTTACCTGTGCGGTCAGAGTATGCCACACCTTTGTAAGTGGCTTTCAAACCATCAGGTAGACCAATTGGATTATTATATGGTGTAAATCCTAAATTATTATAAATGGTCAAATTATAAGGCGAGCCATCATATTTGCCTTCATTGTCTTTGAATTTCCATGCATTGAGCGACAAATATGCTTGATTGTAACCATTGGCATGCCCCACATCATACGCATGAATAGCACGTTTTTCATTCACTTTGCCCATATTCGATGTGCTGAATACTTCTGCCACCACACGTTTATTATCAAATGCACCTGATTCTGGCAATTCATCCGCAATCGCCGTATAAATTGTATTCAATTGAGTATATTGCCCAGTATCTTGTTCAAAGCGTAATTTATTATTTGAACCTTGAATCAACAAGTATTTACCTGGTTCAAAACGGTATTCTTTCCCCATTTCCCACCCCAATTTTGCGGCAATTTCTTTAAAATTACTGGTTTTATTGGAGTCTAATGTAAAGACTGTTGGTTTTTCAAAGGTAATTACGCTAACCAACTCGCCATTTGTATTCATCTCAACAGGGCTATTACTGCTTGAATTATTTTCTACTAATTCTGTTGCATTATCTTTGGCAGTCAGTTCATATTGAATTTTTTTCTTGGCATCCAGTAAAGGCTCATAATTGCTATCACGAGCAATATCTACACTGCTAATAGAACGCATTTTGTTCAAATCTTTACTATCTGCATTAGCATTGAAATTGGTAAACCATTGTGTGTAGCGATTGTTGCCTTTAATACTTGCCAATTCAAATTTGCTGGCAGTTTTATTCAAAATATAAGGTAATGTGCCTTGTGAATACTGTTCGCCATCTTTGGTGTGAATTTTAATACCCAGCAAATTTTTAGGACTGAGTGGACCTGTATAAATACCAGCAGAAGTATGATGACTTTTACCCAAAATCCCCACGTTATACTGACCACTAGAATGAGAAAATCCAGACGCACCATAGTAATTGGCTTCATAATGATCAGGTCTATATAAATTTTTCCCTGTCGTTAAATCTGAAGTAGTGGTTACGGTATTCAAGAAGGTTGTGTATGTGTATGAATATACGGGAAATAAAGCATGCTTGGTACCAAATTCTTTCACCAAACTTGTGTCCACTTCCTGTTGCGTAAATACTGCTTTTTGTTCACCATCTTTCAACAAGCCTGCCACTTTGTCTTGAAAGGCTTTTTCCACCAATTTATTTGCATCATCAGCTTTGACAGCAGCCTGATAAGTCGCTAATGCGGTTGCTGCTGTAGTGGCAGCAGTTGCTGCAGCGG
>NZ_JQKH01000124.1 GCF_000745955.1 Alysiella crassa DSM 2578 | reverse complement strand
AGCAAGCGTAGGGTGGGCAACTCGTTGCCCACGCAGTTCAATCAGATACACATAAAATGATGTTTTAATGTGCAATATTTCATTTCAGGCTGCCTTTCAGTACACAACAATTTTTCCAATCACAAATCATGTAGGGTGCGCCGTACGCACCAAATGACTGAATAATTTAAATATTGAGGTGGATTTGGTGCGCACAGCGCACCCTACTGTTATTTTTGTCGTGTACTGAAAGGCAGCCTGAAACCCTGTTTTCATTTGAAAAACTGCCCACAACACGCCTTAAATTTACGCCCCGAACCGCAAATACACGGCGTTTTCATGCTCGGCAAGGCGACAGTTGGGTCAATAAAATACCATCGCCCATTGATTTGCACAAAAGCGGACAATTCGCGGTGTTGGTGCGCCGTGCCGTGTTCGGCGAAATGGGCGGTAAAGTCCACTTGCGCGTGGCTGGGGCTGATTTTGGCAAGATGACGATGAACCACTAAACCCAGCCATTGTGCGCTGCGCGACCATTGTTCTATGCTGGCGCGGTCTAATTGATGTTGCTGGGCGGGGACGGTAGTTTGAATAATATAATCAATTTGTTGCATAGCATAAGCTGCGTAGCGTGAACACATTAATTGCTCGGCGGTTTCAGGCTGCCTGTGGTTTTGATGATAGGGCTGGCAACAATTTTCGTAGGGCTGTTCAGATTGACAAGGGCAAAGATTCATTTATTTACCTAAACACTTATTTACAAAAAAAAGACTATGATAGGGTTTTTTCAAACTTTAGGAAATGAGCCAATCATGAAAAAACAATTATTCTGCGCCATCGTGTTGGCAAGCATGGCAACACCAGCGTGGGCGTGTTCCCAATTGCCCGCTTTTCAAGTGTTTATGGCAATCAATGATGTAAACAAAGACGGCGCGTTAAGCCGCCGCGAATTTCTGAACGCGAAATTGAGCAATGCCGATTTTGGTAACAATTTACGCATTCAATTTAAATTAAACAAACGCACTTTTCGCCGATTAGACAGCAACCGCGATGGCATGTTACGCAACGAAGACCAAAACGCTTGGTATGATTTGGTGCAATACAAACGTGCGCCCTGCGCTGATTGGGAAGAAGAAATGCAGCGCATGATACAACAAGACAAATCACGCCAAACATCGCCTAATTCAGATATTCAAGAAACCATCTGGCTACCCGCCCAATAAAAATAAGGCAGCCTGAAACATTATTTTCAGGCTGCCTGTTTTAAGGGCAATCAACTATATAGTCGAAAACACTACAGCGTTACCAACGCTGTACTGGTTTAAATTGAATTCACTATAAACTTTAAATAGCTGCTGCTGCCAGCATTTGTGTATGGCTTAAGGATGATGCATTAGCTTGCCAAGTATCACTCACACCCCCACTACTGCTGCCAAAAGCCGCCATGGCATTCATAAAATTGTGTGCAGCACCAAATGCACTGGTAATTTGCTGGGCAGTAATGGTTTCACCAGAGCCCAAGCGCACATTTTGCACAACTTGATTCCCACCTGCAAACCAATCTTTCACTGTTACACTACTACCATCTACACGCAAAATTAAATCATTGCCACGTTTACCTAAATTGTTCATCACACCATGATAGCTGGCACCATTTAACACCACAGTATCACGTCCCCCACCATTGGTATAAACAATATCGTGTCCAAAATCATTGCCGTCAAAAATGTAGGTATCATTACCTTCACCGCCAGCTAATTTGTCATTGCCTTTGCCGCCATTGATTTGGTCATCACCACGATTACCCATGATAACATTATCTGCTTCATTACCTTTGAGCGTATCATTGTGGTGAGAGCCAAGTAATTGTTCAATTTGTGTGCCATAACCGATAAAAGCTTGACCTTTAGTGCGTGTGCCATTGCGATTGGTTACCAAATTTTCAGTTTTTTGACCACTGTAAATCCATGAACCAGGTGTTAAATCTACATAAACACCCTGACGTTCAGCAGAAGCATCAAATGTGTCTAAACCTGCTCCGTCCCAAATATAAATATTATTACCCATAACCGATTGATCAAACGCCTTAAAGCTATAAGTATCATTACCTGAACGTTGATTACGGTTTACACCATAACGATAGTGAATAGCAGCTAAGTCAAAAATTTGCAATCCAGCATTGGTCATTTGCTTAGAGTGATTATAAGACATTGTGGTATGTCCTGAATTTTCCTCACTGCTGGGTAAAAATGGACCACTTAATACACCATTGTTACTACCATAATTACCTGAATGTTTTAAACCTAAACTATGTCCAATTTCATGTACAGCCGTACCATAGCCCCCACGCCATGCTTGAGCCGCACTACCTGTTTTATTAAACGCTGTATCGGTTTTATATACGGAACTATTTAAGTGTACATCACCACCAAAATATGCAAACCCAAGAACCAAACTGTTATTACTACTGAAAACAGGCTTACCATCATTTGTATAAGTGGGCGTATTATTTAATGTTTCACGGTGCATACCACCACAACAATGGCACATATTTTCAGCAGTTGCTTGTACACGCGTATTGGTACTGGATTTGTTTAAATTATCTAAATAAAAACGAAAATCTGCATTTTCATTGTCATTTACTTCAGTAAAAGTAATATTGGCATAAGTACTGTATTCATTTAATGCCATACGAATCGCATTTTTTTGAGTATTAGAATATTGCTTGAAACCTTGCTCATTATGGTGTGCTTGCGTAGCAAAACTATAGTTTACATGGATGCCACGCCCCACTCCCTCCCATTTACCACGCCCACCTGATGATGGGTGTCCCAAATAACCTTGATTAAATGCACTATCAATGGAACGAATAAAATAAGCTACCTGAGCCTGCCCTTTATCACCAACATCATGTGAACTCACAGAACCCATAATACTATTATAATCAGGTGGCATAGGAATATCATTGCCAGATGGTTGGGTAATAGGTTGAGATGGTGGATTATAGGGAGGGTTATAAGGTGGATTATAGGGTACTTCAGGCTGTGGGATAGGTGGAGAATAAGTATTATTAGACACGTTATAAGTATTACGTGCAGTAGTATGGTAGTATAAATTACCAATTTTGGTGTAAACAGTCGTTTCAATGGTGCGATCGGCATCATCAACTAAATCTTGACCACGTACATCAATGGCAAAACTATAATCGCTACGTACTGTGCCATTATATTCTTTATCATTCAAATAAATACGTACCAAATCCCCTACTTGAGCAGTATGACCCACATGACCAGTAATGCTAACCAGACGCCGACTTTCGTCCTCGGAAATAAAATTGTCGCCAGTAATATCATTCACTAAAATACTGGGATATAACTCATTGTAATTAAAATTAAATTGCGGAGCACTATCCGAAGCAGCACGTGTATTGATGAAATTTTGAAATTGATTATTGAGTTTCATGATGAAATCCTCTGATAAGTTAAAATATTATGGTTTGCTAAGAATGACATGAAGTCTAAACGCAGCAATATACTTATCACATTTACAATACATTGCAAATGCAATTTGCAAGTAAATAAAAATCTCTCCTATTTACATTGCACTTTCATCATAAAACAAAAAAATGCTCTAAACAATCTAAAATAAACAAACAAAAAATGCAAACTCCCAATATTCGGGTCATAGCCCTTATTGTGTTTTCATTTTTTTACAATTTAAAACAAAATACAACATATTTTAGATAAAATAGTTTAAAATAGCATTATTTAGTCAAAAATAAATAAAAATTGCTAAAATCGTGTATATAAATACAAAAACAGCCTGAAAATATTATCTAAAAAATATTTTCAGGCTGCTTATTTTAATATTTATATTCATAATCTTAAATATTTTGGAGCGGGTGATGGGAATCGAACCCACGTCAGCAGCTTGGGAAGCTGCTGTCTTACCATTAGACGACACCCGCGAAATTACCATTATAAACCCATTTGGCTGATTTGAAAATGGCAGG
>NZ_JQKH01000123.1 GCF_000745955.1 Alysiella crassa DSM 2578 | reverse complement strand
TTCCCCTAAATAAATAATCTTAATGAATTATCTTTACGCCACACCAAAAATCTCGCGCACCACCACCTTATAAAACGCAAACGCGTCCAACGCCCCTTTTAACGCTGCCGCACGTTCCTGCTCGCTCAAATCCAACGCATTCAATTGTGCCACAAAATCGCGCCAATGCTTACCGCGTCCATCGGCGTGCGGAGCCAAATGCCGCGCCCCATGTTCCGCGCCAAAACCCAATTTATTTTGCGCGTCTTTAAACAAAAACGCCGCCCCCACATTAGAGCCTTCTGCACAATACAGCCAGCCCAAAGTTTCCGCGCCCGACAATTGCGGCAAAGGCGTGGAAATGGCTTTTTTACTCGCCTGCAAATCCTGCAAATCCAACAGCACATCATCATAACGCGCCAATTCCGCCAATCCATCAATCTTTTGATTCAATTCAGGATTTTTGTAAATATCGTCCACCACTTTGTGGAAAATCGCTTGCAATTGCAAAAATTTCACATAATGTTCAGGCGAATCAAACGGCTTCACCGACATCACCAAATTGTCCACGCTGTCGTGTGTGGTTTGGCAATTGAGTTTCAAAAATTGCGCAAAAGTTAAATTGGCGCAAGGCGAATTTTGTTCATCGTCATCGGTATGAAACATTGTTTATTTCCTTTTTAAAGTGAATGAAAAAATAAAAAACCACGATTGTGGTTCAAATCAAAAAATATTTTGTAAATTTATGTAAACACTTACGCTGCACCACATTGTTCAGGCTGCCTGAAAATTTAATTCAAAAATACAAATAAAATCAAATAAAAATAATTATTTATAAATAATTTTTCATTTAAAATCAAATGAATCGCCCATTCAAAACCTTGCCTAATCTTTACGTTTTTTTGCAGAAGAAGTATAATTTCGCAGTCAAATAAAAATTTATATTAATTTCATTTTCAATATTATGGAATATTTTGATAAAAATAACAAGGGTAAAAAACATGAAAATTGGCAAAATTAAAAAATTGTCCGTACTGCTGCTGATGATTTGGGACGTGAATCACGCAGTTGCCGACAACCCCGTTCACACACAAGAATTAGACACCGTAAAAGTAAAAGGCAAACGCCAACGCGGTAACATCACCACCGAAACCAAAAACCGCACCGCCATCACGCAAGAGATGATTCGGGATAACCGCGATTTGGTGCGTTACAGCGCAGATGTGGGCGTGGCGGAAAATGGGCGACACCAAAAAGGGTTTGCCATGCGCGGCGTGGAAGACAATCGCGTGGGCATTGCCATTGACGGCATTAGTTTGCCTGATTCGGAAGAAAATTCGCTGTATAAGCGTTATGGCAATTTCAATAATTCGCGCTTGCGGATTGACCCTGAATTGGTACGCAATATTGAAGTGGTGAAAGGTTCGGATTCGCTGAATTTTGGGAGTGGCTCATTGGGCGGCAATGTGAATTATCGCACCTTGAGCGCGGGCGATATTGTGCAGCCTGAACGCGATTTTGGCGGCATGCTACGCAGTGGCTACAGCACAAAAAATCGGGAATGGGTGAATACGCTTGGTTTGGGTTTTATGAATGACACGTTTGACGCGGCAGTTTTATACACCCACCGACACGGGCATGAAACGCAAAACCACGACAAAACCAACCCGCCCACCGTTGGCACAAGTGATGAATTGCGCGAAAAATTCGCACGACACGGCATTAATCAAATCAACCCAGACCCTTCGCAACACAAAAACAATAGCTGGCTGGCAAAATTTGGTTGGCAAATCAATCCGTCCCACCGCATTGCCTTGTCGCACAGTGGGCAACGCAACAGCAATTTTGTGAACGAGTTTTCCTACGAACACCCCACTTGGCTGACAGGACGCGGTTGGCGCGATATTGATGACCGCCAACGCATGAGTAACACCAATTTAAGCTATGAATGGACACCTGAAACATCGCCCATTTCAACATTTAAAGCGGATTTAGACCATGCGCGTACGCAAAACGGCACGCACATCAGCAAAGGACAATACAATTATATTTCCTATAATCATTATGGCTATGACAAACAACACGTTGAAGAATATTTCCAACGCAATAATAAAACCAAATTAAGCCGCCTATCATTGTTTGCACAAGCGCGACCGTTTCAATTGGGCGGACAACACACATTGTCCATGAAAGCATTTGGCGGTCAGCGTAAGTTTGAAAATGTGAATAATGACCAATTTTTTAATGCAGATGGCACGTTGGAAGACCGTGGTTGGATTAATTTCGCGCAACAATTGAAAATGCCCAACCCCGATATTTACACCATTCAGCACCCTGTCAAAACCCAATTTTATGGTTTCGCGCTGCAAGATAAAATCAAATGGAATGACACGTTTTCATCGCAAATCGGCATTCGCTACGACCATGAAAAATACAGCCCACAAGAAAGCAGCGTAGCCTGCGGCAATGCCACGCGCATGGGACGTTTGTGTGGCGCGGTGGAAGCTAAAACGTTCCGCAATTGGAGCGGCTCATTGGGTTTAGACGCGCAATTAAACAATCATTGGAAACTGGGTTATCAAATCGGTAGCGGTTTCCGCAATCCAAGTGCTTCGGAAATGTATTTCACATTTGAAAGTTTTTCAGGAAACTGGTTTGCCAATCCAAAATTAAAATCCGAAAAAAGCGTGAACCACAATATCACGCTTTCAGGCAGCGGTCGTTATGGCAAATTAGATGTGGGGGCGTATCACAGTCGTTATCGTGATTTTTTATATGAACGCGAAGGCTGGGTAAATGTGGAAAATCCGTTTTGCACATCGTCTTGGTGCGACCGTTATGTGTCCACGCCCTATCAACAATTCCACAATGCGGATAAAGCCAAAATCAGCGGCGTAGAATTTAAAGGCAGCCTGAATTTACATGAAGTCGCCCAACCCTTGCCCAAAGGCTTGAGCGTGTCGGGCGCATTGGGCTGGAGCAAAGGGCAAATGCAAAGCGAAGGGCAAAAAGTGAATTTGCTCACCATTCAGCCCTTAAAAGCCGTGATTGGTGTGGATTATGAACACCCCAGCGAAAAATGGGGCGTATTCTCACGCGTGAGCTACAACAAAGGCAAAAAACCCGCAGATGCCCAATATTTGCAAGGGGAACGCCGTTGCGTGCGCGAAGAATTTGACCCTTGGTTTGGCACATCGATTTGCCGCGCTTACGATTCGGCGCAACCATCGGTGCAACAATTCCCTTGGCAAAATCAATCGGCGTGGGTGTGGGACGTGTATGGCTATTATCGTCCTGTGAAAAATTTGACTTTACGCGCTGGTGTGTACAATCTAACCAATCGCAAATACCACAGTTGGGACACCTTGCGCGGTTTGAATTTAACGGGTACGTCTGACCGCGTTGCCCGCGCCAGTGACAGGGGTAACCACAATCAGGGCTTGGAACGCTTTACCGCGCCCAGTCGCAATTATGCGGTTTCTTTGGAATATAAATTTTAAGGCAGCCTGAAAATCAATTCAGCCCACAAATCATTTAAAATTTGTGGGCTGGATTTTTTTCAGGCTGCCTTTTTTGTTATAGTCGTAGAAATGAAAATGCAGTACAAGGCGACAACGCCCGCCGTGTACGAATAGTACATAAGGGCATTGGCAACGCCGTACTGCTTTTTCAGTTCTGCGACTATATTTATTCAATGATTGTTTATTCAAATTTCCTTTCAGGCTGCCTTTCCCAAAAATCAGGCAGCCTGAAAAATAAACCACTTGATTTTTTTATTAAAACAGACGATAATTTCATCTTTCAAATTTCGCGGAGCGATGGATTTATCGTTCTGCTTTTTTGTGTACAGGCAGCCTGCCTGAATACTGTTCTTTTAACTTGTTCTTTATAAGGAATTTAGCTCATGGCTAAGGAAAAATTTGAACGCAGCAAACCCCACGTTAACGTAGGTACAATTGGACACGTTGACCATGGTAAAACCACTTTGACTGCTGCATTGACCACCATTTTGGCTGAAAAATTCGGCGGCACAGCAAAAGCTTACGACCAAATTGA
>NZ_JQKH01000122.1 GCF_000745955.1 Alysiella crassa DSM 2578 | reverse complement strand
CCGTGCGCACCAAATCCACCACAATATTTAAATTATTCAGTCATTTGGTGCGCACGGCGCACCCTACATGATTTGTGATTGGAAAAATTGTCGTGTACTGAAAGGCAGCCTGAAAATACAAGGAAATGATGATGAAAAATAAAAATTATGAACGCACAAAGTATGAAGAATTAAAAAGGAGTTTTTTATTTGCTGGTTTTTCTGCTTGTGTCTAAATTTCACAATGGTAAAGTGGATAGCTGGGGAAATAATGAAAGTGAATGGGGCTATGCCAGCTATCATTTTGAAGGATGTTTTAGTTTACCAATTGAGCAACTGATGTTAAATGTCATTGAAATTATTACCGAAGCAGGACGCTCTGTAACCACTCATGAGATATGTTTACAAGAAATCAATGACATTTTATCTAAATATACACCAGATGAATTATTTGCTGATTTAGATGATGAAGAAAAAGAAGATTTTTTATATAACCTTGAAATTGTGTTAAATAATCAAGTTTTATCTAAAAACATTGAGTAAATGTAAAATTCGGTGCGTGGACACGCCCTACAAAATTATTTTTCAGGCAGCCTGAAAACACATTCAACATCATACCAACTATGGGGGACAACTTATCGCACCCCCATATTTGGCATAATCAGATTACGCCGTCAAAGTCCCTTTGGTGGACGGCATTTTTCCTGCCATGCGCTCATCGTATTCCACCGCCATACGCAGCGCACGTCCAAACGCTTTAAACACGGTTTCCGCTTGATGGTGGGCATTTTTGCCACGCAAATTGTCAATATGCAAAGTCATCATCGCGTGATTGACCAAGCCATGAAAAAACTCGCTGAACAAATCCACATCAAACCGCCCAATCAAAGCGCGTGTAAAATCAATATTGTATTCCAAACCAGCGCGTCCCGATAAATCCAACACCACACGGCTCAAGGCTTCGTCCAAAGGCACATAAGCGTGTCCGTAGCGGCGAATGCCCACTTTGTCGCCCAATGCCGCTTTGAGTGCTTGCCCCAGCGTAATGCCGATGTCTTCCACCGTATGATGGTCGTCAATATGCAAATCGCCTTTGCAAACAATGTCTAAATCAATCAAACCGTGTCGTGCAATTTGGTCAAGCATGTGTTCCAAAAAAGGCACGCCTGTATCAAAATGCGCTTTGCCTGTGCCGTCCAAATTGATGGAAACGGTGATTTGGGTTTCGCTGGTGTTGCGGGTAATGGTTGCGGTACGCATGGTTTAAGTCCTTATTTAATCGTTGAATTTGATTTTCAGGCTGCCTTTCGGTACGCGACCCTTTTTCCAATCACAAAAACGTAGGGTGCGCCGTGCGCACCAAATGACTGAATCATTTAAATATTGTGGCAGATTTGATGCACACAGCGCACCCTACGATTATTTCTGCGACGTACTATCAGGCAGCCTGAAAATCGCCAAATATACCACATTTGACTTATTTATCTAATTTTCGCCGCATTGCCCAGCCCACCCATTTTTTTGGTAATAGATTGACCAATGCCACTAAATATTTCATTCTACGCGGAAAAATCGCCGTATCGTGTCCAGCTTCCAGTGCGGACATGATTTCCGCCACCGCGCGCGTTTCGCTGATTAAAAACGGCTTGTGTGCCGCGCTGCCGCCATTGAGTGCGCGAAGTTGCGCCGTGTCCACATAGCCGCTCGCCACCGCCAATACTTTGATTTTTTTAGACAATAAAGCCGCCCGATACGCCGCCGCCGTGTGCCACATCGCCCGTTTACATTGCGCGTACACGCTGGTGTAGGGATAGTCAATCAGCCCCGCCGCCGATGACAAGCACACCAGCGCGGCAGATTGTCCGCAGGCTGCCTGAACGTGTTGCGCCGCCCATTCAAAACCATCGTTAAATGCTTGTAAATTCACGGCAATCATTGCCGCGCTATCCGCTTCGTTTAATTCAAAACGGCGTTCATTCACATACCAGCCCGCCGCATAAATCACGCGTTGAAACGGCGTACATTGAGCCATTTTTTCAAATAATTCAAGCCGTTGAACTTTATCGCGCACATCGCAATGAACAATATGCCAATCAGGATATTGAATACTCAACTCATTGATTTTATGAATAGAACTTCCAATAATATAAATTTCCCACGCGCGTTCCGCGTGGTATTTCGCCAACGCCAAACCCATGCCGCTCGTGCCGCCGATAATGAGTATTTTTGGTTTCATAAATTTTTCTCTAAATAATCAATTGTTTGATTGTAACCATATTGCCATTGCGCGTCCATGTATTCGGCAAAACGGTCGGCATTCCCCAAATCCATTTTCAGGCAGCCTGAACGCCAATCGTATGATTTATTGAAATATTTTCCAGCCAAATCCGTCCGATTGTGGGCAAATGGCAAAATGTGGATATTCTCGTGTTTTTCCATAAAATCATGAACTTGTGCATGGCGCAAATTTGCAGGCGTGCCAAACACGCGCAAAATCGCAGGTTCAGCCAAATAGCGGTCGTAGCGTGGCTTACTTTCGGCGAACACAGTTTGCGCAAGCGCGTGCGCCAATTCTATCGGCACAAGGTCTATCACGCCGCCGCTACATTCGCCAAGATTTTGAATAAAAACCGTTTTTTGATAATACATATCCGCCACCGAAGCGGCTACGGCAGCCTGAAAATCGTCCGTGCGCTGAATGTGAATATGGCGGCTTTGACGATGGGACGCATGGGCAAAATTGGGGTTTTCAGGCAGCCTGAAATCGGCAAAATGGGGTGGGACAAATAAAACAGGTTTCCATTTAATTTGTTGATTTTCATCAATTAATCGGCTGGCAAAAATCAAAATATTGGGGGCGCGGTGTGTTGAAATATTGGTTAATTGGGCGGCGTATGTTGCCACATCGTCCAGCCATGTGTGGGGGCAAGGCAGCGATTGAAAAATGGCATATTGTTCCAATTCTTTCAATAATTTAACGGGCGTATCGCGGCGATGAAGCTGTGTCAAATACGACACGGAACGCGTTTGCCAAAACCGTAAGGCAGCCTGAAACGGCAGCGCAAAACGATGGGGCGGCGTTTGGCTGTGGCACAGCGATGTGATGGCATGGTAAAAATGGGCAGACGTGGCGAGCGTGTAAAGTGCTTTCGGTTCAGGGACTTGTGATATCAGCCATGCCGCCAAACTGCCGCCACAGCTCGCTAATAGGGCATGGGGGGCGCGGTCGGCTTGTACCAGCGCGGCATAGCTGCCCAGATAGTAGCCAAATCGTGCGCCGCCGCCTGTGAAAAGTTGCAAAATGGGGTAAGTCATTGTGTTTCCTAAAGTAATATTAAATGGGGCAATATTTTTTCAGGCTGCCTGAATTGAAATAATACTTTGTTTATTCTCTAAAATATTCGTGGTTTAATTGCTTTACTTTTATTGGTTTATTTGTCAAAATTTAATTAAATTTATTTTCAACATTCAACTTTTGGAGTTTTAACATGGCAAATGTATTGCGTATTACACACAATGGTGTGCAACAAGTCGTGCAATTAAACGAAGAAACGCAAGTGATTCAACATCTTCCCAACGCGACTTATGAATTGGTAAACGAAAACGGCGAAGTTTTGGAAGACGTGAGCAGCAAAGTGGTGGACGGTGCTTTGGTATTGGACAGCACGCCGCAAACGGCTGCGCCTGATGTGATTGTGCAAAATTATTCTTCGTTTTATCAAGCACCTGTGCTGAACAATGCCGACCATGTGAGCTATTCTATCGCCAGCAAAGCCAGCACGGTAAGCACTGGCGTAAGCGGCTGGGGCAATTGGGGCAGCGTGTTGTTGAGTTTGGGCGCAACGGCTGGTTTGGCTTATGCAATCAATGAATCACGAGACGATAACAATCATTCATCGTTCAATACATCATCTAATACGGCGACAAACTCAACGCCGCCTGTAACACCGCCAAGTAACACAAATACAACACCAGTCGTGCAACCTGCGCCTACTACACCTGTTACGCA
>NZ_JQKH01000121.1 GCF_000745955.1 Alysiella crassa DSM 2578 | reverse complement strand
AAATATTTATTTGGAATTCCAGTGGTGAATCTACTCGTTGTTATTATTTAATAACAACTGAGCCAGATGATTATTTATGGGAACAAGATGAATATAAAAATGATATGTTAATTACCAAAACGAATTTAACTATATTAGATAACTTACGTGGAGAAATGGAATGGATAACACGTATATATTCAGAGAATCTAGACACAATGTCAACAGAACGTTACCAAACACTATTAAAAAATGGTCAAGAGGATTTTGAATACTATGCGATTGGGCGTTTATTACCCTAAAATGGGGAAAATACCGTTTTCAGGCTGCCTTAATATCTCACAAGGCAGCCTGAATTGCATTTACGCCAAACGCCCTGCTCTTGCCAATTTATCGGCATACGCCAAACGTTCAGGCGTACCCACGTCCAGCCACAAACCTGTATGCCATTCGCCGCCCACACGGTTTTGTTGCATGGCTTGGCGCAATAAGGGGGCGAGTTTGGCGGGTTCCCGCTTTTTGGTTTCCGCAAACAATTCAGGGCGATACACGCCCACGCCGCTAAATGTGCCGCCGTTGCCGCCATTGGGTTGTGCCAACACGCGCCCTGTTTCGCTTAAACCAAAATCGCCATTCGGATTATGCGGCGGATTGGCAACCAGCCATAAATGCGCCCAATCGTTGCCCAAATCATCGGCACGTTTACAGGCAGCCTGAAAATCCAAATCGGTCAATACATCGCCATTAATCACCAAAAACGGCTTATCACCCAACAAATCCAAAGCGGTGGCAATGCCGCCCGCCGTTTCCAAACCCGTTTCGCCTTCGGGCGAATAGGCGATGTTTATGCCATACGCCGCGCCATTGCCCAAAGTCTGCTCAATTTTCGCGCCCAACCATGCGTGATTAATCACAATCTCTGTTATCCCAGCCGCTTTCAAACGGCGCAAATGCCAGCCAATTAAAGGCTCATCGCCTGCCATTAATAAGGGTTTTGGGGTGGTGTCGGTGAGTGGGCGCATACGCTCGCCGCGTCCTGCGGCTAAAATCATGGCTTTCATTTGATTGAACTTTCTTGCAAATTTTGAAAATGGCGTGATTATAGCTTCAGGCAGCCTGAAAATGTTAGAATCCGCCCTATTTTATTGACACGGACAAACCCCCAAATGTTGCCCAAACGCACCCTATCCATTGCCCCCATGCTGGACTGGACAGACCGCCATTACCGCTATATGGCGCGACAAATCACCCAAAACACATGGCTCTACACCGAAATGATAAACGCAGGCGCGATTATTCACGGCGACCCCAACCGCTTTTTGCTCAAAGACGAATGTGAAAACCCAGTCGCCCTACAACTCGGCGGCAGCGAACCCGAACAACTCGCCCAAGCCGCCGCCAAAGTCGCCCAATTTGGTTACGATGAAATCAACCTAAACTGCGGCTGCCCCAGTCCACGCGTACAAAAAGGCGCGTTTGGCGCGTGCCTGATGAACGAAGTGGCACTCGTTGCCGACTGCCTAAACGCCATGCAAGCCGCCGCCCCCGATTGCGCCATCACCATCAAACACCGCATTGGTTTAGACAAACAAACGGAATATCAACCCCTTGCCGATTTTGTTGGCGAACTCGCGCAGCGCACCAATTGCCGCACCTTTATTGTCCACGCCCGCAATGCGTGGTTGGACGGCTTGTCGCCCAAAGAAAACCGCGACATTCCCCCTTTGCGCTACGATTTTGTTTACCAATTAAAACAAGATTTTCCCCATTTAGAAATCATCATCAATGGCGGCATTAAAACCAATCACGAAATTGCCGAACATTTACAACACGTTGATGGCGTAATGGTCGGGCGCGAAGCCTATCACAATCCCATGCTGATGCAATCGTGGGACACACAATTTTATGGCAGCACGCAGCCTGAAATCAGCCACGCTCAACTGATTGAACGCCTGCACCAATACGCCACCGCCCAACTCGCTACCCATCGTGGCACCATTTTGCGCCACATGGCACGGCATTATCTTGGCTTAATGCACGGCTTACACGGTGCGCGGGCATGGCGGCGAATCTTGTCAGACGCCGATTTGCTCAAGCCCAACAACCCCGATTTGCTCTGGCAAGCATGGGCGGAAGTACAACGCGAATGCGAATAATCAAACAGGCAGCCTGAAAACTTTTCAGACTGCCTGTTTTTATAGTGGATTCAATTTAAATCAGGACAAGGCGACAGCGACCGCCGTGTACACATAGTACATAAGGAAGCTGGCAACGCGGTACTGGTTTAAATTGAATTCACTATATTTTAAATCAATTATTTAGGAGCCCCGTAAACCGAACCCCAAGCCCTATTCACACGCTCGGCAGCCGCTTTTAATTTCGCGTCATACTCGCCGCGTTCGCCTTCAGTCAGCATTAATTCCGCGCGGATTTTGTCCACTTCCAATTGCGCCGCCGACAATTTTTTCTCCGCCGACTTCAAACGCGCTTGCACACGCGACACATCAGAGCGGTCATGCGCTTGCGCTTTCAACAAAGCCTGATAATTCAATTGCGCCGCCATCAATTCCTCTTGCGCCGACAAACGTGGGCTAGCTTTGGTAACATTTTTCACTTTATTTTCAACTGCTTTCACCACTTTAACTTCCGCAGATTTTGCCGTGCTTGCCACTTTAGTCGCTTTGGCTTCGCTGGTTTTGACTGTTTCGCTTACTTTTTCTGCTGCTTTGCTGGTTTTTTCGCTGTTTTTTTCTTCAGAAAACGCGCTGGTGGCTTTCACAAAATCCACCATTTTTTCCGATTGAGCTGCTTGAGTGGCTTGAGCAGCCTGTGCCGCTTTGCGCTCGGCGACTGTTTCCATTAATTTATCGGGAACTTGTGCCGCTTCCGCTTTGGTTTCGCTCACTTTTTCGTTGGTTTTTTCGCTGACTTTGCTGGCGGCGGATTTGGCGGATTCAACCGCTTTGTTGGCGGCGGCTTTTGCCGATTTCACGCCATCGCTTACTTTGCTGCTGGCGGATTTCACCGTTTCAGTTGCATTGCTGCTGGCGGATTTGGTGGATTCAACCGCTTTGCTGGCGGCAGATTTTGCCGATTTCACGCTATCGCTTACTTTGCTGCTGGCAGATTTCACCGTTTCCTGAACGCTGCTGCTGGCTTTGCTGCTGGTGTTTTTGGCTTTTTCTACTGCTTTGCTGGCGGCAGATTTTGCGCTGGATTTTGCGGATTCCACCGCGCTGTTGGCAACGGTTTTCGCGGTTTCTTTGGCGGTGTTTGTTACCGAATCCGCCATCGCGTGTTGCATAGATAATGCCAATAATGGCAGAAAATAAATTTTATTATTCATCATGTTATGGTGTCCTAAAAATAAAAAAAAGATGGTGTGATGATGGTTCAGGCTGCCTGAAAAATGGTTTTAAAAAATCCAAAAATCATGTGCGTGAGTGAAATGCGCATGATGGATTTTTTCTATCCAAATGATTTTAAATAAAAAAATCATACAAATACCCACAAATACGGGCGGATTGTAACAACCCGCCCATCATTAAAATGGTTCACCCAATTTTCAGGCAGCCTGAAAATTCAGCGCGATAATAACATAAGAAATCATATCAGTTAAGCTACTGAATTGTAAATTTATTATTTACACGCAATCCCCAACTGTTTTTCGGCGATTGTGCCACGCGCAATCGGCATGGGCGGAATGGGATTGGTGGTGTAACGTTCTTGCGACAAAATTTTGCCTTTTTCGTCAAAGAACTGTACCGCCGTTAAACGAAAGCTGCGGTTGCGGCAATGAAATTCCCAATCGCTCACGGCAACTTTGTAGCGTGGCGTGCCGCTATAGCGTTCTTGGTCGGGGTTTACCACGATTTTGCGGTCGCGCAAATACGCCAAATCGCCGTTGCGGCGTATGCTGCCCGAATCGTAGGACGCGACCAAATTGCCATTGCTGGTGCTGCCCAAATTTTTCCACGAGCCTGCAATGCTGGGCACGTTTTTCATATTTGGTGCGCCGCCGCCACCGCCGCAGGCTGCCAGTAAAACTGTTACCATACAAATCATTGAATATTTTGTAAATTTCATTTTTTTCCTGATAAAAATAGAATTGAAACACATATTGTGAATTTAATCGCCGCCAAATTCAAATATTTTGACACGTTTTGACGTTTCAGGCTGCCTTTCGGTACACGACAAAATTCATATAGGGTGCGTATTACACACCGAATTTTAATGATTTGAATAATTTGGTGCGTGGTACGCA
>NZ_JQKH01000120.1 GCF_000745955.1 Alysiella crassa DSM 2578 | reverse complement strand
ATTCAATTTAAATCAGGACAAGGCGACAGCGACCGCCGTGTACACCTAGTACATAAGGGAGCTGGCAACGCGGTACTGGTTTAAATTGAATTCACTATAAAAGTGTGGTTTTTGAAACACGCAAAAGGCAGCCTGAAAACACATTCAGGCTGCCTTGTTGATATTTCATCAATCAAGATATGGTCGGAGAAATGAAAATGCCGTACAAGGCGATAACGCCGTAATGTGTTTTCAGTTCTGGGATTTTAAAACTTCACATTCGCCCCCATACTGATACTGCGCCCCATTTGTGGCAAATACGACAAATGCGAAGCATGGTTATAGGCTTTGGCGTTCAACAAATTGGTGGCACGGACAAAGGTGCTGTAATTCGTGCCGCCCCATTTGCCACTGTATTCCAAACCTGCGTTGAGCATATTGTAACCTGCAGTTGGCTGCTCCAATTTGCTCACGCGTTTTTGTTTAAATGCACGATAAAATTCCAAATCGCCTTTCAAATTCGCCGTAAAATCCGCATTCACGCGCATACCCAAACGTGCTGGTGGCACGCGTGGCGCATCAATATCAGGTTGCTCTGCATAACCAATTGGTTTTCCACGATTTTTGCCAAACAAATAGAAACCAGTCGGCAAAGCTGGACGGTCTTTCAATTTACCGCGCACCAAGTCGCCAAACACGCCCACGCGATAATCAGGGTGAATTTGATAATTCAATTCCGCTTCTGCGCCATAAAAATGCGCTTTGGCTTGATTGTAGCGGTTCACGCGCAAAGGATATTTGCTGTTTAAAGAGCGCGGACCACGACCATCATTCAAAGTATCCGAATAAATGTAGTTTTTGAAATGATTGTAATAAGTGCTGACTTTCCAATCCCATTTGTCTCCCACAAATGCCCATGCCAATTCCACATTATTGGATTGCTCTTTTTTCAGATTTTTGTTGCCCGCGTCAAACGAATTGGTTGCCAAATGCTTGCCGTGCGCGTAAAGCTCTTGATTATTCGGCATTCTTTCTTGGTGCGACAAAATCAAACTCAATTTATTTTTTTCATTCGGCAACCAGTTAAACGCGCTGACATAAGAACGTGCCGTACCTTTGTGTGGGGCTTTTAAATGCGCGTCTTTGGGCTGAACGTCTTCATCTTTCCATTTGATGTAATTATTGAATTTCATGGCGATTTTTTGGCGTTCAACGCGTGCGCCGAGTTGCCATTGCCAATTTTTACCCGATAATTGTTCCACCGCAAAAAAGCTATTTTGGGTAACAAAATTGTCTTGCAACAAATGCTGTTTCTTAAAATGCAGCGCGTGTTTGTTGCTGGCGCGATTGTCTTGGTGCAAATGCTGGAAACCAATTGCGCCCTGCAAACGCCCGTCTAACAAGGGGCTGTGTACCAATTCCAAACGCAGATTGCGCCCTTTGTTGCGAAATTCGCTGTCTACATTGCTGCCTGTTTGTTCATCATGGCGATATTTGACGTGGGTGGCTTGCAAGCGAATTTTATCTATACCGTTTACAGGCTGCCGCCATTCGCCACGCAAATCCCAACGATGATTTTTCATGGCAATCAGAGGGTGGTCGGAATCGCGGTGGTCTTCTTCTCGTGCGGTGTGAACATGTCCATTTCCTTTGGGATTGTGGCGAAAGGTGATGCCAGGATTATCATAATCCACGTCCAACTCGTCCAGCAAAAACGGATAGTGGCGCAAATACGGTTTTTCAAAATTCACCACGCTCAAACGGATAATGTCAATGTAAGCATTGTCATACAAATGACTGTGTGCAGGCAGCCCGTAGCGGTCTTTGCGCTGGCTGTACGCCAAACCCAAATAGCCCTTATCGCCCACCCAAGATGCGCCCACGCTACCGCTATACGAATCAGCAAAACTGTTGGCAAGTTTATTAGATGTTTGATTTTGCAGCGTATAAGTGGGTGTTTTGTAATCATCGGATTTGCGGTACAAACCTTCCGCGTGAATGGCGAAATTTTGCCCAATCCCTTGCGTAATAGAGCCTGTGAACAAGCGTTCCTTGTCCGCCAAATTAAAACGCGTCCCCAATTCCACTTCGCGCTTATTTTCATTTTCAGGCTGCCTTGTCGGGATTTTGTTGTCCACCACGTTTACCACACCAGCAGAATTGCCCGAGCTGTACAACAAAGTATTGGCACCGCGCAACACTTCCACCTGTTTCGCCAACACACTGTCCACCGTTACCGCGTGGTCGGGCGACATGGCGGACATATCCAGCGTTTCGCCATTATTGTGCAGAATTTTAATGCGTTTGCCCTCCTGACCGCGAATAATCGGCGCACTCGCCCCGCCACCAAATTGGCTGGCATGAATACCCAATTCATGCGACAAAGCGTCGCCAATATTCGCGCCACGTTTTTTCAATTCCTTGTCGCGAATGGTTTTTTCGCTCACGCTGCGGCTTTTGCTGCCACTGTCCAGCAGGCTGCCTTCGGTGCGCACACGTTTGCCTTTTACAAATACGGGCGCGAGTTCGGTGGTGGCGATTTCGCTGTTTGACGGTGTGTTGTCCGCCGCCGTATCCGCCCAAACAGTCGGCGCAGCAAATACCGCCAACACAGTTAAAACAATGATTTTTTGTTGAAACATGATTTGTATCCTGATGTTATTTATCAAAAAATGGAAAATATGTTTCCAATAATGATATAATATAACGTACTAGAATAGCAACTCGTCATGATATTATTAAATCAAAAAGTGTGGTTTTTCAGGCAGCCTTTTGTTACCCTACAAAAATAAAATATTGCCCGTAATCGTTGAGATACCATCTGGCTCCCTCTCCTTTGGGAGAGGGCTGGGGAGAGGGAAAAATCGTGGTACATTAACTGTTTTGCCCTCTCCCTAACCTTCTCCCAAAGGAGAGGGAATAGATGGGTGGTCGGCAGAAATTTGTAGGGTAATGAAAGGCAGCCTGAAAAAAACAGCATAAAAAAAGAACACCCGAAAAGGGTGTTCTTTTTGCCAAAACGAGATTAACGTTTTGAGAATTGTTTTGCACGGCGAGCTTTGCGCAAACCTGCTTTTTTACGTTCCACTTCACGCGCATCACGGGTAACAAAGCCAGCTTGAGACAATGCTGGTTTCAAAGCCACATCGTAATCAATCAAGGCACGCGTAATGCCATGACGCACCGCGCCAGATTGACCTGTTTCGCCACCACCAGTTACGTTTACTTTGATGTCAAACGCTTCCAAGTTTTCAGTCAAAGCCAAAGGCTGACGTACCACCATGCGGCTGGTTTCGCGTGAGAAGAATTCATCAACAGGGCGACCGTTTACAATGATTTGACCTGTGCCTTTTTGCAAGAACACACGAGCCACAGAGCTTTTGCGGCGACCTGTACCGTAGTAATATTTACCGTTCATTTATTTGTGTCCTTACAATTATTTCAATTCCAAAACTTTAGGTTGTTGCGCGGCGTGTTGATGTTCTGCGCCTGCGTACACTTTCAGTTTTTTAATCATGGCATAGCCCAAAGGACCTTTTGGCAACATACCTTTAACGGCTTTTTCCAATGCGCGACCTGGGAATTGTTCTTGCATTTCGCGGAAAGTGCGTTGGTAGATACCGCCTGCATAACCAGAGTGGCGGTAGTAAATTTTGCCTTCGTTTTTGTTACCTGTTACGCGCAATTTGTCGGCATTAATCACAATGATATAATCGCCAGTGTCCACGTGTGGGGTGTATTCGGGTTTGTGTTTACCGCGTAAACGGCTGGCAACTTCTGCTGCCACGCGACCCAAAACTTTATCAGTCGCGTCAATCACAAACCATTCGCGTTGCACTTCGTGCGGTTTCGCTGAAAAGGTTTTCATAGGGTTAATCCAAAAATAGTTTAATAATAGAAACCGCCGATAATAGCATTAGCCAGTTTGGGTGTCAATGTTTTTGCTGGAAAATGGGGCGGTTTGTGGGAAGATGGTCAAAGTGAATGGTTCAGGCTGCCGTGTATAATGGTGCAAGACAGTAAAAGGCAGCCTGAAAATGATAGGAAAATAAGAAAATGATTGATTTTATTGAAGAACTCAAGAAAGTTCGTGCTTATAATACCTTTATCCCCTTCTACCCTGAACGGATTAAGGGTTATACAGATGCGGAAATCGCACAAATTGAACGCGATTGCAATATCCATATTCATGGGCAATTTCGGCAACTATTGCGCCAAATGGGGCGGTGTTCTGGTGGGTTAATTTGGGGATGGGATATTTGTATGTATAACTATACTTGGAGATACGAACAATTTACTAGATACCAAAATAGTGTACTAATTGACTTTTATAA
>NZ_JQKH01000119.1 GCF_000745955.1 Alysiella crassa DSM 2578 | reverse complement strand
GGTGCTGATTTATTGGATAAATACCGTCAGCGCTGGCAAATTGAAATGCTGTTTAGCTGCCTGAAAAAACGCGGTTTTGACTTGGAAGCCACGCACATGACTGACCCTGTTAAAATGGAAAAGTTGTTTGCGATTCTGGCAGTTACATTGGCTTGGGCTTATGTTATTGGGCGTTGGCAACATGCGCTTAATCCGATTAATCCTAAATCTCATGAACGTTTATCGCAAGGTATTTTTCGTGTTGGTTTAGAGCAGCTTGCCAAAGCTGCCATGTTGATGATGGCAACTTTGGACTATTTTTCAAACCCAAAACAGGTCGTCCGATTTTTTGTCGTGTACTGAAAGGCAGCCTGAAAATATTTTGCAAAATTTTGACAAAAAAACACCGCTTGAAAATCAAATTCAAACGGTGTTTATAAATTAACTGACTTTTAATTCCACCCAAGCCCTTTTGATGATTTCTTGACTGGCTTGTAATGCTAAAAATGCCAAAATAAACGCCACAATTAAATCAGGATATTTTGATTGAAAAAAATAAACTGCTATGCCAGCCAAAATCACCGCCACATTACCAATCGCATCATTGCGAGAACATAGCCATACACTTCGGACATTACTGTCGCCATCACGGAATTTTAATAATATCAACACCGCTGACACATTCACCAATAACGCCAAAAATCCCACAATACTCATTTCGCTATAACTGGGAATTTCCCCATAAAACGCACGATAAATGGTTGTAATTAAAATAAATAAGCCAAAAACGCCCATCGTTATCCCCTTAACCATAGATGCTTTGGCTCGGTAACTTAATGCCATTGGCAAAACAATCAAACTTATCAAATAATTAGCACTATCACCCAAGAAATCCAAACTGTCTGACAATAGTGAAGTTGAACCTGATTTAACCCCCATTACAATTTCCACAAAGAACATTGATAAATTTAATATCAAGACAATCCACAAGGCTTTTTTGTACTTGGGTGATTGATGAATGGGCTGATTTGAACTGCAACAGCTTTGGCACGCCATAACAAACTCCGAAAGATGATTGAAATTTGCTATACTATAAACTCCGTAGTCATTACAGAGTCAAGCTAAAATGTCAAAATTTTTTAAAATAAAACAAGCCAGTGAACAAACAGGCGTACATTTGGAAACCATTCGTTATTATGAAAAACAAGGCTTAATCAGCCCCTCTCACCAACAAAATGGCTATCGTGTATTTGACGAACAAACACTTGCTCAATTACGCTTTATCAAAGCCTGTCGCAATCTCGGCTTTTCTTTAAATAACATCAAAACACTGTTGCAATTACAACAAACGCCTACCAACCAATGCAATGAAGTTGATGAACTTGCCAAGCAACATTTGGTGTATTTGGACGAGCAAATTACACAATTACAAGAAGTGAAAAATTTTTTAATGCAACTTGTGGGCTGTGAAAATAAAACAGTTGATAAGTGCCAAATTATTCAAGGTATTAAAGAAAAAGAATAGGAGAATATTTTTCAGGCTGCCTGAAAATATTTTGCAAAATTTTGACAAAAAAACACCGTTTGAATTGCTCAAACGGCATTTTAATGATTAAACACCTTTTAAAAACTGCTCAATATTATCCGCCACATTATCCGTATCTTGATATAAAAATTGGCTTGGTACATTCACAAATTGTCCATCAATATCGGCGATTAAACTAGGTACGCCACGCACGCCAAATTGACTTGCCAATAATTGCCCTTGCCTAATCAAGTCATTTGCCAAATTGATACTGTTATCATCGGTTAATTGATTGGCAATGTCAGTTTTTCCAAGAGCGATTAAACCATTTTTAACCACATCAACATTACTCGTATCCAAACCGTCCACATAACGCAATTTTTGAAATTGTGATAAAGTCGGCAATAATGCTTTTGGTTCATTTTGTTTTAATAAAGCACAAGCAATGGTTAAAGCAAAGGAATCAAATTTTCCGCCTTTTAATAATAATTGACGGTAGTTTTCGCTAAATGGCAAGCCTGTCATCTGACTGATTTTCATATCATTTGCCCACGCATAATTGGCAAACTGCTCATCAATGATTTTGCCTGTATTGGCAAATAATCCTGTGGCATAACCATCAACTTCGTGCGTTTTGGCAAGATTGGCAATGCCTTTTGATGATGCATAACAAAACCCACATAAAGGGTCAAATAAATAGATAAATTTCATATGGTCTCTTTTAATAAAATCTCGTTTAAAAAAAATTACCCAAGCCAAAACTCGGGTAATCATTTTGGATAAATCAATTTAAAAAGTTTAATCAACTTTTTACCACTTCATTTCGCCTTTATTCACTTTTGCTCCCAATTCCAAATTACCCAACGCTTGATATTTTGGATAAGCGACTTTCATTTTGGCAATGACTTGTCCGCTATTTTGACTGCTTGCCAAAACTTGTTCATATTTTTTCAAATAGGCTTTATTGGCTTTTAATAAATCAACGGTCATTTTGGTATTGGGCGTGGCGTGTCCTGCAATCACAACTTTGGGTTGTAGGCTTGCCATTTCGTCAAGTTGGGCAATCCACGCTTGGCGTTCGGCTTTTGTTTGTGCGTCCGCCGTCCAAAGGTGCATATTGCCAAATACCGACACATTGCCTGTAATGGTTTTTAAAGATGGAATCCACACATAAGGGCGATGTGCCAAAATGCCTGTCGTACCACGAATTTCAATGTTTTGCCCGTCCAAAGTTAAAGTATTGCTGTCTAATTTTTCAGGCAATACCACCGCTTTTGGGGCATTATTCCCCATTTTTGGCGACCAATAATTGACTTTGCCTTCTACTTTGGCGTTGATTTTTTCCAATACGGCAGGGGTTGTTACCACTTTGGCATTGGGGAAAATTTCTTTTAAGGTTGCCACGCCAAAATAATAATCAGGGTCGGCATTGCTTACCAAAATCGTGGTCAATTCTTTTTGGCTGTCCAAAATATTGCCCGCAATACGCAAGGCATCGGCACGGGTAAAACCAGCGTCAATCAAGACCGCTTCTTTTTCGCCAAGCACCAAAGTGGACTGCACCGAAAAGCTGTTTTCATCGGCAGAATAGGTTTTGATTTCTAGGGCGTGGGCAAAATTGGCACTCAGCAAAAGTGTGGCAAGTAATAATTTTTTCATAAAAAATTTCAAAAGGTTAAAAGATTGATTTGATGTGGTGCATCATACGCCCTTAATTTATATTTGGAAGTACTTACAAAAAAGTAAGTATGAAAATAAATTTTAATATATTGATTTTAAATGATTATTTAAAAATATTTTAAAAATCACAACACCTTCAACCATATTTAAAATTTGGCAAATGCGATTGTTCATAAAAAATGCTCGTGTGATGAAAAGATGGTGTATTTTAATTGCATTCTAAATTTGCTAAAATAGCACCAATCACAAAGCACTTTTACCAAATCCGCACAAATGAACCCCAAAAACACCACCTTTTACGCCCTAGAACTCTTTTTAGCCGTTGCCAAAGAAAAGAATTTTTCCGAAGTTGCTCGTCAGTACGATGTGGCAAGTTCGGTCATTTCTCGGCAAATCAAACAGCTTGAAGACGATTTTGGGCAAACGCTGTTTTACCGAAACACCCGTGCGATGAGTTTGACGCAGGCTGGCGATGTTTTTCGTGAACACGCCCAAGTGATATTGAGCCAATTTGACACACTCAATCAAACCCTACATCAAAAAAACACAGAACCAAACGGCATCATCGCCATCAATGCCCCTGTATTTTTTGGGCAAAAACACATCACACCGCATTTGGGCGAGCTTGCCAAGCGTTATCCCAAATTGCAAATCCACCTTACCCAAACCGATGATTTTATTGACCCTTATGGGGAAAAGGCGGACATTATTGTCAGAGTTGCCGTGCCGATGGACAGCAATTTAAAGCAAAAAATCATTGCTCGCCAACGCCATTTTTTGCTTGCCTCGCCTGCTTATTTGGCAAAAAACGGTACGCCCCAAACGCCTAATGAGCTTGCGATACATCAGGGGCTTTTTTATCGTGGGGAATTGGGCGTGTTGCGTTTTAAAAATTTAAATACAAATCAAATACTTGAAATTGGAGAGAAAATGGTCAGCAACAATGCGGACAGTTTGATTCAAATGGCAATGGATGGTGCGGGCATTGTGATGATGCCTGATTGGGCGGTGGCTGATGAAGTCAAAACAGGCAAACTTGTGCCGATTTTGCCCCACATCCCGATTGCCAGTGGCAATGAGGAGATTGTGCTTGCCATTTTGACGCCGCAAAGTACCTACCGCCCTGTGAGCGTGCAAGCGGTCATTGATTTTTTGGTGGAAAAATGGGATGGGGGCAAGGCTTGGGGCGTGGATTTTCAGGCTGCCTTTCAGTACACGACAAAAAAAGTACAATAAAAAAAGAAGTCCGCATCAATTCAGTGGTATCGTATTAATTTTCTCACGACTAATCCAATATGACTGAATTGAGCGAACTCACCCATATCGTAACCAAAACTTTCAAATGGCACAAGAGCCACGTTATTGTTTTTGTGTATTTATTGTGTACCATTGCCATGCGGCAGACCTGTAATTTGAGCAAATTGGCAATGTTTTTCCCTGATGCCAAAGCAACAAACGCCTCTTCCTATCGCCGTATCCAACGGTTTTTTAAGGAAGTTGTGTTTGATTATGACGCGGTTGCCAAATT
>NZ_JQKH01000118.1 GCF_000745955.1 Alysiella crassa DSM 2578 | reverse complement strand
AAAGAACTGAAAGTTACTTACGACCGTATTGCTAGCGATGAGTGGGATGCTTTTGTAAACGCATTTTCTGACGCAGATGACCAATGGATTGGTAAACAACATACCAAAGCGATTGAAGGAAATAATTGTCGTATTCGTCATCGATTAAGTAGAGCAATACGGCGCAGTTGCTGTTTTTCTAAGACATTGTTTTACCATATTAAAGCATTTAATATTGGTTTTTGGGCGATGAATAATCCTAAACAAGTTTAAATCAGCACACTTTTCAGGACATCACCAAACATAGATTTGTGGTGCATTATCAAACCGCGTGGGCAACAAGTTGCCCACCCTACGCTTGCTTATAATTTTACAGGAATCAAATTCAAGATTAAAATAATTGTTCATTTTGATAATGGAGATTTAGCAAATGGATTTCAAAGTAGCAAGTTTCTTTCAACCAATTCAACGTAATGAAAATGAATTTGACAAATCCCTATATCTTTTTGATGAAATTGATGATTTTTTCTGCCTAAAAATTCTCAAAGAAACCAAAACAAAAACAAAAGGCGTGCAAAAAACAGATAATTCTTTAGATTCAGCAGATAATTTTATTCTTTCACATGAAGGTAAACGTTTAGTGGAATTGCGCTATGTGTTTATCGATAAATCAACAAGAAGAATTTTTTATACCATTAGTGGCAGTGATTTGGATAAGATATTACGCCAATATTTCTCCTATACTGATATTATTCAATATGATGTAGATATTGAAAAGTTAGATAGCATTACCAAAATTAATTTAGAAGTTCATAAAAATTGGCACCATGATTGGGTAAATCCTAATGCTGTCCCATCAACTCTACAGAATCTACAATTTGATAAAGAACCCGATAAAACAATTGTTCAAATGGAATATGCAACTCCTACCCGTTTACTAAAAGGCAGAAATTTTCAACAAGTTATAGATGAATACAAAATTCCTAATACCAAATTAACGATGCGTGGTTTTGATGAGCAAGGGAATACTATATTAGTTACAGATAAAGTGCAACTTTTAGTAGAGATTGATATTGTATTTAATGACGCAGCAGACTTGGATAGGATTCCATTATCTGATTTCTGTTATAAATTAAGGAATAAAGCAAATGAGCTTTAAAGTATTTATTACATATTTGCTTCATCTATACAGGTTTTCATTTTTAAAATTTCATTTAACCGTAATTTTAATTGTATTTTTTAGCTATTTAATTCCTCAAGTTCTAATTTATTTTAAATTATTTGATTTTGAGTTTAAAACACTTGTATCCAATCTTACAAATAATTTAAGTAATGTTCTAGCTGGCATGTCAATTTTAATGGCGTTTTTTGTGTTTATTATACAAGGCATTAATTTTTCTAAAATTAATGACATATTTCAAGAAGAAATACCTTTCAAATGTAATAAAAGTGTAACCAAGTATTATAAAGCAAATAAAGTTATTAAAAATACAATATTTTCATTTATTTTAACTTCTTTCTTATTGTTTATTCCATTAGTTTTTTTATTATTAATACGCCCATCTAATAATATTGATATATTGGATTTTGTTGTATTTATTATGATACTTTTAATTGTAGTGTATTTATTGCTTGGAATTTTATTTTCTATGGTTTTTTGGAGTTATACTGTTACAAAAAGTTGAAAGAATTCAGGCTGCCATAAGAAAAACTTTCAGGCAGCCTGAAACCCTTTATTTCAAAACCATCTTCAAATACTTCGCCGTATGGCTTTTCTTATGCTTCGCCACCATTTCAGGGCTGCCTGAAACCAAAATCGTTCCACCGCCAGCCCCACCTTCCAGCCCCAAATCCACAATCCAATCCGCCGTTTTAATCACATCTAAATTATGCTCAATAATCACAATAGAATTGCCTTTGCCCTTCAATCTTTGAATCACTTCCAGCAATAAGGCGATGTCGGCAAAATGCAAACCTGTGGTCGGTTCGTCCAAAATATACAAAGTGCGCCCTGTGTCGCGTTTGGACAATTCCAATGCCAATTTCACGCGCTGTGCCTCGCCGCCCGACAAAGTCGTGGCGGATTGCCCCAAACGAATGTAGCCCAAACCCACGTCCATCAGCGTTTGCAATTTGCGCGATACGGTCGGCACGGCATCAAAAAATTCACGCGCCTCTTCTACGGTTAAGTCCAAGACTTCGCTGATGTTTTTGCCTTTGTAGCGCACTTCCAGCGTTTCGCGGTTGTAGCGTTTGCCGTGGCACACTTCGCATGGCACATACACGTCTGGCAAAAAGTGCATTTCCACTTTAATCACGCCATCACCTTGACAGGCTTCGCAACGTCCGCCTTTGACATTGAATGAAAATCTGCCTACGCTGTAACCGCGTTCTCGCGCCAATGGCACGCCTGCAAACAATTCGCGTATGGGCGTGAACAAGCCTGTGTAAGTGGCTGGATTGGAACGCGGTGTGCGTCCAATGGGCGATTGGTCTACGTTGATGACTTTGTCCAAATATTCCAAGCCGTGAATTTCATCGTAGGGGGCGGGTTCTTCGTGGGCGCGGTTGAGTTCGCGTGCGGCGATTTTGGCAAGGGTGTCGTTAATCAGCGTGGATTTGCCGCTGCCTGAAACGCCTGTTACGCAAGTGATTAATCCCAAAGGCAATTCTAGGGTAACGTTTTTGAGATTGTTGCCACGCGCCCCTGTTAAAACCAGCATTTTGTCGGGATTAACGGGCGTGCGTTTTTCAGGCAGCCTGATTTGTTTTCTGCCGCTCAAATATTGTCCTGTAACCGAATGTTCGCATTGGGCGACTTTATCGGGCGTGTCGGCAATGAGTACGCGACCGCCATGTTCGCCTGCGCCCACGCCCATGTCCACGACAAAATCGGCATGGCGGATTGCGTCTTCATCGTGTTCCACCACAATCACGCTGTTGCCCAAATCGCGCAAGCGTTTCAGGGTCATCAATAATCGGTCGTTGTCGCGCTGGTGCAAGCCGATTGAAGGTTCGTCCAACACATACATCACGCCTGTTAAGCCGCTACCGATTTGGCTTGCCAAGCGTATGCGTTGCGCCTCGCCACCTGAAAGCGTTTCGGCTGAACGGCTTAAATTCAAATAATCCAAGCCCACGTTAATCAAAAAGCCCAAGCGTTCGGTGATTTCTTTGAGGATTTTGTCGGCAATTTGGGCTTTGTTGCCGTCCAGTTTCAAATTTTCAAAAAATTCAAGTGTTTGATTTAAGGGCAAGGCGGACAAATCGTGCAAGGCGGTGTCGCCCACCAAAACGTATCGCGCCTCTTTTCGCAAACGCGCGCCACCACAGCTCGGACAGGCGCGGTGGCTTTGGTATTCGCGCAATTTGTCGCGTATGGTTTCGGAGTCGGTTTCGCGGTAGCGGCGTTCCAAATTGGGCAAAATGCCTTCAAAGGCGTGGGGGCGTTCAAATGTGCCGCCTTTTTCGGATAAATATTTGAAGTTAATCACTTCTTTGCCAGAACCGTGCAAAATGATTTTTTGGACGTTTTCAGGCAGCCTGCACCATTGTTCGTCCACGTCAAAACCATAATGGTGGGCAAGTGATTGTATCATTTGAAAATAAAATTGATTGCGTTTGTCCCAGCCCTCAATCGCGCCAGCCGCCAGCGACAATTCGGGGTGGGCAACCACGCGGTTGGGGTCAAAAAAATCGTTGCTGCCCAAGCCATCGCAACTCGGACACGCGCCCACTGGATTGTTGAACGAAAACAAGCGCGGTTCCAATTCAGGCAGGCTGTACGAACACATGGGGCAAGCAAATTGCGCGGAAAACCAATGTTCTTGATTGGTATCCATTTCTAGGGCGATGGCGCGGTCGCCGCCGTGTCGCAAGGCTGTTTCAAAACTTTCGGCAAGTCGTTGTTGCAAATCGGGTTTGACTTTAATGCGGTCAATCACAACATCAATATCGTGCTTGTGGGTTTTGGCGAGTTTTGGCACTTCGTCCAGCGTGTACACTTCGCCATCAACGCGCACACGCGCGAAACCTTGCGCTTGCAAATCGGCAAACAAATCCACAAATTCGCCTTTGCGTCCGCGCACGGCTGGGGCGAGTATCATCATGCGCGTGTCTTCGGGTAATTGCAAAACAAAATCAACCATTTGTGAAACGGTTTGGCTGGCAAGCGGCAAGCCGTGTTCGGGGCAATGGGGCGTGCCGATACGCGCATACAAAAGGCGCAAATAATCATGGATTTCCGTAACCGTGCCAACGGTGGAACGCGGATTGTGGCTGGTGGATTTTTGTTCAATGGAAATGGCAGGCGACAAGCCTTCAATCAAATCCACATCGGGTTTGTCCATCATCTGCAAAAATTGACGCGCGTAAGCCGACAGGCTTTCCACATAGCGGCGTTGCCCTTCGGCATAGAGCGTGTCAAACGCCAAGCTGGATTTGCCCGAACCCGAAAGCCCTGTAATCACAACCAGTTGATGACGGGGAATGTCCAAATCAATGTTTTTGAGATTGTGGGTGCGCGCACCGCGAATGCGAATGAAGTCGTTGTTTTGAATGGGGGTGTATTTGGACATGGTTCAGGCTGCCTGAAAAATTGAAAACTGGGTATTTTAACATTTTTGCTGGAAAAATTGGCTTTCAGGCTGCCTTTCAGTACACGACAATTTTTACAAACACCCAAAATGTAGGGTGCGTCCAACTCTGTTTTGCTTTCCCCAAACCCTGTTTGGTCATGCAAACAGGGTTTTCTATTTGCCGTATTTTAATCCCGTATCATACAAGGGTGAGTGAAGGTTTCATAATTGTCTCTTTTGGGTTTATTTTTTCAGGCTGCCTTTCAGTACACGACAAAAAAAGTACAATAAAAAAAGAAGTCCGCATCAATTCAGTGGTATCGTATTAATTTTCTCACGACTAATCCAATATGACTGAATTGAGCGAACTTACCCATATCGTAACCAAAACTTTCAAATGGCACAAGAGCCACGTTATTGTTTTTGTGTATTTATTGTGTACCATTGCCATGCGGCAGACCTGTAATTTGAGCAAATTGGCAATGTTTTTCCCTGATGCCAAAGCAACAAACGCCTCTTCCTATCGCCGTATCCAACGGTTTTTTAAGGAAGTTGTGTTTGATTACGACGCGGTTGCCAAATTGATTATGGG
>NZ_JQKH01000117.1 GCF_000745955.1 Alysiella crassa DSM 2578 | reverse complement strand
AGTTCGCTCAATTCAGTCATATTGGATTAGTCGTGAGAAAATTAATACGATACCACTGAATTGATGCGGACTTCTTTTTTTATTGTACTTTTTTTGTCGTGTACTGAAAGGCTGCCTGAAAACCATAAGAAAGTACCCTATACATGATGAATAACCATCAATTTAATCAGTTGGCTGATAAAGCCCAAACCAAACACCAACCCCAAACGCTCGCTCAATGGTATGCACAAGCCGCCCCTGAAGTGGCAGACGTTGATTTGCCTATAGAGCCACGCAATGCAACTGCGCGTGATGATGTGGATTGGGGCAAGGAATAAGTTTTCAGGCTGCCTAAAACACCAGCTACAAACCACACCTAGCCCCTTGATTAGCTACCAAAGGTCGAAAACAAGGTTTCTAATCCCTTGCCTTGCTGGTGTGGTTTCCTTTTATTCAAGGGATTGGATTTAAAGGGATTTAAAATCATGCCTGAAATTATTATTCAGGTTTCAGATGAAGAAATGAGAAACCTATTAGAACAAGCCCAGTCTGTGGATATGGCTCTTGAAGAATATGCCTATTATGCTGTATGTAATCATAGACTTTATTTAAGTTTATTGAGAGAAAATAAAGAACGGTACAGTAGAGCAGCAGACATTAGGCATGAAAAAACTAGGCAAATGAAAGACCAAGCCATTCAAGACTTTAAAACAGAGCATACAGCAAACCAAATTAGCCGTAATGAATTTGCTGAAAGATATGCAAAAAAATATTTCGTCTCTCAAAAAACTTTGCGTAAATGGTTACAAGGCGAGTAACTATTAGCTCTACCCTATACGCGCATAATCCATACCCTATACACGCATAATCCATACCCTATGCGTGTATAGGGTATTTTTCTATATAAAACTTAATGAAATAATTTTGCCATTCCGAAACACCAGCGCAACACAGCGCACCAACCAAACGAAAGGCAAACATTATGCAAACCATCATCAACATTGACACCCTGCCCGACCACGCCCAATTAACCATTGCCGAATTGGAAACCAGCGCAGCGCGTAACCGCAAAGGCATTACACGGCTTTCAGGCAGCCAAATCCGCCGCCTTGAAGCTCAAGGATTATTCCCCAAAAGCCGCCAAATCACAGGCACACGCGCTAAATTTTATGTTGCCAGCGAAATCAGAGCATGGTTAGCCGACCAAACCAAAGGAGCAGAATCATGAAACCAATTACAGAAAACGGCGTAACCATTCAATTTAACCGTGAATTGGATAGCCTGATTGATAGCCGCCAAATGGCAGAAATGCTAGGCATTCAACACGAGAGCTTCATCAAAAATATCAGCGAGCATGAATCGGCGTTAAGTGAATTAGGGGTTTTCCGATTTGAAATCGGGAAACCTCAAAAAGGCAGCAAAGGTGGCAGACCTGAAACATACGCGCTGTTAAACGAAAATCAAGCCTTTTTCGCAGTAACCCTATCGCGCAATACACCGCAAGCCGTGAAAGCAAAACTGTTACTGGTTAAAGCATTTGCCGCCGCCCGAAACTTGATTGAAGCACAACACGGCTATTTAGAGAGCCATAAGAAGTTACACGCCACAATCGGACAAATGCAAGCAATCGCCTTACAGCGTGGCAGCAATGCACCACCATTTGCCCATCACGTCAATTTAGAGCGGCTCAATAACAAATTGCTTGGCATTCCCAAAGACAGTCGCGCTACATTGAACAGAAAGCAAAAGCAAGTATTAGAAACGCTTGCGGAAATTGAACAGACTGCCATTAATAAAACCCTAGCAAACGGCGGTAACGACAAGGCAGCCTATCACGCTGCCAAAGAACAAGCGCAAGCATTTATGCAGCAATACGGTAATGCGTTATTAGGACACCACTCCATTCAGGCAGCCTGAAAGACCACTCCCCCACCCTACCGCTTTTTTACCACTCCAAAAAAGCCCAAAAGGGCAACATAGCCCCCTTTTCAGTAGGGTAGGGCGATGGCACACCAGCGCAATCATTGGCATGAATTGCAAACCAAAAACGGTTAATCAGCATATTATTTCAATAAAATAATGTTGATTGACACAGAATAGCTGTTGCATGGCAATTATAAACCTGCCCAATTTGCTACCGTTTTTCTACCATTTTGCTATCACGGCTGGTGTGGAGCGGATAGAAAAAGGGGCATTATGCAACAAACACAATGCCCCTTTTGGGTATTCAAAGATACTCAATTGTAGGTGTTCTTGGACACTCTCGCGCGCCCGCGCGTAATTGCCACAAAATTCAGCCATTCTGATAACGAACCAAATCGCGCAAGGGGCATAGTAACAAAATTCAGGCAGCCTGAAAAGCAGCTACTGGAATATCAGGAGCTTGAAAAGGCTTACTCAATTTTGAGTATTCAGGTTTCACTTGATAAGTGTATCAAGCGAAAAGCCCTCTAAATAAATGGAGCTTCTCAAATACGAGAAGCAATAAAGCAACACTTGCCATAAAAATATACTGATAAAACAAACTTTTTCGGCACACCCCGAAAAATACCCATTGAACCTAACGAGAATTGAAGCTATATTTTGGGTTCTCTCTCAAATTAGTAAGACCATTAACAGCATGGTTGAAACGCTGTTTTTTATCGCCTTATTCTTTCAGGCTGCCTGAAGTGTATCTACACATTTCACACGCCTATCACAAAGTTTATGGCGGTGTCTGCCAACCGTAAGGCGCAGGCTGGACTTACTACCAGAGAGAACACCGCCCCCATTTTGGGCTTTCTCAATTCTCAAATTTAGTAAGGAGCATTCCAAATGCAAACTCAACCATCAACCCCCACCATTATCATCAATGGCATTCCCCACACAGCGCAATGCCACAGCCCCGATATTCAATCCACCATCAACATCATGATTGCGCCCAATACCTTACTGCCCAATCAGCCCACGCCCACCATTTGCACCGAATTAAACACACATGGTTATTCAGGTTTGCTGGGCTTGCTGCAAAACGCGCATTTATTGGCACTTCATGGACACAATACCAAACTGCACCCACGCGCCGCAAGCTATCTGCAATCATGCTTGGAAACCACCGCCAACACATTAGGCGATGGCTTTAACGCCCTTTGCGCCCTGCAATCGCCCGAAAACAACCATTTCATCACACCAGCACTTTTGGCAGATTATGGCGCAATGATGGGCGAATTGCTGCCCTATTTCACGCTGTTGGCAAGCGAATTAGCCGCCGCCGCCGAAAAATCTTAACCCCCTATTCAATCATTTTTTAGAGTCCATAAAAAAGGGCAGTTAGCCCGATTCCCTTTGCTGGTGTTGTATCAGCAAGGGCGGTTTTTCACAACCTTATGGAAAATACAAATATTTGATTTACTTAATTTAAAGGATTTTAACCATGAAATATCCTTACGAATTTGCCGACCTGAAACACGCCGCCTGTGGCAATTGGCAACACATTTTAAGCTGTATCGGCATTCCATCAGGCTGCCTGAAAGACAAACATCAACCCTGCCCCATTTGTGGCGGTAAAGACCGCTTTCGCTTTGATAATAAACAAGGTTTCGGCACATATTATTGCAATCAATGCGGAAGTGGAGACGGTTTCGCCTTTGTCATGGCGTGGCAGCAATGCGATTTCCCCACCGCCGCCCAAACTGTAGCGCGGATTTTGGGCATGGACACCAGCCCCCAAACCCACCACCACACGCGCCCCACACCAACACCATCAACTCCCGAACCTGAAACCGACCAATTGCCCAAACTCCAGCGCATTTGGCATGAAACCCAGTCGCTTTCAGGCAGCCAAACCCTTGCTTACTTGGCAGCGCGTGGACTGGACACCAGCGCAATCACAGACACAGAGTTTACCCATGTACGCCATCACGCCGCCTTGCCCTACTGGACACAAGACAATAACGGCAAACCCATTAAATTAGGCGAATTTGGCGCAATGATTGGCGCAATCGTGGACACCAACGGCGAATTACAAGGCTTGCACACCACCTATTTACACCCAAACCAGCCGCGCAAATTAGCCATTGTCCACCCCGAAACAGGTGAGCCATTGCCCAATAAAAAAATGCAACGCCGCTATTCAGGCAGCCTGAAAGGGTGTGCCGTACCGCTTGACCCATTGGATAAAACAGGGTGTTTGCTGGTGTGTGAGGGCATGGAAACCGCTTTTGCCGCGCGTGAACTGTTTGCCCTGCCCACATGGGCGTGTCTGAATGCTGGCAATTTGGCGGCGTTTCATCTGCCCGATGGCGTAAACAGCTTGCTGATTGTGGCAGACCACGACACACCGCGCCCTATTGGCTTTCAAGCCGCGCATGATTTGGCAACACGCGCCCTGAAACAGGGGCTGAAAGTGCAAATTTGGCAGCCTGAAACGCAAGGTTTTGATGGATTAGACGAATTAAACCGCATTAAACAAAACCAAACCTTATCACAGGAGAACCCATCATGATGTTCTATGCCATCGGATTAGCCCTATTTTTATTGGCGGTGTTGATTTACCTGTTAGGGCAAACCATCGGACAATGGAAGCACGAAGCCCACATGAGAGAACGCATTAAAAACACAGGATTTTTTATGTTGGAAAACGGCTTGTATCGCGCCGTTAAGGTGGGCATTGACACCAGCCAACCCACGCGCAAATTGGAAACGCGTGATTTTGGCGATGTGGTGGAAACGCTGGTAACGCCACAAAACGCATTCAGGCAGCCTGAAACCCACCAGCCGCCACCACAAATCACCGTGATGGACACCGACCAAACCGACCCCGACCAAGACGACAACCCTATCACAATGGCAGAGCCACCGAAAAAAACCATTCGCCGCCGCGTAACAAGGAGTGCCACAGCATGAATTACTTTTTGCTTACTTTATTGATTTTAAATGTAGAAATGCTGATTGTTTTGGGCGTGTTTTTGTTTCGCCAATTCAGGCAGCCGCCGCGCCGCCGTTTTGTGAAGCCGCGCCGCCAAGCGGTAAACCCCCAAATTCGCCGCCTGTTACCTGATAAAAAGGGCTAATACGATGATTTCTAATATTTTACTTTATGGCGGTGGCGGTTTGATTGTGGGTTATTTATTGGGTGAATGGGCGAGTTATCAGCGTTACAGCCCTGTTGTGCAAGCCATTTCAGCGCAATTAGACGACACGCAAACGGAATTAGCCGCCGCCGAAAAGCAAATTGAAGCGCAA
>NZ_JQKH01000116.1 GCF_000745955.1 Alysiella crassa DSM 2578 | reverse complement strand
GCTAATATTCAGATTATGAATGTAAAATTGCCGCCTGAATGGGTGGCTGAATTGCGCGGGCAACACGGTTTCGCGCCTGCGTATCACATGAATAAAACGCATTGGTTGAGTGTGCGTTTGGACAACACGCTGCCTGAACAGCAATTGATGGATTTATTGCAACAAAGTTTTGTGCAAACGGAATAAGTGGGTTGGTTTTCAGGCAGCCTTTCATTATCCTACAAATTTTTGTTTACCACTCATCTGTTCCCTCTCCTGTGGGAGAGGGTTAGGGAGAGGGTAAAACTTTCAATGTACCACGATTTTTCCCTCTCCCAAAGGAGAGGGGGTTAGATTGCTGTATCTCAACGATTTCAGGCAGTATTTCATTTTTTGTCGTGTACTGAAAGGCAGCCTGAAAGCTAATTGATTATTTTAATAAGGAAAAAATATGACAATCATTGTAACAGGCGCGGCTGGATTTATTGGCAGCAATATTGTAAAAGCCTTGAATGAGCGCGGCATAAGCGATATTGTGGCGGTGGATAATTTAACAAATGGAAATAAATTCAAAAATTTAGCCGATTGCGAAATCGCGCATTATTTGGATAAACACGAATTTATCCGCCAAATCCGTGAACATCAGTTTCCGTATGACGATATTCGCGCCGTGTTCCACGAAGGTGCGTGCAGCGACACGATGAATCATGACGGTAAGTATATGATGGACAACAACTATCAGTATACTTTGGATTTGTTGGATTGGTGTCAATATGAGCGCATTCCGTTTTTATATGCGTCCAGCGCGGCGGTGTATGGCAAGGGCGATGTATTCCGCGAAGAACGTGAATTGGAACAGCCACTTAATGTGTATGGCTATTCCAAATTTTTGTTTGACCAAGTGTTGCGCCAACGCATGAAACAGGGCTTGACGGCGCAGGTGGTGGGTTTCCGTTATTTCAATGTGTATGGTATGCGTGAACAGCATAAAGCACGAATGGCTTCAGTGGCTTATCATCATTTTAATCAGTATCGTGAACAGGGTTTTGTTAATTTGTTTGGCGAGTATGAACAATTTGGCAAGGGGGAACACAGCCGCGATTTTGTCAGCGTGGAAGACGTGGTGAAAGTGAATTTGTATTTCTTGGATAATCCTGATAAATCAGGGATTTTCAATTTGGGTACGGGGCGCAGCCAGCCATTTAATGATTTGGCGGCGGCAACGGTGAATGCGTGTCGTGCGGCGGAAGGTTTGCCCAAATTATCTTTAAATGAATTGGTAGAACAAGGACTTATCCGTTATATTGATTTTCCAGACGCGTTGGTGGGCAAATACCAAAGTTTCACGCAAGCAGACATTACGCAATTGCGCCAAGCAGGTTATAGCGATGAATTTTTTACGGTAGAACAAGGGGTTGAGCGTTATGTGGCGTGGATGTTTAAGCATTTGCTGTGATGAATATTTCAGGCTGCCTGAAAACAGGTTTTGCCCATTAATTCAATATCATGAAAGGAATCCCATGAATTTGGAAGAAAAACAAATCAGCAGTAACACATTGTTTGAAGGAAGTTTTTTAAATATCCACCAAGATCAAATTTTGCTGCCCAATGGCAATCAAACGCAACGCGTGGTGGTGCGCCATTCTGGGGCGACTTGCGTGTTGGCGGTTACTGATGATGAACGCGTGGTGCTGGTGCGCCAATGGCGTTATGCGGCGGGACGCGCTTTGCTGGAAGTGCCTGCGGGCAAGTTGGACGCGGGCGAAGACCCTGCCGAATGCGCCTTGCGTGAATTGGCGGAAGAAACGCCTTATGTGGCGGAACGTGTTGAATATATTTTGAAATTTTATACTGCACCTGGATTTTGTGATGAAGTGATTCATTTGTATCGCGCGGTAAATATTCGCCCAAACAGCACTTTGTCGCCCGACCAAGATGAGTTTGTGGAAACGGTATTGTTGAACCGTGAGCAGGCGCGGGCTGCTGTGGAAAATGGCGAGATTTGTGATGGCAAAACTTTAATTGCTTTGCAATATTGGTTCAATGAATAGGAGTGAATGATGAAAACCCATTTGGTTTTATTGAGTTTGACTGTGCTGCTGTCTGCCTGTGCGCTCACGCCCGAGCAAAAAGCGGAACAGGCGCATAAGCAAAAATTATACGAACAAAATCTGCAAGTTAGCCTAGCCAGTCAATGCGACAAAGACACGGCGGAATTGATGCGTCAGCAATTTAATCAGCCAATTAATTGGACGGAAGCAGATAAAAAAGCCTTTCAATTGAAATACATTGATAAAGTTTCCGAACCAATGTTTCAGGCGTGCTACAAAATGGCGTGGCAAAACTATATTTCGCAGCAGCGTTTGCGGCAAATGCGCGATTGGTACGATGATGATTGGTTGTGGGGGCGACGTGGGTTTTATCGCCATCCGTTTTTTTGGTAATGTATTGATTTAAATTGATTTTAAAAAGATTAGGCAGCCTGAAATGTGTTTCAGGCTGCCTGATTTTATTTTTGAATTAATAAGACAACGGCTTGCGCTTCAATCCCTTCCATGCGCCCTAAATAACCCAGTTTTTCATTGGTTTTGCCTTTGATGTTGATACAATTTTCAGGCAGCCCCAAATCCGCCGCCAAATTTTGGCGCATGGCAGGAATATGGGGTTTTAATTTGGGTTGTTGGGCGATGATGGTGCTGTCTAAATTAATGATTTTCCAGCCTAATTTTTGCACTTCGGCATAGGCATTGCGCAGCAAAACGCGGCTGTCGGCGTCTTTGAATTCGGCGGCGGTGTCGGGGAAATGCGTGCCGATGTCGCCCAAACCTGCTGCGCCGAGCAATGCGTCCGTGATGGCGTGCAACAAAGCGTCTGCGTCTGAATGACCCAGCAGACCTTTGTCAAAGGGAATGGTTACGCCGCCCAAAATCAGGGGGCGATTTTCTACGAGTTGATGGACATCGTAGCCTTGTCCAATGCGAATATTCATATGATTTTCCTAGTGAATATTTTCAGGCTGCCTTTGGTACGCGACAAAAATCACAGTAGGGTGCGCTGTGCGCACCAAATTCGCCATCATAATTTGAATGATTCAAGTGATTTGGTGCGCACGGCGCACCCTACATGAGTGTGTTGGTGTATTGGAAAGGCAGCCTGAAAATGGGTTAAAACAAATTGTTTACATTGTCTTTGTTGTTTTGCTGAACGGGTGGCTCGGCAGGGGGTGGGGTGTCGGCTGGCACTTCTTCAATGGTTTCTGGCGGTGTATCTGTTTCGCTAGGCTCGGGGGCGGGTTTGTTTACTTTCACCATGTCGCCGTTGCGGAATACGCCGCGATAGTGGTCGGTTTGGGTGTTGTTGTCCAGCGTGATTAATTCGCCTTTGCCGTGCCATAAGCCGTTTTTGTGTTCGCCTTTGAATTTGATGACGGAATTGCCTTGTTTAAATTGGCAATTGGCGTAGGTGGAGGTAAACGTGCCTTCGCAACGTGCATTCATGCCGAGCATGCCTGTCATTTCGCCTTTGCCATTGGTTTTAATATTGTCTTTGGCGAATTCGCCGACAAATACCGCGCCATTTTTGTATTTCATCATGCCTTTGCCGCTGAATTTGCCCTGCACGAAACCGCCTTCATAAGTCAAAATCGGCGATGCTTTGGTGGGCGTGTATTTGCCGTAACCGTGTTTCATGTCGTCTTTCCACGCGCCTTCGTACACGCTGCCTTTGGGGTAAACGCAAGTGCCTGTGCCATGACGTTTATTGTTGCTCATGCCTACGGTGCAAGTTGTGCCGTCATCAAATTTTAATTGTGCGGTGCCTGTGTTGTCTTCCGCCACGCCGTTGAGCAACCAGCCTGTGTATTGCACTTTGCGTTTGCCCAATGTTAATTCTACTGTGCTACGATACGGCTTATCAACAGGCGGTTTGGATAGCCAAGTTTTCACAAAAGGATACGCACCCAATCCCACCGCCCCAAAAATCCCCAACATCACCACGCGCCCAAATAATTTTTTCAGGCTGCCTGAAGATTTGGTTTGGGCGGTGGGTTTGATTTTGGGTTCGGGTTTGGATTTTGGGGTGGGTTTGGGTTGGCTGGGTGGGGGTGTGTATTCGGTGGTGTGGGGTTGTGGGGGCATTTGCGTGGTTTCGGGCGCGTCCATCACGGTGGTGTACAAGGGTAGGGGAGACGACACCGTGTGCGGATTCACAAACGCTTCTTTCATAGACAAGGCAGCCTGAAAACGCTCATTCGCATACACATTCAAACCTTTATCTATCGCCGCCAACCAGTTCACAGGATAAAGCTGGCGATAGGCGGCATTGTCTGCCAATTTCATTTGCGTATCGTGTGGAATGCGGTCGGGGGCGGCTTCGGGCAGGCTGCGCGTGATGGCTTGATACAAACACGCGGCAAAACTGTAAATATCTAAAGCAGGGGTATATTGTTCCGATTTATGTCCATATTGTTCAATGGGGGCAAAATTGGGCGTGAGTGTGCGCGTCATTGGGCTGGCAGAATCCAGCACAAATCGCGCCGAGCCAAAATCAATCAGCACGGGCGTATTGTCTTCTTGCAATAAAATATTGGCGGGTTTGATGTCGCGGTGGAGCAAATTGCGTTCATGAATATAATGTAAACCGTCTAATATGGGCAAAAACACGGTTTCCAAATCCGCCACACTGGGCGTGGAGTGGCTTTCAATCCAATTTAACAAGGTGCGACTGCCCATATAGGGCATAACAAAATATGCCGTGCCATTTTCTTTAAATAAATCGCTGACTTTGACAATATTTGGGTGATTGAGTTTGTTTAAGGTTTGCGCTTCCTGAAAAAAGCGGCTTAAGCCCCGATTAAACAATTCGGCGTGGTCGGCGTTGGGCGGCTGGACTTGTCCATCTTGGCGTATGGCAAATTCGGGGAAATATTCTTTAATCACCGATGGCGAGTGCAAATTAATGTGTTCCACCAAATAAGTAATCCCGAATGCACCCGCACCCAATACCTGTTGAATACGGTAAACATTGTGCAATACTTCGCCCATCGGCAAGGCATAGCGATGTTTTGTGTGCATTGTGCGCTCCTAATCCTAAAATAATGATGATGTGGGTGGGTGTGGAATTATAGCCTTAAATCAATCAATGGGTGTGATGGATAAAGTGGTTATTGTGTACACGGCGGTCGCTGTCGCCTTGTCCTGATTTAAATTGAATCCACTATAAGAACCTGTGTTCATAATCTTAATAGCTTGCTTTTATCGCTACTTCATGCGCCTACTGCGTTGGCTTTCCACGCCAATATGTTCAATATTGGCATGAAAAGCCGCCTTGTATTCGCAAGAATTATCAATAAAATCAAGCCATCAATCTTACGAACACAGGTTCTAAAATTGTCATGTACCAAAAGGTTGCCTAAACTTTATGACAGTGCAATCTCCATTTCCCAAAAATCCCGCGCCAATTCGGTATTTGGAAAAATGGCTTGCGCGTCATTCAATAAATTCAATGCCTTATCGCCTGAATATTTTGCGCTGATGTGGGTTAAAATCAAACGCTTCACTTGCGCCAATTTTGCCAATTCGGCGGCTTGGGTGCAGGTGCTGTGTCCA
>NZ_JQKH01000115.1 GCF_000745955.1 Alysiella crassa DSM 2578 | reverse complement strand
CCGCGTCATAATCAAAAACAACTTCCTTAAAAAACCGTTGGATACGGCGATAGGAAGAGGCGTTTGTTGCTTTGGCATCAGGGAAAAACATTGCCAATTTGCTCAAATTACAGGTCTGCCGCATGGCAATGGTACACAATAAATACACAAAAACAATAACGTGGCTCTTGTGCCATTTGAAAGTTTTGGTTACGATATGGGTGAGTTCGCTCAATTCAGTCATATTGGATTAGTCGTGAGAAAATTAATACGATACCACTGAATTGATGCGGACTTCTTTTTTTATTGTACTTTTTTTGTCGTGTACTGAAAGGCAGCCTGAAAAAGGGAGAAATCCTTTCAGGCTGCCTGAGTTACAATAAATCCAATTACAAAGCACCACGATTGCGCATACAAGATTTGATTTTGCTGCCACGCGAAAATTCATCGCTGATATGGGCATAATGTTTCGCGCATTCAGCTTGAACTTCGGTACGATTACTTTGTTTAGGGACATCATTTGAAGTACATGCAGTTAAAACCATTATGGTTGTAAAGGCTAAAAACAATTTCATATTTGTCTCCGATTATGGTGAAGTTGAAGAAAGTTTCTGACGAATTTCGGCTAATGTTTGTTTTAATTCAGGATTATTCTCGGCTATTTTATCAAGTGTTGCGCCTTGATTTTTTTGAACAAGTAAGCAAGTAATATTGGCATCATACACAGCCACAACATCTGATAGATTGATTTTGGGATTGTTGGCAGTTTGTTCATGACATTGCTCATAAGCCGTTTGAAATTCATTACTTTTTTCGGGGCTGATTTCATTGTTTAACAAACCTGCTTTTAAAGGTTCGGGTATCAATGCTTTGATTTCAGGTGCAGCATGATTGATGGCGGTTTTAGTCATATCTTTTGCAACATCTTTGCCACCGTTATCCCAAAAAAATCCACCTACTGCTAAACAACCTGCACCGATTGTTCCTAAAACACCTTTTTTGACATTATTCATAATTGCTTCCATAAAAAAGGCAGTATTAAAATACGATTTTTAAGCTGCCTGAATGATGATTTAGCGATAAACCCAACGATAACCTTCTTTTTGCATGCAATTTGTCAGCATGGCTTTTGCTTTTTCAGCAGAAACATCTCTTGCCATATCAATATCATACTTACATTTGCTGATTTGGTTATTGGTATCGTGAACTGAAACACCATTTTTGTGCCATTGATAACTACCAGATGCACAAGCAGCCAATAATAAAGAAACGCTGGTCAATACAGCTAACTGATTTAATTTCATAGATATTTCCTTATCAAAAATAAAAAAGTGGGATTTCTTACTTACTTCGCTTAAAATAGCGTTTCGGTTAAATAATTTTACTTAAGTTAACCATTTAAACCAGTTACTAAAAAGGCAGTTTTTGAACTGTAAGGACAAAATCATGGAAACCCACGAAAAAATCCGTACCATGCGCGAATTAAATCAATTCACACAAGAAGATATGGCAGAAAAATTGAACATCACGGCTGGTGGTTATGCAAAAATTGAGCGTGGGGAAAGTGCAATCAATTTAAACAGATTGCAACAAATTGCCCAAATATTGAACATTAAAGTAACTGAATTATTAAAAAATGACGCTGGATTGGTTATCCAATTAAATGGCGACAATAATCATCAAACTTCATTCTATGCCACACCATCATCTGATTTGATTTCTGAAATTGAAAAACTCCAACTGATTATCCAACACAAAAACGAACTGCTTGCCCAAAAAGACCGCGAACTTGCCGCCAAAGATGAAATCATCGCTTTGCTGCGAAAATAAATTCAGGCAGCCTGAACCCACCTTCAGGCTGCCTATTCTTATTTTTTCCCTTGCCAATCCACCAATTCCGTGCCAGCCAAATAATCGTACAAAAATTGTTGGCGCGGATTGAATTTGGCAAAACCCCACGGCAAAATCCACCAAAGCAAAGCCAAACCCATCGCCAAACGCGGTTTCACGCCCATGCCAAAGCGAAACGCCGCATACGCCACCAAAGGCACAAACACCAAAAACACACACGCCCACACAAAACGCAAACGCAGTTCACGCAAAGTGGCGCGGCTGCCTGAAACGCTTTGCAAGCCAATTTTCCACACGCGCATGGGCAGAGTTTGCTGTTCGCGCAACCAATTCATTTTAAAATAAAACCACCACGCACCAAACAAAGCCAGCGTGTACACAGGCATAAAAACATTTGGCGAAACAGCCACTTGTTGCTGAATAAACGTTTGCAGCATGCCCAACACCAGCAGCGTGAGCAGCGTAACCGAGCCAATCAACAGGCTTTCATAAGCCAGCGCAAACAAGCGGCGGCGCAGGGAAACAGGATTATGGTTCATCATCATTTTGTTTTTTATGGTTAAAAATACGTTCAGGCTGCATTGCGGTTACGCGACACAATCAAAAGCACAACAAAATTTTTTATTTTATTTCAGTCATTTCAATTTTCAGGCTGCCTGAAATATTTTTTAAAGCCGCAACCATTGGGTGTCAATTCATTTGGCTTACTTTTTTAAAAAGTAAGTCGCCGAAGGCAAAAATTTTGTTGTTTGGCTTTTCAGGCAGCCTAAAAAAAGTTTTGCAAAGCACGCGATGTGCATTTCACTTGCTCATCAAGCGTTTGTGAAAAAGGGTCTAAAATCAAATTGCTGTGGGTTTTTCGCAACCAAGTGATTTGGCGTTTGGCGAGCTGGCGCGTGGCGGCAATGCCTTGTGCCACAAAATCCTGATGATTGACGCGATTTTCTAAAAAATCCCACGCTTGGCGATAACCCACGCAGCGCATGGACGGCAAATTTTCATGCAAATCAGGATAGCGTTCACGCAAAAATTGCATTTCATCTAAAAAGCCATTTTTCAACATGATTTCAAAACGTTGGGCAATTTGCGTGTGCAGTTGGGCACGGTTTTCAGGCTGCAAAGTCAGCGTGAACAAATCCAACACAGGCGCAGATTTTTGTTCGGCAAAATGTTGGCTCAACGGCTTGTTGGTTAAAAGAAAAACTTCCAAAGCGCGTTCTATGCGTTGGCTGTCGGCAGGTTCAAGCCGTGCGGCGGTGGTGGGGTCGCAATCTTGTAATTGTTTGTATAAAAACGATAAACCGTATTTGGCTTTATCTTGTTGTAATTTTTGGCGAATTTCGGGGTTGGCTTCGGGTAAATCGTTCAAGCCATGCGTGAGCGCGTGAAAATACATCATCGTGCCGCCCACAATCAAGGGGATTTTGCCACGCGCCGCAATTTCATCAACCAAACGCAGGCAATCGCTCAAAAATTCCGCCGCGCTGTACGATTGTAAAGGTGTAACAATATCAATCAGATGGTGTGGTACGGCAGCCAGTTCATCGCGGCTGGGTTTGGCGGTGCCGATGTTCATGTCGCGGTAAATCAATGCGCTGTCTAGGCTGATGATTTCGCAGGGGAATTGTTCGGCGAGCGCGAGTGCAAGTCGGGTTTTGCCGCTTGCGGTTGCGCCCAAAATGGCGAAGGCTTTGGCTGGGCGTATCATATTTAAGTAATTGAAATAATATAAAAAATCAAAATAACCGAAGCGAAAACAGTAAGCGCAATCATGCTTTGGTAATCTCGGTAAAGATTAAAAAAGCGCAAGGCAATGGTTACATAGGTCATTATCCACCAAAGTATCAACAAGAATTTGCTTTGGGCAAATTGCGCGTATTGATTTTTGGCGATTTGTTCATCGGAAACGGTAAAATTGTGCGTGTTACCCTGTTCGTCTTGGTAAATCATCTGTTTCAAATAGGTGTGGGGCAACAGTTGTCCTTTGCCATTTTCAAATTCGCCAACAATAAAATCAATATTATTGATTTTATTGATATTATTTAATTCACAGACATTGGTATGGGCGGATTGGCTTTGGCTGCACCACACTTGATAGCCATTGAAATAAAAAGAAACATTCTCCCCTTTATGTTGGTAAATTTGAAAACTGATGTTGTCAGATAATCTTTCATGCTTGTGGTGTGGCATTTGAAATACATCGGCGAGCCATGCGATATAAAGCCAAATTGCACTAACAATCAGCAGCAATAGGGCGTATTTGTGTTGGCGTTTGATGATTTCGTGGTCTGGCATATTTTTTCGTGCAAAATAATTTTTAGGCTGCCTGAAAGTTAAATTTTTCTTTGGTTTCTGTTTCGGATTTGGCGACTGATTTTCAGGCTGCCTGAAAAATACAGGCAGCCTGAAAAATCAACTAAACGACTTATTCATTGTTTTGATTAAGCCTTTTTGCTGCCTTGCAAATACAGCATTTCCAAAGCCAAAGTCGCGCCTGCCAAAGACGTGATGTCCGCATGGTCATAGGCTGGGGCAACTTCCACCAAATCCATGCCCACAATGTTCACATCTTGCAAACCGCGCAGGATTTTCAACACGCGGTCGGTGCTTAAACCGCCACAAACAGGCGTTCCCGTACCGGGGGCGTAGGCTGGGTCTAGGCAGTCAATGTCAAAGGTCAAATACACGGGCAAATCGCCAACGGTCTCTTTGATTTTATTGATGATATTCTCTACGCTGTCATCATTGACTTGTGGGGCTGGCAATACGGTGTAGGGCAAATTTTTGTCGTATTCGGTGCGAATGCCAATTTGTATGGAACGCGCTGGGTCAATCAAACCTTCTTTGGGCGCGGTGTAGAACATGGTGCCGTGGTCAAATTCGCTGCCATTTTCGTAGGTGTCGGTGTGTGCGTCAAAGTGCAGCAGGGCGAGTTTGCCGAAATGTTTGGCGTGGGCGCGTAACAAGGGCAGCGTGATGAAATGGTCGCCGCCAAAAGTCAGGCAGCGTTTGCCCGCAGCAAGCAGTTTTTCGGTATGGCTTTGTAATTTTTGTACAAAATCGCGGCTGTCGCCAAAAGCGTACACCAAATCGCCACAATCCACGATGTTCAAACGTTGGCGTACGTCAAAATCCCAAGGGAAACGGCAGCCTTCCCATGCCAAATTCACCGAGGCGCGGCGAATGCCTTCCGCCCCAAAACGGCTGCCTGTGCGCCCTGATGTGGCGATGTCGTAAGGCACGCCTGTGATGACCCAATCGGCATCGCTGTCGTAGGGCGAAAAATGGACAGGCAGCCTGCAAAAGCCAAAATTATTGGCAACCAAAGAAATGTCGGTTTGTCCATTTAAAGTGGTGAAAGTCATTTTGTGTTCCTTTTTGTGAAAAATTTGTTTCGTGCATATTTTCAGGCAGCCTGAAAACCAATAACCATTTTTGATGTTACCACTTATCTCCCCCCTCCCCCTATGAAAGGGGGAGGGCTGGGGTGGGGGTTAGAAATTCAACGCGCCACCCCCCCCCCCCCCCCCCCCCCCCCCCCCCCGGGGGGGGGGGGGGGGGGGGGGGGGGGGGGGTTAGAAATTCAACGCGCCACCCCCACCCTAACCCTCCCCCGCCAGCAGGGGAGGGAACAGATTTCAGGCAGCTCAAAGATTTTTGTCCTATATCAAAAGGAAGGCAGCCTGAAAAACTTATTCGTCTTCCAAATAAGTGTAACCATTTAATCCTGCTTCCAATTCTTTCAAAAACGCAATCGCTTGTGAAGCA
>NZ_JQKH01000114.1 GCF_000745955.1 Alysiella crassa DSM 2578 | reverse complement strand
CGATAAGTGTGAGTGCCTGATGGTCTCACACTGTTTTGAGAGTTACAAGATTATTTCTTGTTAATTTCTTTGAAGCAGACCAGAAGTTGTAGAAGTTAGAGATTGAACATAAGAGTTTGATCCTGGCTCAGATTGAACGCTGGCGGCATGCTTTACACATGCAAGTCGAACGGCAGCACGGGTGCTTGCACCTGGTGGCGAGTGGCGAACGGGTGAGTAATGCATTGGAACGTACCGAGTAGTGGGGGATAACTGTCCGAAAGGATAGCTAATACCGCATACGACCTGAGGGTGAAAGCGGGGGACTTTTTGAGCCTCGCGCTATTTGAGCGGCCAATGTCTGATTAGGTAGTTGGTGGGGTAAAGGCCTACCAAGCCGACGATCAGTAGCGGGTCTGAGAGGATGATCCGCCACACTGGGACTGAGACACGGCCCAGACTCCTACGGGAGGCAGCAGTGGGGAATTTTGGACAATGGGGGGAACCCTGATCCAGCCATGCCGCGTGTCTGAAGAAGGCCTTCGGGTTGTAAAGGACTTTTGTCGGGGAAGAAAAGCGGATTGATAATACCAGTTCGTGATGACGGTACCCGAAGAATAAGCACCGGCTAACTACGTGCCAGCAGCCGCGGTAATACGTAGGGTGCGAGCGTTAATCGGAATTACTGGGCGTAAAGCGAGCGCAGACGGTTTGTTAAGTCAGATGTGAAATCCCCGAGCTCAACTTGGGAACGGCGTTTGAAACTGGCAAGCTAGAGTATGTCAGAGGGGGGTAGAATTCCACGTGTAGCAGTGAAATGCGTAGAGATGTGGAGGAATACCGATGGCGAAGGCAGCCCCCTGGGATAATACTGACGTTCATGCTCGAAAGCGTGGGTAGCAAACAGGATTAGATACCCTGGTAGTCCACGCCCTAAACGATGTCAATTAGCTGTTGGGGTACTTGATACCTTAGTAGCGTAGCTAACGCGTGAAATTGACCGCCTGGGGAGTACGGTCGCAAGATTAAAACTCAAAGGAATTGACGGGGACCCGCACAAGCGGTGGATGATGTGGATTAATTCGATGCAACGCGAAGAACCTTACCTGGTCTTGACATGTACGGAAGAGCGTAGAGATATGCTTGTGCCTTCGGGAGCCGTAACACAGGTGCTGCATGGCTGTCGTCAGCTCGTGTCGTGAGATGTTGGGTTAAGTCCCGCAACGAGCGCAACCCTTGTCATTAGTTGCCATCATTTAGTTGGGCACTCTAATGAGACTGCCGGTGACAAACCGGAGGAAGGTGGGGATGACGTCAAGTCCTCATGGCCCTTATGACCAGGGCTTCACACGTCATACAATGGTCGGTACAGAGGGTAGCCAAACCGCGAGGTGGAGCCAATCCCAGAAAACCGATCGTAGTCCGGATTGCACTCTGCAACTCGAGTGCATGAAGTCGGAATCGCTAGTAATCGCAGGTCAGCATACTGCGGTGAATACGTTCCCGGGTCTTGTACACACCGCCCGTCACACCATGGGAGTGGGGGATACCAGAAGTAGGTAGGGTAACCGCGAGGAGCCCGCTTACCACGGTATGTTTCATGACTGGGGTGAAGTCGTAACAAGGTAGCCGTAGGGGAACCTGCGGCTGGATCACCTCCTTTCTAGAGAAAAGAAGGGGCTGTTGGGTACTCACACTTATCGGTAATCGTATATAGATGCAAGTTTAATTTAAAAAAAGAAACAAGCTATGCGCGAAGAGAGTGACTGCCGCATGCATAAGTATGCAAAGGAGCGAACGACAAAGCAGAGCGTAGTTTATTTTTTTAAAGACATGGGTTTGTAGCTCAGGTGGTTAGAGCACACGCTTGATAAGCGTGGGGTCGTAGGTTCAAGTCCTACCAGACCCACCAGTTGCAAAACGGCGTAGAGCTAAATAAAAAATAAATGAAAAGTTTATTTTAATTTTAGTGAACGTAAAATGGAATACTGGGGGCATAGCTCAGTTGGTAGAGCACCTGCTTTGCAAGCAGGGGGTCATCGGTTCGATCCCGTTTGCCTCCACCAAGATTAAATAAAATGAAATTGCAAATTAAAGCGAGTTTGTGTAGAATTTTTAGCTTGCTTGTTTTAATTTGCAATTTGCTGACGAAGTCAGGAAATGATTGCATCGCTCTTTAACAAATTGGAAAGCCGAAATCAACAAACAAAGACAATTTTGGTTTGATTTGGTTTGAAATCAGTTTGCAAACTGATTTCAGGCAGCCTGAAACAAAACTCAGGTTGAAAAGAATCAAACAACAGTATTTGGGTGATGATTGTATCAAGTAGTTTGTGAAACACAAAAGGCACAAACTACTCACAACAAAGCAGTAAGCTTTATTGTTTGGGAATTTAAGTTCAGATTGGTCGTCAACGCCAGTTTGGGCGAAGTCAAAGGTTCTTCAAATGATAGAGTCAAGTGAATAAGTGCATCAGGTGGATGCCTTGGCGATGATAGGCGAAGAAGGACGTGTAAGCCTGCGAAAAGCGCGGAGAAGCTGGCAAAAAAGCAATGATACCGCGATGTCCGAATGGGGAAACCCACACACTTTTAGTGTGTATCACAGAGTGAATACATAGCTCTGTAGAAGCGAACCTGGAGAACTGAACCATCTAAGTACCCAGAGGAAAAGAAATCAACCGAGATTCCGTAAGTAGTGGCGAGCGAACACGGAGTAGCCTGTGTGTGATAATTGATGCGTTAGGAGAAGGACTTGGAAAAGTCCGCCATAGTGGGTGATAGCCCCGTATCCGAAAACACATTAATGGTACTAAGCGCACGACAAGTAGGGCGGGACACGTGAAATCCTGTCTGAATATGGGGGGACCATCCTCCAAGGCTAAATACTCATCATCGACCGATAGTGAACCAGTACCGTGAGGGAAAGGCGAAAAGAACCCCGGGAGGGGAGTGAAATAGAACCTGAAACCTGATGCATACAAACAGTGGGAGCCTCGTAATGGGGTGACTGCGTACCTTTTGTATAATGGGTCAACGACTTACATTCAGTAGCGAGCTTAACCGAGTAGGGGAGGCGTAGGGAAACCGAGTCTTAATAGGGCGCATAGTTGCTGGGTGTAGACCCGAAACCGAGTGATCTATCCATGGCCAGGATGAAGGTGCGGTAAAACGCATTGGAGGTCCGAACCCACGCATGTTGCAAAATGCGGGGATGAGCTGTGGATAGGGGTGAAAGGCTAAACAAACTCGGAGATAGCTGGTTCTCCCCGAAAACTATTTAGGTAGTGCCTCGAGTATGAGACTGATGGGGGTAAAGCACTGTTATGGCTAGGGGGTTATTGCAACTTACCAACCCATGGCAAACTAAGAATACCATCAAGTTGCTCCTCGGGAGACAGACATCGGGTGCTAACGTCCGGTGTCAAGAGGGAAACAACCCAGACCGCCAGCTAAGGTCCCAAATGACAGATTAAGTGGTAAACGAAGTGGGAAGGCACAGACAGCCAGGATGTTGGCTTAGAAGCAGCCATCATTTAAAGAAAGCGTAATAGCTCACTGGTCGAGTCTTCCTGCGCGGAAGATGTAACGGGGCTCAAATCTGTAACCGAAGCTGCGGATGCTAGTTTACTAGCATGGTAGGGGAGCGTTCTGTAAGCCTGCGAAGGCAGCTTGTAAAGGCTGCTGGAGGTATCAGAAGTGCGAATGTTGACATGAGTAGCGATAAAGCGGGTGAAAAGCCCGCTCGCCGAAAGCCCAAGGTTTCCTACGCAACGTTCATCGGCGTAGGGTGAGTCGGCCCCTAAGGCGAGGCAGAAATGCGTAGTCGATGGGAAACGGGTTAATATTCCCGTACTTTGATTCAATGCGATGTGGGGACGGAGAAGGTTATGCTGGCAATCTGTTGGAATAGATTGTTTAAGCCTGTAGGTGGAAGGAGTAGGCAAATCCGCTCCTTCTTAACACCGAGACGTGATGACGAGTGTCCACGGACACGAAGCAGCAAATACCACGCTTCCAGGAAAAGCCACTAAGCTTCAGTTGAATCAAAACCGTACCGCAAACCGACACAGGTGGGCAGGATGAGAATTCTAAGGCGCTTGAGAGAACTCGGGAGAAGGAACTCGGCAAATTGATACCGTAACTTCGGGAGAAGGTATGCCCTGTAAGGTTAAGGACTTGCTCCGTAAGCCTATCAGGGTCGCAGAGAATCGGTGGCTGCGACTGTTTATTAAAAACACAGCACTCTGCTAACACGAAAGTGGACGTATAGGGTGTGACGCCTGCCCGGTGCTGGAAGGTTAATTGAAGATGTGCAAGCATCGGATCGAAGCCCCAGTAAACGGCGGCCGTAACTATAACGGTCCTAAGGTAGCGAAATTCCTTGTCGGGTAAGTTCCGACCCGCACGAATGGCGTAACGATGGCCACACTGTCTCCTCCCGAGACTCAGCGAAGTTGAAATGGTTGTGAAGATGCAATCTCCCCGCTGCTAGACGGAAAGACCCCGTGAACCTTTACTGTAGCTTTGCATTGGACTTTGAAGTCACTTGTGTAGGATAGGTGGGAGGCTTTGAAGCAGAAACGCCAGTTTCTGTGGAGCCGTCCTTGAAATACCACCCTGGTGGCTTTGAGGTTCTAACCCAGACCCGTTATCCGGGTCGGGGACCGTGCATGGTAGGCAGTTTGACTGGGGCGGTCTCCTCCCAAAGCGTAACGGAGGAGTTCGAAGGTTACCTAGGTCCGGTCGGAAATCGGACTGATAGTGCAATGGCAAAAGGTAGCTTAACTGCGAGACCGACAAGTCGAGCAGGTGCGAAAGCAGGACATAGTGATCCGGTGGTTCTGTATGGAAGGGCCATCGCTCAACGGATAAAAGGTACTCCGGGGATAACAGGCTGATTCCGCCCAAGAGTCCATATCGACGGCGGAGTTTGGCACCTCGATGTCGGCTCATCACATCCTGGGGCTGTAGTCGGTCCCAAGGGTATGGCTGTTCGCCATTTAAAGTGGTACGTGAGCTGGGTTTAAAACGTCGTGAGACAGTTTGGTCCCTATCTGCAGTGGGCGTTGGAAGTTTGACGGGGGCTGCTCCTAGTACGAGAGGACCGGAGTGGACGAACCTCTGGTGTACCGGTTGTTTCGCCAGAAGCATAGCCGGGTAGCTAAGTTCGGAAGAGATAAGCGCTGAAAGCATCTAAGCGCGAAACTCGCCCAAAGATGAGACTTCCCCTGCGGTTTAACCGCATTCAAGGGTCGTTGTAGACCACAACGTTGATAGGTCGGGTGTGGAAGCATAGCAATATGTGCAGCTAACCGATACTAATTGCCCGTAAGGCTTGACTCTATCATTTGAAGAACTTTGAAAACAGAAATAAACTGAAATCGAAATAAACTGAAATCAAAGTAAATATAAAATGAAATAAGCTTACTGATGACTCAGTCATCACCAAAAAATACAAAATCAACACAAACAAACCAAAACCTTTGTTTAAAATCGGCTTCCCAGTTTGTTCCCCTTTACGTTTGGCGACCATAGCGGTTTGGCTCCACTCCTTCCCTTCCCGAACAGGACAGTGAAACATTCCAGCGCCGATGATAGTATACAATCGTATGCGAAAGTAGGTCATCGCCAAACTATTTA
>NZ_JQKH01000113.1 GCF_000745955.1 Alysiella crassa DSM 2578 | reverse complement strand
AGTTCGCTCAATTCAGTCATATTGGATTAGTCGTGAGAAAATTAATACGATACCACTGAATTGATGCGGACTTCTTTTTTTATTGTACTTTTTTTGTCGTGTACTGAAAGGCTGCCTGAAAAGTCGTCAAAAAACTTTTCAGGCTGCCTGTTTTCTTATCGCCTATTTCATCAATACATTCCTTCTTGATGAAAATCGCCAATGTATTCACAAGATTTATTTTCGCTTTGGCATTGATTTTTCATTGTCGCAATCGCACTATTTACGGCTTGTTGCGATTGGTTCAAATGATATTGTATCCAATAATTTCCCCATTTGCCTTGTGCATTTTGTCCGCGATAGAGCATTAAATGACTATAAGGCTCACCAAATTGTTTTAAACTTTCTAATTCACAACCGCTTTCAGCCATTAATTTTTGGGCTTGTTTTTTATTGCGTTTATGGGTAAGGAATTCAAGCGTGGTATTGGTGGATTTGGCGGTGCAAATTAACATCGCCTTTTCATTTAACCCTGATTGTGTCAAAAAATCTTGCCCCCGCAAAAAACGCCCCTGATTTTGCAAAATCAAACCATATTGCCCTGTTTTGGCACTAAATGCCAATGCCATTTCATTGGTGCTATTGATGACTGCTCTTTCTGCGATACTAAACTCAATGGGTTGTTGGGATGAACCAGAAGAATTTCCACCAGAACAAATTGGATTAAGATGTACCATTTGAGTTTGACCATTTACCCCTGTTTGCGGAACCAAACAGACATTACCGTGCAAATGCCCCACTTGACAATAACAATTTGCCAATGCTGATTGGGAAAATAATCCCAAACTCATCGCACCAAATATGGTTAAGAATGCTTTTTTCATTTTAAAATTCCCAGAACACCAGAACAATTACCAATGCCAATGATAATAAGCCGTTACTTTACTATTTAAATTAGAGTCAAGCAAGGGGCGTTGTTGATGGGTTTTCAGGCTGCCTGAAATGCAAAAACACCGTTTCAATTTCGCAACTGAAACGGTGTTTTTTTATTGTGAATTACGCCACAAATGCCACAAATTCATTGATGAAGTTTTGCAAATTCGCTTTCACTTCATCGGCAACGATTTCGCCTTGCTCGTTGATTGAACCAGCGAAAATGCCGCCCACATTTGCCGCTACGGGCGCAACTTGCATATTGATGTATGTGGCGTTTGCCAATTCACGCAATTGATTGATAACGTTTTCCGAACCACGCGCATTCACAGTTACCAAACCGACTTTTTTACCAATCCACGCGCTTTGACCTGCTGGGCGTGAACCCACGTCAATCGCGTTTTTCAACATCGCGGAAACTTGACCGTTATGCTCTGGGCTAACCCACAAAATCGCGTCAGCCGCTTTAATCGCTTCGCGTACGCGGTTGTAGGCTGGCACGTCTTGTTCGTCCAAATCGCGGTCGTAAACGGGCAAATCGCCCAATTCCACGATGTTGAATTGCAAATCGCTGGGCGCGATGTTTTGCAAATGGCGTACCACGGCGTGATTGAACGAAGTTTTGCTGGCTGAACCAACAAATACGGCAATGTTTTTGCTCATAATGAAAATCCTTGATGAATGTGAAAAAACGGTATTGTACCCACTTCATTTTGTGGAAACAATTGCCGTTTAGGAAACATGGTTTAAAATAAAAAATAACAGGCAGCCTGAAAATTGGATTCCCTTTTCAGGCTGCCTTTTTGAATTAAATTATTCTTTAATCAATGATTTGGATAATTCTTCCAAAGAAACGCCTTTGGTTTCTGGCATCATTACCATCACAAAGAATAATTGAACCACCATCATCACGGTAAAGCACACAAATACCCACGCCGCACCAATGCTGTCAAACAAAAATGGAATCGCCGCAGGAATCGCTGCTGCCAACCACCAATGGGTTGAACTGCCTAATGCTTGACCTTGTGCGCGTAAATGATTGGGGAAAATCTCGGAAATAAACACCCAAATCACCGTGCCTTGCCCAATCGCGTGCGCGGCAATAAACAGGAAGAAGAACAATGGCACCACCATACCCTTCCATTCCAAGAAAAACGCCAGCGACACCAAACCCAAAGACACAATATAACCAAACGAACCAATATACATCAATTGGCGGCGACCAAATTTGTCAATCAAAGACAAACCGACAAAGGTGAAAATCAGGTTAATCACACCAATGCCCACGCTACTCAACAATGCCGCACTTTGCTCCAAACCCGCAATTTCAAAAATGCGTGGCGCGTAATACAAAAACGCATTAATCCCCGATACTTGGTTGAAAAACGCAATCAGAAAGGCAAGCAAAACGGGTTTGCGGTATTTTTTCAGCCACAGGCTTTCGCGTTTTTGTTCACTGTCGTGTTTGGCGGCAACGATTAAGTCATCCAATTTAGCGTCAGGATTGACTTGCTGCAATACAGCTTTGGCTTCTTCGTAGCGACCTTTCATCATCAACCAGCGTGGCGACATGGGCACAACCATCACCATCAAAGTGTAAACAATCGCAGGCAAGGCTTCAATGCCCAACATCCAACGCCAAGTGTTTGCGCCCAAATCCAAATTGGCAATCAAAAAGTTAGACAAATACGCCATCAAAATACCAAATACAATATTGAATTGGTACATCGCCACCAAGCGACCGCGTTTTTCAGCAGGCGCAATCTCGGTAACATAAGCGGGCGCAGCAATGGTAGAAGCCCCTACCCCCAAACCGCCAATAAAACGGAAAAAGGCAAATGAATACGGGTCAGACACCACCGCCGAACCAATCGCACTGACCACATACAACACGCCAATACCAATCAGCGTTTTTTTACGCCCAATGCGGTCGGTGGGAATACTGCCAAACAGCGCACCCACCACCGTCCCCCACAACGCAGACGACATCACCACCAAACCATGAAACAAAGGCGTACTGTTCCACATTTCTTGCAAGGCTTTGTCTGCACCCGAAATCACCACCGTGTCAAAGCCAAACAGAAAACCTGCCAGCGCAACGGTAATGGACCACAACATTAATTTAGACTGATTCATGAAGCGTCTCCTTATCATGAGGTTTGTGAAGCCACCGCGCCGCAGTCTGTCGGCGTGATGGAGTAGATTTGGGGTGTGTGGTTTGTGTATATTTTTGTAAACTTGATTATGCGGCTGTTTGGGGAAATTTGGCAATGATTTTGTGGCGAAATATTGTCATAATTGACGTGGTGCCATTCAGGCAGCCTGAAAAGTATGGTAATTGGTTTACGCGCTTTGTTTTTTTAACGTAAAATTTCATCTTTCAGGCTGCCTAAAATCTGTTCCCTCTTACGCTGGCAGTGGAGGAACAGATTGTTGATAAAATAAAAAATTATCGTGTACGAAAAGGCAGCCTGAATCATCAATATTTATTTTTTATTAATGGAAAAATCATGAAAAATCAATGGGAAGACGAATACAATCATCTGCTTGCCACGCGCCACAGCGATGACATTCACACCTTATTGGCGAAAATGCAGGATTTGCGGGTGCGTTTCCCCAATGTGCGCCAAATTGAAATGTTGTACGCAGGTTTGCTGGTGCAAAATAAGCAAGTACAGCAAGCCATTGAAGTTTACCAACAATTGCCGCAACCAGACGCGGAAATTTTGTCGCGCACAGGCATGTTATATTATGAATTGCAAGATATTCAGGCTGCCTTGTCGCATTTGGCGCAAGCAGAGAATTTGTCGCCCAATGATATTAATATTTTGATTAATCATGGTTTTTTATTGCAAACCGATGGCAATTTGGCGGCTGCTTCGGCGCGATTTGAACGCGTATTGCACATTGACCCGAATCACGAAGACGCGATTTTTCGTTTGGCGTGGCTAGACGCGCATCGTGGCGATTTTGCTCGTGCCTTGACTTTGTATGAGCGCATTCCCTACCATTTGGGGGCGCAAGGTTCCGCCTTGTTTTATCGGCACTATATCATGCCCAATCGCCCTGACCAAATTACTTTGGCTGCGCAAAAAGTGGGCAAAATGTATTCGCACCGCAATACCATCGCCCCCAACCCCAAAACCGTGAGCGAGCCTGAAAAACCATTGAAAATTGGTTTGGTGTCGGCAGATTTGAATAATCATGTGGTGGGCTTTTTTATTGAAAGCCTACTATCGGGCAAAGCAACGCAACAATATCAATGGTTTGCCTATTACAATCACACGGCTGATGACCGCGTATCGCGTCATTTAAAATTAAAATTTAAGGCGTGGCACGAAATCAAATATTGGTCGCTGGAGCGGATTGTGCAGCAAATTCGTGATGACGATGTGGATATTTTGATTGATTTATCGGGCTACACGGGCGGTGGGCGATTGGAGATTTTTGCCGCGCAAGCCGCGCCTTTGCAGGCTGCGTGGTTGGGCTATTTTGGCACAACGGGGCTGCCTGAAATGCAAGCGATTATCGCCGACCCCTATTGCGTGCCGCACGATGAAGAGTTTTTGTACACGGAAAAAGTCTATCGTTTGCCGCACACGCGTTTGTGCATGACTGCGCCCAGTGCCAGCAAAGTGGGCAATGTGATTGCGGGGCGCATTGGGCAAAGTGAAACCATCAATGTATCCGTGCAACCCAAATTAAATTTGCCCATTGAACCCACACCCGCATTGAAAAATGGTTACATTACCTTTGGTTGTTATCAAAATTATTTGAAAATCAACGATGTGGTTTTGCAAACATGGGCAAAAATCGCCCGCAGGCTGCCTGAAAGCCGTTGGCATTTCCAAAATGGGCGTTTGGGCGAAAACAGCGAAGATTTGGCGATTTTCAAGCAAAGATTGCAACAATTTGGTTTTGATTTGGAAAAAGTCTCTTGCGTGGGCAGTATGGCGCGACAGGATTATTTATTGAATTATAATCAAGTGGATATTGTATTGGACACCTTCCCCTACACGGGCGGCACCACCACCGCCGAAGCGATTTGGATGGCAACCCCCACGCTGACTTGGGCAATGGCGGGCATGATTGCGCGGCAGGGCGAGCAAATGATGTGCGCGGCTGGTTATCCCGATTGGGTATGCCGCAGCGAAACGGAATATGTGGACAAAGCCGTGTATTGGGGACAGCCTGAAAACTTTGCCCAACTTAATGAGTTGCACATGAATATGCGCGAAAAAGTTGCCCAATCCCCTTTGTTTAATACGGAACAATTTGCGACAGATTGGTGCGCTTTGATTCGCCAAATGTGGCGTGATTTTTGTGTGGACAATGCCGTGCCACGCATGAAAATCAACACGAAACCCATGTTGGTGGCAAGACGTAAAGCGTAAATCAACAAACCAATTAATTTAGGCAGCCTTTCAGTACACGACAAAAAAAGTACAATAAAAAAAGAAGTCCGCATCAATTCAGTGGTATCGTATTAATTTTCTCACGACTAATCCAATATGACTGAATTGAGCGAACTTACCCATATCGTAACCAAAACTTGCAAATGGCACAAGAGCCACGTTATTGTTTTTGTGTATTTATTGTGTACCATTGCCATGCGGCAGACCTGTAATTTGAGCAAATTGGCAATGTTTTTCCCTGATGCCAAAGCAACAAACGCCTCTTCCTATCGCCGTATCCAACGGTTTTTTAAGGAAGTTGTTTTTGATTATGACG
>NZ_JQKH01000112.1 GCF_000745955.1 Alysiella crassa DSM 2578 | reverse complement strand
CAGTACACGACAAAATTCATGTAGGGTGTGTATTACGCACCTAAATTTCAACTATTTGAATGGTTTGGTGCGTGGTACGCACCCTACATTTGGGGTGTTGGTAAAAATTGGCGTGTACTGAAAGGCAGCCTGAAAACTGATTTCACAAATTCAAATTTAGCGAATGCGATGCAAAAAGTGCATATGCGTATGATATTGTTGAATAATATCATTAATCACACCTTCTTTTGTCCACGCCATAATATCGTAGTCCTGCCCACCTTGAGTTAAATACACTTCGGCGCGGTAATATTTCTGCTCTTCAGGCGCATGGCTCTCGGTCATGGACGGGCTGGCAAATTCGGGGCGAATATGCCCAATCGCTTTGACTTTGTAAATAAAATCTACCTTATCACCCTGATAAATCAGCAAAGACACGCGACCAGATTCCGCCATCACATCTGCTTTCACGCCATTATTTGCCAATTCAGCCGCCACATCTTTGCAGGCTGCCTGAACCGTGTCGTCAATAAATTGCGCCACCCGTTCCCGATTCGGATAATCCATCATCACGCGCAAACGCTCACGCCACGCGCCACTGCCCATCGCTGGTAAAGGCGTGGTTAAACTCAATTGCTGCACTTCCAATTTTTCCGCGTCCACGCGCAAGGCTTTCATCAAACCATAAGTCGCCACCATCAACACGGTTACAAACGGCAGAGCACTGGCAATCGTCATCGTCTGCAACGCGCCCAATCCACCCGCCAACAACAACACAATCGCCACCAACCCCGCACTAGACGACCAAAAAATACGGTACATCAAGCCCTTACTGCCCTCGCCATTGGCGCATAACATATCCATCACCAACGCGCCCGAGTCTGCCGATGTAACAAAAAACACCACCACCATCAGCAAAGCAATCGTCATCAAAATCCCCGACATCGGCAAATGTTCAAACATGGCAAACAATGCCAAAGACACGTCTTTATTCACCACATCGCCCAATTGCGTAATGCCGCGATTCAAAATCATATCAATCGCCGAATTGCCAAACACCGTCATCCACAAAAACGTAAACCCGGTCGGCACTAATAATACACCCGCCACAAATTCACGAATCGTGCGCCCACGCGACACTTTGGCAATAAACAAACCCACAAATGGCGACCAGCTCAACCACCAACCCCAATACAAAATCGTCCAACCGCCAAACCAATCCGTTTTCTGATAGGCATACATATTAAACGTCATGCCGACAATATTAGACGCATACGTCCCCACATTTTGCACAAACGCTTGCAATAAAAACACCGTAGAACCCGTCAGCAGCACAAACAGCAACAGCAATACCGCCAAACCTATATTCAATTCAGACAAAAATTTCACGCCCTTGTCCAAACCACTCGTTACCGACAAAGTCGCTAAACCACTCACCACAATAATCAGCACAATTTGCGTGGGAATATTTACCTGAATCAAATTCGGCAATAAATAATTCAAACCCGTATTCACCTGCAACACACCATAACCCAGCGAAGTCGCCACACCAAACAAAGTGCCAACCACCGCAAACACGTCCACCGCGTCGCCCCATTTGCCATAAATCCGCTCGCCAATCAAAGGATACAACGCCGAGCGCAATGTGAGCGGCAAATGATGGCGATACGCAAAATATGCCAAAATCAACGCCACAATCGCATAAATCGCCCACGCATGCAAACCCCAATGGAAAAACGTCAGCCGCATGGCTTCACGGGCAGCCTGCACATTACCGCCCTCCCCTAGCGGCGGCGACAAAAAGTGCATCACAGGTTCCGCCACCCCAAAAAACATCAAACCTATCCCCATGCCCGCCGAAAACAACATGGCAAACCATGAAAAATCGCTGTATTCGGGTTTACTGTGGTCTAATCCCAGTTTAATATTGCCATAGCGCGACAAACTCAAATACACTGTAGTAATTAAAATCACCGCCACCGTGAGAATATAATACCAACTACCATTGTTCACGATGGCAGCCTGCAAACTTTTTAACGCGCCATCTGCCCATTTAGGCGCAATCACGGCTACCGCGATAATCGCAGCAATCATGGCACTTGCGCTTAAAAACACATTTGGATTAATATTTTTCTGTTTTAAATAATGAATGAATTTAGATTGAGTCATCATTTTTCTCCGCAGCGTTACAAAATTCTTTTTTACCGTAACACAGACAAAATAGGTTAATAAAGCAAATTTTGACAATTTATGTTAAAAAAAGATAAATTAGATAGATTATTGCGAATTAGTAAACAAAATTAAAATTTTATTTTATGAATTTGCGTGTATAAATACAGGGTGGCAGCCTGAAAGCGATGAGTCCATCACAATAAGCAAATTATTTTCAGGCTGCCTGAACACCATTCCCCCACTTTTTTATCAACAAACAAACAAGGAAATATGATGAGTACAGAATTCAAACAAATCGGCTGGATTGGTTTAGGGCAAATGGGCGTGCCTATGGTTAATCGCCTGTTGGCGCACGAGATTGGCGTGGGCGTGTACAACAGAAATGCCGACAAATGCGCCGAATTTGCCGAAAAAGGCGCGAAAGTGTACCCATCTGCCAGCGAATTGCTGCGCGATTATCCAGCCGTGATTTTGATGGTGTCGGATTATGCGGCGGCAGTGGCGATTTTGAACGATGAAGTCTGCGCCCAATTAAATGGCAAAATCATTGTCAATATGAGTACCGTATCGCCAACAGAAAACTTAAAAATCAAAGACTTGGTAGAATCGCACGGCGGACAATTTGCCGAAGCCCCTGTTTCAGGTTCGGTGGTGCCAGCCACACAAGGCACGTTACTGATTTTATTTGGTGGCGAAGAAAGCGTGTTGAATCCATTGCGCGGCGTGTTCAGCGTGTTGGGCAAACAAACTTTCCATTTTGGCGGCGTGGGCAAAGGTTCGGGCGCGAAATTGGTGCTGAATTCGCTGTTGGGCGTATTTGGCGAAGCGTATGCCGAAGCGATGTTGATGGGCGAAAAATTCGGCATTAATTTAAATGAGTTAGCCGAAGCAATTGGCGGTTCTGCCATGAATTCGCCGATGTTCCAAACCAAAAAACCTTTGTTGTTGGACAAAACTTTCCCAGCCGCGTTTATGTTGAAACACGCCAGCAAGGATTTGAATTTGGCGTGTGGCGAATTGGCACAAATGAATTTGACTTTGCCCGCGATTGAAACCACCGCCGCGCAATATCGGGCGGCGGTAGAAGCAGGTTTGGGCGGCGAAGATGTGTCGGGGATTTATTTGCAAGTCGCTAAACAGAAATAATTAAGATAAATCATATTTACAGGCAGCCTGAAAATGTTTCAGGCTGCCTGTTTATATTAAAAATCAATATGTTATTTATATAAAATAAGCTCATGATTTCATTTACCCCCCATTTAAATCAATAGTCTGATTTAAATGGGGATTTTCTTATTTCTTACTGCCTGAAGAACCACCACCAGACTTACCACCTGATGACGGTGGATTATTCCCCCTACTACCTCCTGATGGATTACCTGTTCTGCTGGGCCAATTTGGATTGCTATTGCCAGTATTATTTTGAGCCATAATCAAATTCCTTATGTTGAGATTTTAAATGACACCACTTTTGTGGCAAGTAAATTGTATCAACCCATTTTCAAAAATTCAACTATAATTTAATTTTAATAAACGATAGTTGATTGTTACTCGGATTTTGTTTTTTAACAATGCTGGCATGGAAAAACAAAATACCCCCCACTTTTATCGTTTAATTTTTGCAGAAAATATGCGCAGAATTCGCCGTTTGAAAGAAATCTCACAGGAAGAATTGGCATTTGACGCACAAATCAGCAAAACCTATGTTTGTGAAATTGAGCGCGGTAGCCGTGCCGTTTCTATTGATGTTATGGGCAGAATTGCCGATGCTTTACAAATGCCATTATCAGAATTATTAAACAAATCAGAGTAATATAATCTATTTAATATTGAATTGACGCTTTGCAGGCAGCCTGAAAAATTCAAACAACCCTTTGTAACCATTTTTTAGGAGAAAAACATTATGCCCCAAATTAAAATCCCAGCCGTTTACGTTCGCGGTGGCACGTCCAAAGGCGTGATTTTCAAATTAAGCGATTTGCCCGAACGCGCCCAAAGCGCAGGCGAAGCACGCGACAAATTGCTCTTGCGCGTACTCGGCAGCCCCGACCCCTACAAACAACAAATTGACGGCTTGGGCAATGCCAGCTCGTCCACCAGCAAAGCCTTGATTTTGGACAAATCCACGCAGCCTGAACACGATGTGGACTATTTGTTTGGGCAAGTCGCCATTGACAAACCTTTTGTGGATTGGAGCGGAAATTGCGGCAACATGACGGCAGCAGTGGGCGCGTTTGCCATTGCACAAGGCATTGTGGATAAAGAAAAAATCCCCGAAAACGGCATTTGCACCGTCCGCATTTGGCAAAAAAACATCGGCAAAACCATCATCGCCCACGTTCCCATTCAAAATGGCGAAGTGTTGGAAACAGGCGATTTTGAATTGGACGGCGTAACCTTTCCAGCCGCCGAAGTCGTGATTGAATTTTTAGACCCTGCCGATGGCGAAGGTGCCATGTTCCCCACAGGCAATGTTGTTGATTTATTGGACATTCCCGACATCGGACAAATCCCTGCCACGCTCATCAATTCGGGCATTCCCACTGTGTTTGTGAACGCGGCAGACATCGGCTACACAGGCACAGAATTGCAAGCCGACATCAATGGCGACCCTGAAAAATTGGCGTTTTTTGAAAAAATCCGCGCGTATGGCGCATTGAAAATGGGCTTGATTGCCAATCTGGACGAGGCACAAACGCGCCAACACACGCCCAAAGTCGCCTTTGTCGCGCCACCGCAAAATTACACCGCATCAAGCGGCAAAGTGGTGGAAAAACAAGAAATTGATTTGCTGGTGCGCGCATTCTCTATGGGCAAATTGCACCATGCGATGATGGGAACCGCGTCCGTAGCGATTGCGACAGCCGCCGCCGTGCCGAATACTTTGGTCAATTTGGCGGCTGGCGGTGGCGAGCGCGAGGCGGTGCGTTTCGGACACCCGTCTGGCACTTTACGCGTGGGCGCGGCTGTGGCGCAACAGCCCAATGGCGAATGGACGGCAACCAAAGCCGTGATGAGCCGTTCGGCGCGTGTGATTATGGAAGGCTGGGTGCGTGTGCCTGATGATTGTTTTTAAATGAAAATATGATTTTCAGGCTGCCTGAAAATACACGGTAAACTTCATGTGGGGTGCGTATTACGCACCGAATTGCACGCAATTTGAATGGTTTGGTGCGTGGTACGCACCCTACTGTTATTTGTGTTGTATGTTGTCAGGCAGCCTGAAAAATAGACACAATTTGGACACACCACCCAAATTATCCACAAAATAAAACCGCCTAAACATTTGTTTAGGCGGTTTAAATTTGGCTCCCCGAGCTGGGCTCGAACCAGCGACCTGCGGATTAACAGTCCGTCGCTCTACCGACTGAGCTATCAGGGAATGAAGATTGAATTATAGCGGAATTTGAAAATCTGTCAATTTATTTGTAAAACAAATTTTGATGTTTTTCAGTTAATAATTGTATTTTCTTACAATTTAATTTTCAGGTTGCCTGAAAATTTAAAATTTAATCCACCCCAATGTATTCGCAAACACCAGCAAAATCGCAATCGGCGCAATATAACGCAAAGCACCATACCAAATTCGCACCACCATTTCT
>NZ_JQKH01000111.1 GCF_000745955.1 Alysiella crassa DSM 2578 | reverse complement strand
GGATTCAAGGCGTGGGTGGGGTGTTTGTGGCGCATTTATCGGGCAGTTTTACGGGCGTGATGGGTTTGCCCGTATTTGAAACGCTGAATTTATTGCGTGAAGCGGGCGTGGACGTGCCGCCTTTTCAGGCTGCCTGAAAATTAAATTGTAAGAAAATACAATTATTAACTGAAAAACATCAAAATTTGTTTTACAAATAAATTGACAGATTTTTGGATTGCGCTATAATTCAGTCTTCATTCCCTGATAGCTCAGTCGGTAGAGCGACGGACTGTTAATCCGCAGGTCGCTGGTTCGAGCCCAGCTCGGGGAGCCAAATTTAAACCGCCTAAACAAATGTTTAGGCGGTTTTTATTTTGTGGATATTTGTGAATGATTTTGGGTCGTGTCCAAATTGTGTCCAAAATAAAGATTGATTTGGGGGTGATGGTGATTTTTTCAGGCAGCCTGAAAATCAGCCCCTTTTCTCCAATTTATCCTGTGATACACACTAAATAATTTATAATAATCAGATGATTGGATTTTACAATTGTTGTAAAACTGTTACAGAAGTTGTAAAAAAAGGTTATTTAGACAGAAATATCTAGACAATTCAAGTATCATGCGCGGTATTTTTAATTATGCGTGGTGAAACACTGCATATATTTATTTGTTTTATATTCATATTTTTTGGAAACCGAATTCATGCAAAAAATCACTTTAGCGGCGTTGTCGCTGGCACTTACTTTCCCTAGCTTGGCTGCGCCTGTGCAACAAAAAGCACCCGCTACCAAAAAAGTTACCAACAAAATCACAACAAAGCAGCCTGTAAACATGTCTGCAACCCCTTCTACTAAACCCACCACAGGTACAGCGAGCACCAAACCCGCTCCGCAACCTGTATTGCTCTCCAAAACCATCGTGCCTGATGGCAAAACACCCGTTAATAATGTCAAAACCACGCCCGTTCCTGATGTTCGCCCCACTTCGCGTGGTCAATATGTGGTGATTAATATTCCGCAACAACGCTTGTTTTTATACCAAAACGGCGCATTGCAAAAAGTTTACCCTGTAGCGGTCGGCAAAGCGGTTACGCAAACCAATTTGGGCGAACACAAAATTGGTGGCAAAGCGTTTGACCCCACTTGGCACATTCCCAAATCCATTCAAGCGGAATTGAAAGATGGTCGCACCACCGTACCGCCTGGTCCTGAAAATCCATTAGGTCCTGTGTTTGTGCGTTTGGGCAATCCGAAATTGGGTTTGGGCATTCATGGTACGAATGCGCCAGCCAGCGTACCAGGGGTGCGCAGTCATGGTTGCGTGCGCATGAAATCAGAGCAAGCAATGGATTTTGCCAACACGATTAACACAGGCGCAGACGCGATTGTGAGCTACGAAATGGCAACTTTAAACGTGGACGGCAAAAATCAATTGTGGCTGACCGCGTATAAAGACCCATACAGCAAAAATAATTTGAATGTGGACGCGCTCAAGAAAAGTATCCAAGCATGGGCGGGCGACAACAAAATCAAAATTTCCGATGCGCGTGTCAATGCCATTTTGAAAGCGCGTAAAGCCGTGCCTGTGTGCATTAGCTGTTCACCCAAAACCAAAAATGTGGTTTCAGGCAGCCTGATGTCGGTGGCGTGGAATTCGGGTACATCTGCCTTGACTGCGCCAAAAGGCTTGGATATGGCTGTGCCGCCGATGATGGAAGAAGAAGATTTGAACGAGATTGAAGTGGATGCAGATGTGCCAGCCACCCCTGCAAAAGCGGCTACACCAGCCAAATCCACAGGCAAATCTACGAGCAAAACCAAAGCCAAACCAGCCGTTACCACCGAAACACCGTTGCAGCCTATCCCTGCGGTGAGCAGCGAGCCTGTTGCGCCTGTGAAAGCCACGCCAGCCAAACCTGCTGTGCCAGCCAAATCCACAGGCAAAACCAAAGCCAAACCTTCGGTAACGACTGAAACCCCATTGCAGCCTGAAACTACAGCAGCCAGCGAGCCTGTTGCACCTGCGAAAGAAGCCGCGCCCAGCAAACCTGCTGCGCCAGCCAAAGTCGCACCCGCCAAAGCCGCACCCAAAGCCGCACCCAAAGCCGCACCAGCCAAAATCAAAACCGAAAAATTGAACATCAATTCTACATCGGTTTTTGATGAAACCCCTGCTGTGGAAACGCCGCTTTACCCCAATCAACCGATGAATTTGAAACCAATTGACCCTGCCAAATCAGAATCCAAAGCGAAAGCTGCGATTGTGAAAACAGCAGTGAAAAAATAATTGATTCGGTAAATAAGCAGGCAGCCTGAAAATAAATTGGTTTTTCAGGCTGCCTGAAACCTTTGAAAAACCTCTAAAATTCTATATTTAAAGATTTTAATATTTTGAATTTTAATAAATTTATTTTTCAAAAAAGTTTAAAAAATGGGGTTTTACAAAGGTTTCAGCCTGAAAACAAAAAAACCGTTGTTTTCTCAACAACGGTTTTTTTAATTGGCGAAACCAATGAAATTATTTCAATTTGGTTTCTTTGTAAATCACATGTTTGCGGGCAACTGGGTCAAATTTTTTGATTTCCATTTTGCCAGGCATAGTGCGTTTGTTTTTGGTTGTGGTATAGAAATGACCTGTACCAGCAGACGATTCCAATTTGATTTTATCGCGCATGATAAATATCCTTATAAATTTAAATGTTAGATAACTTCGCCGCTTGCGCGCAATTCAGCCAAAACCGCGTCAATGCCGTTTTTGTCAATGGTGCGCAAAGCCGCGTTAGATACGCGCAAACGCACCCAGCGATTTTCGCTCTCTACCCAGAAACGACGTGATTGCAGATTAGGCAAAAAACGGCGTTTGGTTTTGTTGTTGGCGTGTGATACATTGTTGCCTGACATCGGGCGTTTACCCGTTACTTTGCAAACTCGTGCCATATTGTTCTCCAAACGAATAATTAAAAATGAAAACGCGCTTTATACCACAAAATCATGTAATCAGGCAAATATTTATCCATATTGTTCGGGATTTTTCAGGCAGCCTGAATGGTTAAAATCGGTAATTATTTGATTTGTTGATTAAATTTAGTAAATGATGTTTCATGTGTTATATAATTGATTTATTTAAAATTTAGGAGATGTTTTGTGCGCCGTTACACAACTTTTGCTTGGCTGGACAAATGTTGGCAGCCAAGTTTTTGGGGATTTTTTGTGATTTGGGCAATTGTGGAGACTTTGCCGACTTTGTTGCGATTATTGTACACCGCCGATGGTGTTTCGTATGCGATTGTTTGGCGGACGATTTGGGTGGGGTTGATGGGCTATGCTTTGTGGTGTGTGTCGCAATGGGCGCGTGGCATAATATTTTGGCGGTATGACGCGCAGGCTGCCGTATTTTTGTGTTGTAGATGGGGAATTTGGCGGTGGGAAATACTGCAATCTTATCCGAAAAATGGGTTTACAGGCATTCAATCGGAAAAAGTGTATTGGGACGATGGCACGGTAACAGGCAGCCTGCGGCTACTCGGACAACAAGCAGTTTTGGTGGAAGCGGTTACTGAAAAGAATGATTTGAGTCGGATAGACCAAGTGCGTGAACAAATCTCGCAAGTTTCCCATTTGCCCATACTGGTGGCGGAAGAACGACACGAAACCCGCCCAACCGAACAACCCGCCAAACCACATCATTATCAGGAATGCTTGCCTATCAAATCATCGTGCTTGATGTTGGCAACCCATTTAGTGTGGACGGCGATTTGGTGGGTGGGCATGGGGTATTTTGTGTGGTGGTTTCGTGGTGAAACGGTGATTGTGGCATTTTCGGTATTGGGTTTTGCGTACGCGTTTGCAGGCAGTCTGAAAGTGTGGCAGATGTGGCACGATAATCAAATCATCAGCAAAATGGTTTGCAGCGAAAGCATACCGCCGCGCCGTATGGTGGCACGAAAATCGGGAAAATTTGCTTTGTTTTCATTGAAAAAATACTTAATTTGTACCCTATTGTCTTTAATCATTTGGGTGTGGGCGGCGGTGGCAATGGAATTGTTTGATAATTGGCTATGGTTTGTGTTGGGGAATTGGACGATATTGTTATTTATTTTGGGTATATTAGGTTTATTTTGGCATGGTGTAAGCAGACGGCGGCGTGTGGTGTATTCTGTTAATCAGGATACTTTTTTGATTCAAAAACTGAAATTACCCTATACATGGCAGCCTGAATATGAATGCGCGGTCAATGATTTTATTGGCGTGTCGGGGGGCGTGGACGGTTTATGGCTGATTGGAGCGGAGGGGAAAATAGACGTGTGGTTGGGCAAGGCAAGCGGCGTTTCCCAAATCGCACCGCAACGTGCCGAAACGGTGGCATGGCAAATCAGTCAGGCAACGGGTTTACCAATTGTCATCAAAAAAACCAATTCTCCTGTATAATGCACCGCTTCAGGGCAAACAGACAGTCGCCGCGTATCGCGTAAGGCATACGGGGAGGAAAGTCCGAGCTACACAGAGCAAAAATGCCAGCTAACGGCTGGGCGTGGTAACACGACGGAAAGTGGCGCAGAAAGCAATACCGCCGATGGTTTGGGGCAACCCATTCACAGGTAAGGGTGAAAAGGTGCGGTAAGAGCGCACCGCGTGGCTGGTAACAGCTTCACGGCAGGCTAAACCCCATTTGTAGCAAGACCAAACAGAACACTTTGACGCTGCTCGCCGAGTGTTCGGGTAGGTTGCTTGAGCGTGCAAGTGATTGTACGCCTAGAGGAATGACTGTCCAACGACAAAACTCGGCTTATCGTTTGCCCTGTCTTGATTATGTGAATAAGGCAGCCTGAATATATTTTTCAGGCTGCCTTAATTTTATGTTTATTTTCTTTGATAAAACCGACTGCCCAAATACACCGCTTTGCCTTCATCAATCAACACCGCACAAATCGCCGCCAAAGGCAATGCCACCAACATACCCACAAACCCCAACAAACTCCCAAACGCCATCAACGAAAAAATCACCCAAAATGGCGACAAACCAATTCTATCGCCCACAATTTTCGGCGTAATGAAAAAACTCTCCAAAAACTGCCCCACACCAAACACCCCCCACACCATCAACACCCCCACCCACGAATTAAACTGCAACAACGCCGCCAAAGTCGCCAATAACAAACCCGTAAATGCCCCCAAATACGGCACAAACACCAAAATCCCCGCCACCATGCCAATCGCAAAACCCGAATCCAAACCCGTTGCCATCAAACCTAAACCATACAGTAAACCCATCACCATCATCACCATCAGTTGCCCACGCAAAAACGCCCCCAACACCTGATTTAATTTACCCGTAATCCGCACATAAGTTTCTACATAGCGGCGCGGAATCATTGTTTCCAGCCCATTTTCCCAGCGCGACCAATCCAGTAAAAAATAATACAACAACAAAGGCAGCAACACGATATTGCCCAACCACGCCGCAATAGAACTGCCCTGCGTCATCAAAACCACCAGCGTTTTTTGCAAGGCAGCCTGAATATTTTGCGTATTATCGCGCAACCAATCCACCAAGGTTTTTGCATCCAGCGACACATACGCGCCAAATTTCGCATTAAACCAAGGCAATGCCTTATTTTGCACAAAATCCACTAGCATGGGTAACTTGCTGATAATAGACTCAATTTGTTTTGCCAACATCGGCACAATCACCAACAGCAAACCCAGTAATATAAATAAAGCAAACCCCATCACCCACATAGAAGCCCGTCCACGCCGAATCCCATGCGTTTCCAAATACGCCACCATCGGATTCAAAATATACGCCAACACCGCCGCCGTAATAAACGGTGCCAACACATCACGCAACTGAATAAATAAAAACAATAAAACCGACAAAACAATCAGTATCCACACCCAAGGCAACCACGCCCGTTTTTTCGTCACATACATTGTCAATTCCAATTCACACATTCACAAAAAACCGATTTTAGCCGATACACTCAAAAATTGTGCAATAATATTATTTTAAAAATCATGTAAATATTATTTCAGGCAGCCTGAACGCTTTACAAGATTTCAAAAAGCCGTATAATGCCAATCTTCAACACCAGCCCAGGTGGCGAAATTGGTAGACGCAGGGGACTCAAAATCCCCCGCCGCAAGGTGTGTCGGTTCGAGTCCGACCCTGGGCACCAAGATTCTAAAATCCGCTAACGAGTTTAGCGGATTTTTTTGCGTTTATTCACAGGCAGCCTGAAACCATGTCTCCCGAAACTTCTGAATTTAATCTGACCATTTTTCTCAAATCTCTGCCCCACTCTGCTGGCGTGTACCGCATGATTGCCGCCGATGACACGGTTTTGTATGTGGGCAAG
>NZ_JQKH01000110.1 GCF_000745955.1 Alysiella crassa DSM 2578 | reverse complement strand
GGGTTAGGGTGGGGGTTCGTTGATTTTCAAGACAATTAATTTATTCCACAAATTTTCCCCCACCCTAGCCCTCCCCCGTTGGAGACGGGGGAGGGGACAGGTTTGTGGTTATTTCAAAAAATTGTCGTGTACTGAAAGGCAGCCTGAAACCACATTACGCGTATAATCCCATTATCCCAACCGCGCTACTCTCATTATGAACCATCTCAAAAAACTCAAACGCAGCAAACAAGTCGCTGAAGTGCTGCTGAAATATGGCTTGGACGATTTATTCGGGCAAGGCAGTTTGGAGCATTGGCTGCCGCAACCTTTGGTTGCCAAGCTCACTTGCAGCCGCGAAATGCGCCGCCGCCCATTGGCACAACGGCTGCGTTTGGCATTAACCGAATTGGGGACGACTTATGTGAAATTGGGGCAAATGTTGTCCGACCGCGCCGACTTGTTGCCTGCCGACATCATCGCCGAATTGCGCCAATTGCAAGACCGCGTACAAATCCAACCTATTGATATGACAGAAACTTTGGCGCGTGAACTGAATATTGTTGCCGCCGATGAATTTGCTGTATTGGAAACCGTGCCTATGGCTTCCGCTTCTATCGCGCAAGTATTTTCAGGCAGCCTGAAAAACGGACAACGCATTGTTTTAAAAATAAAACGTGAAAATATTGAAGACGCGATAGACGCTGATTTACTCGTTTTGCGCGATTTGGCGCATTTTTTGGAACGCCACCACGAAACATTTCGCAAAATTCGCGTGATGCGATTATTGCAGGCATTTGAAGAATCCTTGCGCGAAGAATTGTCGTTTTCTCATGAACGGCGCAATTTGGAGCGTTTTGCCCGCAATTTCCGCGAAGATAAGCGCATTTGTGTTCCCAAAGTGCATGGGCATTTGTGCAGCGACAATGTGTTGTGCATGGATTTTATTGATGGCATAAAAGTCAATGAAACCAATCGATTAGAAAAATTTGGTTTAAGCCCCAAAGCGGTGGCGGAACTGGGTTTGAGTTTGTATGTGAAACAGGTTTTGGAACACGGCTTTTTTCACGCTGACCCGCACGCGGGTAATATTTTGCTGTTGCCCGATGGCAGAATCGCTTTTATTGATATGGGCGCGATGGGCGTTTTATTGCCACAAGAGCGTGAATTATTAGAAGATTTTGTTTTGTATTTCAGCCAAAAAAATGTGAACAAAATGCTGGAAACGGTCAAATTATTGGCGGAAGATTATGAATCGGCAGACGAGCGGCGTTTGGCGAAAGAATTGTATGAAATCATGGACTTGTTGGACGCTACAGATTTACGCGATATTGGCATGGGCAAATTATTGCAAAAAATCATGGCGGTGTTTAGCGATAATCAGATTTTATTGCCCGATGGTTTTATGTTATTGGTCAAGGGGTTGGCGCAAATTGAAGGGATTGGGAGGCAATTGTATCCCGATTTGAATATTTTGGAGATGATACAGCCGTATGCGGCGCAAGTGGTGGCGCGGCGGTGGTCGCCACAAAAATTGTTGCGCGACCAAGTGGGTAAATTAAGCGACAGTTATGAAAATTGGCTGGCGTTGCCCGAAGAAATGAAGACGTTTTTGCAGAAAATTCGCAATAAAGAGATAAAGTTAGAGCATGAAGTGGAAGGTTTGGAGCGATTGCGGCAAACTTTTGAGCGGCTGGGGCAAATGTTGGTGGTGTCGGCGTTGATTATTGGCTCGGCGATTTTGTCGCTGGACACGCATTTACCGAAATTGTTTGGGGTGTCGTGGTTGGCGTTTGTGGGCTTTGTGGTGGCTGGGGTGTTGGGGGTACGCTTGATTTGGCGGCGGAATAAGTAAAATAACGTGAATTAGGGATAAAGAAAGTAAAAATTCAATGAAAATAAATGACTTGCGTAGGGTGGGTGCTTGCACCCACCATTTTCAGGCTGCCTGAAAATAAAATGATTCAAGATGGGTACGCTGAAATGGTGGATGCAAGCATCCACCCTACAACCAAATTTTCATTAAAACAAATACTTAATTAATTTATTATCCCGAACTCACGTTAAAATAAGTTGTAGGGTACGCGCCGTGCACCCTACTGTTCTATAATTTTCAGGCTGCCTGCAAGATGGTTTCCCCCATCTTGCAGGCAGCCTGAAATTCACAAGCCATTATTTAATTACCACAATTTCCCATTGTGCATCACCGATTTGCTCGTAATCGCTCACGGTGTAGCCTTATTCGGCAACCCAAGCGGGAATGGCTTCGGTGGCTTGGGTGCAGTCAAATTTAATGCGTAAGCCTTCGCCTTTTTGCAAAGTTGCCATCGCTTGCTTGGCTTCCACCAATGGAAATGGGAAAACCAAACCTGTTGTTTCTAAATAATTTTCATTTTAATCACTCTACTTTCAGTTAAAAAATCATGATGACGCACGAGCAGCAGCCTGAATTTTGCTCGGGCGAATAATCGTCCAATACGCCGCCCCCCATGTTCCCAAAATCATAATTGGCAAAGAAATCCAACCTTGCCACGAGAAAAACGCGGTTTCCACCAAACCATTACCGATGGAACAACCACCCGCCAAACTCGCGCCCACACCCATCACCACGCCGCCGATTAAACTGCGAATCACGATGGTCGCGTCAAGCACGCGCACGCGAAATTCATTGCTCATTTTCGCCGCAAAAAACGCCCCCAACAAAATCCCCAACACCAAAAACACGTCCCAATTGATGAATTTGCCATCGCCCATCACCAAATATTGCAAAATATTCGCCGAAGGTCCTGTAATCCCCAAACCAAATTCGCGCCCAGTCGCCAAAGCAATCACGCCCACCAATATCGCCGTGATAAACGGATGCCAGCGTTTTTCAAACAAAATATGCGCCAAACCCGTTTTTTTCGGTTTTAAACTGGCGATTTTGGCTTGCGGTTTACGCAAATGTTGCCACACCAAATAGCCCGTTACCGCCGTCAAAATCGCCACCAAAATCCATGGGGAAATGCCGAAACTGTCGTAAATGGTTTTGTGGTCAATATTTTGTCCGCGCAGGCTGCTGTTGAATTCGCCCAAAGGTTCAGAGCGCATCATCGCGCTAAACAACATATAAGTCGCCAACGCCACCCAACTGCCCACCAAACCTTCGCCCGCGCGATACCACGTTCCTGTGGCGCAACCGCCCGCCAAAATAATGCCAATGCCAAACAAAAATGCCCCCAAAGCCACCGCCACAATAGACAAAGCTTCGGCTGGCTCAACGACTATCCAACCCATAGATTTAAAAGCAAAAAAACCTATGGATTGCACCGTAATCGCAATCAGCAAGGCAACAAATATTTTATTGTTTTTCGTTACATACAAATCACAAAACGCGCCCGTAATACAAAAACGACCACGTTGCATCACAAAAACCCAATAAAAGACCGCACAATAAACCTGTCCACACTGACTATTTTTCCTTGTTGATAATTGAACAATCATTTTCAGGCTGCCTGAAATGAATTTTTCATTATAAAGAAAAGCATTATTTTTTAATTATCATGTTTTCAATGTGAAAATTTAGGCAGCCTGAATCATTATTCAACTAATAAATCAAGATATTGCGGATTTTTTTCTACAAACGCCGCCACAAAATCACAAGTTACACGAATTTGCCAATGCTGTTCACGCGCATAATCCAAAGCGTGTTGCGCCAACAGTTTGCCCACGCCCCGACCGCCCAATTCTGGCGGTACAATTGTGTGATTGAACACGCGAATCTCGCCGTCCAAAACATAGCTTAAATAGGCGATGTAGCCGTTTTCGCTGTACTCAAATCGTTGGTTTTGATGGATAATTTTCATTTCAGGCTGCCTGCGTATTCAGTTTTTGCCAAACATTCAAAGCGTCCGCCGTTTCGCGCACATCGTGAACACGGACGATTTTCGCGCCCCGTTCCACTGCAAACAAAGCTGCCACCACGCTACCTGAAACGCGCTCGCTGGGTGTTTCGCGCCCCGTCATTTCGCCTATCATGCGTTTGCGCGACACGCCCACCAAATGCGGCAAACCGTGCGAACTGGACAATTTGTCCAAATTCTGCAACAGCGCGATATTGTGCGCCAAATTCTTGCCAAAGCCAAAACCCGCGTCCAACACCAAACGCGCTGGCGCAATGCCCGCCTGAATGCACACATCGGCGCGCGCTTGCAAATATTGCGCCACCTCTTGCACAACATCTTGATAATTGGGATTATTTTGCATATTTTCAGGCAAGCCTTTCATGTGCATCAAGCACACGCCCACACCCGATTGCGCCACCAAATCCACCGCCCCCACATCTTCCAAAGCCTGCACATCATTCACAATATCCAGCGCATTTTTGTCCAAAGCGCGTTGCATAATGACGGTTCGGCGCGTGTCCAAACTGATTGGCACTTGCCATTTGGACAATTCGTCCAAAACGGGGGCAACACGCGACCACTCTTCATCAGGCGAAACAGGCAAAGCATTGGGGCGCGTGGATTCGCCACCGATGTCCAAAATGTCTGCACCGTCTAAAAGCAATTTTTCGGCATGGGCGAGCGCGGTTTTCAGGCTGCCTGAATATTGTCCGCCATCGGAAAATGAATCAGGCGTAACATTCACAATGCCCATGATTTTGGGCGCGGTTAAATCCAATTTAAAACGCTTGGTTTGCCAAAACATTTGATTTTCCTAAATAATTTAATTGTATTTCAAGCGACTTTCCAAATCCGCCAACACAAAACCTGCTTTTTGCATACTTTCTTTAAATTGCTCAAACAAAATCTGATTATTATCAGGATATAGAGGAAAGCAATCTTTATGCCATGCACCATCTTCACTCAAAGTAATTGTTTGATAATCATATTGAAAAAATTGTTTCACTCTTTCAATGGCAATTTGGTCTTTTTCGCATTCTTGTAATAAAGCAAAAAGTACATCATCAAATATTTGTTTATTTTCAATTTTTTTCACTAAATAAATTAAATCGTAAATGTCTTTTACACGCGGACGCACAATCGTTTGATGAATTTTCCACGCAATTTGTAGGGATAATGGCGTGGTTTTTGGATAAATAAATTCATCAATTGGAGTCTTTAATAATAATGGCACAGGCTCAAACGGCACAGGTAAATTAAACGAAACTTCAACATTAAGGTCATAAACTTTACCATTGATATAGCACAGCACTTCACCTGTAACAGTTGGAAAATCATCATGCATGGCATAATCAATTTGTCGCCAAAATGCATTTTCAGCAAAATCAATGAAATAAAGACCATCATTCACATTTGTGCGAGTTACCGCAGTGAGCCAATCATTTAATACTTTATTGGCAGTTTCAATATCTGGTAATGGTGTTAAGCACACAAAATCCAAATCCATAGGCTGTCTATCATTTGGATTGTCAAAATATTGGCGAGTAACAAAACTGCCTTTTAACATAAAATCCTGATTGACCTTGGCAGCACGGCGAATAATACCTTCATAAAAAACAAACTCTTCTATATAAGGATAAGAAAGGTAATGATGCCAAGCGTCAAGAAGATGGGGGGAATGTTTTTTGTATATTTCTAATGGGTCAGATAAGACATCAATATTTTCACTCCAACCATTATCTAAACTCAATTTATCATCATAAACACAATATTCTGCTTGTTCCTTAATAATTTTTAAAGAAATAAATACGGGAAGATAAGGGTAATCTTCTTCTCTATTAACAGATTGTTTAATAATATCTATTTTATCTTTAAAATTTTTAAAATCATTGGAACGATAAGTAATAAATCTTTGTGATGGATTATTTTTAAGTGAATTTTGTGATAAATGAGCCTGATGATAATGAGCAATGCTTCTTAATTTTTGCAAGGCATAATTGTGGCTGTAAGGAAATTCCACTTTCCCATGCCATTCAAAATAACCTTTGGTATCAGGAAATTGTTGAATATAATCATCGTATTGGTCAGCAGGGATTTCAATTTTGGTACGAATGATTTCAAAGCCTTGATTGAAAAATTGCGGTTTTAGTGTATCAATTTCCGCTAAAATTTCTGTTACATTATTTGCTTTTTTAACATAAGTCATCATTGGCTGTTGCGTGTGTTCGCCCATTGGCAATTCAATCAACACCGCCTTACCGCCCAATCTTTGACAGATTTTTTCAAAATCAGGGATTTGTGTTTCGGCTAAAGTATTGACAGTTAAATGAATTTCAAAAAGATAATCTCGCATTATCATCACTCCATAAATTGACTAAAAAGGCAGCCTGAAAACCCATTTCCCAGTTTTCAGGCTGCCTTATTTTTGTATAGTCGTAGAAATGAAAATGCAGTACAAGGCGACAGCGACCGCCGTGTACACCTAGTACATAAGGGAGCTGGCAACGCCGTACTGCTTTTTCAGTTCTGCGACTATA
>NZ_JQKH01000109.1 GCF_000745955.1 Alysiella crassa DSM 2578 | reverse complement strand
CGGTTTCTGGGAAATATGAACACGGCGGTTTGGTGCAAACCACGCAATTATTGAGTGTGGAAATTGACCCTGCTTTGGGGGTGGTGCCTGAAGTGGCGGCAAATAAATATTTCACCAACATCAGTTTTTTACAAGCAAATCAAGAGAGTACGCGTAGCAAATTGAGCGAGCAAGATTTGCCCTTTAAATTGATTCTGTGTGGTTTGGATACAAGTAAATAATTGAATTTATAGTGAATTCAATTTAAACCAGTACCGCGTTGCCAGCTCCCTTATGTACTATGTGTACACGGCGGTCGCTGTCGCCTTGTCCTGATTTAAATTGAATTCACTATATTATAAAAAAAGGCAGCCTGAAAACTTTTCAGGCTGCCTTTGGTTTATTTTGGGGGATTAATCCAAAGTAATGTTGTCATCGCTGGTGGCGGTTTCTACTTGTTGCAAAGCAGGGCGCGGCGCGGCGGCGGCTAGTTTGTTGTTGCCATCGTGTTGAATGCTGACAGAGCGTGCAGGTACGATGGTGGAAATTGCGTGTTTGTACACCATTTGCGTTACCGATGTGTTGCGCAACAGCACAACATATTGGTCAAATGATTCCACTTGTCCCTGTAATTTGATACCGTTTACCAAATAAATAGAAACAGGCACATGTTCTTTACGCAAAGCGTTCAAAAAAGGGTCTTGTAATAATTGTCCCTTGGCGGTCATGTTGGAAACTCCATTATTATTATTGAAAGGTTTACGGTTGGATTGTAACGGTAAATGCGTTGCGATACCAATGTTTTTTTACATTTCTATACGGAATTTTGATTTTCAGGCTGCCTGAAAAATGTGTTTACGAGATTTTTTGGGTGGACACGGAAATAATCGTGTCATTTGTTGCCAAGCCTTCCAAATAAATTTTGGCAACAGGTAATGTGATTTTCCCTTGTAAAACAGGGCTTTCGTATTCACAAACGGTGCGCATTTCAGGCAGCCTGCGCCATGTAAAATCGGCGGCGCGAGTTGGCGCAATGCGGCTGCGTACCGTCCACACCATCATGGTGTGTTCGGGGAAGGGACAATCTACGGTCAAATGTGATGTCATTTGGCAACTGCCGATGTGGTGCTGATTATCGGACAATTCGGGCAAGGGGTGGGCATTGAGAAAGCCAAATAATCGGTCGTGGGCAAACACATCTTGTTTTACATAAGTCCATATTTTTTCACGCAAAAAATACTGGTCGGCAAAATGGCGTGAAATCAAAGGCTGGCTGAAATAATCGCGCAATTTGCTCGTGATGTCGTCAATCGCGCCGCCAACCGCGCCCCATAATCCCGCCAAAATCAATTCGGTATGCGAACCACCATCGCGTATGGTGTGGAAACGTTTGCCCGATTCCACCCATTCGCGCACCGCCGCCGCTTCGCGCCATGAAATAATGCTGTCCGCATCGCGGAACATCACACGCGCCACCGTCTCATCGTCCAAAGCCAAAAATCGCCAAACGGTGCCAACCCAGTTTGCCGCTTCGCCTGAAACTTCAATCACTTCCGCGCCTAAATCGCGCAATTGTTGTATTTTTGCCGCAGGAACAGAGTTATCCACATAAAAACGACACGTCCAATCGGGATAAATTTCGGGCGCGACTTGCGCGTTTAAAATCGCCCCCTCCAAATATTTCGGCGATGCGCCAAATAGGGAAAAGGAGATGATTTGCTTGCCGTGTCGCGGCGACCATGTTTCAGGCAGCCTGAAAGTGGGCGTGATTTGTTTATCGCGCAATTGTAGGGCGCGTAAACCATGTTTAGCGGCTAATTCATTGTTTCCTAAACTATAATAATTGAGCGACAAAACATCGTGCGAATTAATGTGGTCGGGGTCAATGGCGAGCGATTGCAGCGCGTAGGCATTGGATTCTTCAAAACGTTGCAGACGGCTGGCTGTGGAAGCCGCGCTGCTTAATAAACGCGCGTCATCGGGCGATAATGCTAGGATTTGTTTGAGTTTTTCCAATACGGCTGGGAAATTTTGTTCGTCATGCAAGCGTTGAAATTGCGCTTTGTAATGCAAGAGCAGGATTTGGCGGGCATTGGCATAATCGGGCTGAATTGCCAAGGTTTTCAAAGCATAATCAATTGCCAAATCAGGTTTGCCCGCGTGGGTGGCGATGGTGGCGGCATTGCTCCACGCTTCCGCGTCATTGGGTTTGAGTTGGGTAATTTGTTGTATGGTGTGCAATGCCATCTCAAATTGTTTGGCGTGATATTGTTGGCTGAATTGTGAATATAATTCGTTGATTTTATGTTGATTCATCATGCTTGAAAATAAAAGTTAACCAAATAAAATAATTTAGGCAGCCTGAAACCGTTTCAGGCTGCCTAAATAGCGATTAAGCCCAAACTTCTTCCACAATTTCGCGGATGAAATTCAGTTTTTGCCATTGTTCTTCTTCGCTCAACACATTGCCTTCTTCGGTGGAGGCGAAACCGCATTGCGGGCTTAAACACAGTTGGTTGATGTCCACAAATTGCGCGGCTTCTTGAATGCGGTCAATGATGGCTTGCTTGTCTTCCAATTCGCCCGATTTGGACGTAACCAAACCCAAAACCACTTGTTGATTTTTAATAAAACGCAAAGGTTTGAAATCGCCTGCGCGGTCGCTGTCGTATTCCAAATAAAAGCCATCTACGTTGCAGCCGCCAAACAAAATTTCCGCAATCGGCTCATAACCGCCCGATGAAAACCACGTTGAACGGAAATTGCCACGGCAAATGTGCATGGTGATTGCCATGTCTTGCGGTGCGGTGGCGCGAATGTCGTTGAGCATTTGCACATAGCGTTTTGCCACCGCGTCCACGTCCACACCTTGTGATGCGTACAGGGCGCGTTTTTCTTCGGAACAAAATTCGCCCCAAGATGTGTCGTCCAACTGCAAATTGCGGCAACCCAAATCGTAAAATGCGTGTACCGCTTCAATGTAAGTGGCGGTAATATCGGCAAATAATTGTTCTTGATTGTTGGCATAAATTTCAGGCAGCTTGGGCTGTGCCGTGCGCACGCAAGTAATCAAATGCAACATGCTGGGCGATGGAATCGTGAATTTCACAGGATAGCCAGCCGCTTCTTCGTGCAAACGTTTGTAGTGGTCTAAAAAGGGGTGAACGTGCGCCCATTGAATTTTATCAATGATTTCAAGGGTTACAGGGCGGTGCATGTGGGCTTTGAAATGGGTGCTGTATGTTTCGGTGTCGCGCAATTCCACGCCCACCAGCTCAAACAGAAAATCCAAATGCCACCAAGTGCGGCGAAATTCGCCATCGGTTACGGCTGGCAAACCGACTTGTTTTTGCTGTTCAATTAATTTGGCGATTTCGCTGTCTTCTACTTGGTGCAATTCTTCTGCGCTGCACTCGCCGCAAGCGCATTGTTTTCGCGCTAATTTCACCGCTTCGGGACGCAAAAAACTGCCTACAATATCAAAACGATAAGGTGCACGGTCGCGCAAAGTCGCATTGGGGAATAATTGAGACATGGTTGTTCCTTTGATTTTTTATGTTAAAAAATATTTATAGTATAACAAAAATGGCTACAGGCTGCCTGAAACCCTTAGGCATAGAGTGGGGGATTCAGGTTTTGATTATGAATGATTTTTTTGTGTCATCAAATACATTTTCATGCTGCCTGCTTCAATTTTTTCCCGATATTCGCGTGGCAATTCAAATTGTTCCCCTGCTTGGAATGCGTATTCGCAGAAAATATTTTCTTTGCCATCGGGGTACACGTCTGCCAAATACAAATTAAATGGCTTGTCGGTGTGGGGGTGGTAATTGGTGAGCCGCCACGAACCCAGTTGGAAAACTTGATTGTTTTGATTACGATGAATGCGCGGCAGGTTTTCCGACCACGTTGCGCCAGCAAAATCAATCACGCTGCTGTGATGAATGCAATAGGGCTTAATGCGTTGCCAAACGTGTTGCGCCAAGAAAAATTGGTCGGCGTGGGTGGGGTGGAGTTTGGCTTCGTTGGCTAAATAATGGTCAATCCGCGCCCGAATATCGCCCAAAAATCCACCACGCGCCCCCCATAATCCCGCCAACACCAAATCGGTATGTCCATACCAATCGCGTATCACATGAAATGGTTTATCTGTAGCAAGCCATTCATCTACCAATATTTTTTCTCTTTCGCTAATCAGCGAATCGGCGTCTCGCATAATCACCACATCATAATCCCAATCCGCCAATGCCAAAAATCGCCAAAATGTGCCTGGCATGTGGCTGGCGTTAATGCTTGCCACGTCCACACATTCCACATTCAATAATTGGAGTCGTGGCACGATGTGTTTGGGGATGGTGTGGTCGTGGTAAACGCGCATGGTCCAATCGGGATAAATGTCTTTCATGGCTTTGGCGTTTAAAATTAGCGTTTCGCAATAGGCGGGTTTGCTGCCGTAGAGTGAAAATGCCACCATTTTTTTGCTGACGGTGTGTTTGTCTAATAATTTATCGCGGGCGGCGAGCGATAGGGCGGCGTATTTGGCGGCTTCATCGTAGCGATTGGATTCGCCGAGCTGGGTGGCGAGCCAGCCGTGAATTTGCATGGTTTGCCACGCGTCTGTGCAGATGGATAGGGCGTGTTGATAATAGGAAATGGCTTCATCTTCGCGTCCTGCGTGGGCGAGCATATTGGCAATGCGGCTGGCGGTCAGGGCACGGCGGTCTTCGGGGCTATTGTTGATGGCGGTCTGGGCGAGTTCGGGGATTAAATCCCATTGTTGTGTGTCTATGGCTTCGCGGACTTGTTGCGGGAAATAGTTTGCGTTCATAATTGGGTGAAAAATGGGTGTGAATGTGAAAAGGCAGCCTGAAAATCAAGTTTCTGTTAAACTTGCGTGTGGCATATTATAGACGAATTCATCTATTCAGGCTGCCTGAAAGTACACTAACACCCAATATGTATGGTGCGCCGTGCGCACCATACGATTATTTTTGTCGCATACCGAAAGGCAGCCTGAAACAAATTTCCTACAAGAAAACAAGGACAAATCCATGAGTGCAGAAATCACCATCAAACAACCCCCACGCCTGTTTCCCCAAACCCAACAACTGATTGCCGAAATTGAACGCCAACTCAACGCCCCCCTGTTGTGCTACTGGAACGGGCGCATGGGCAGCATTTGCGGCAATGATGTGTTGGCGTTGTATCACATTGTGGAACAAATTCAGCAGCACGATACCATTTACTTATTTATCAAAAGCGATGGCGGTTCGGGGCGCGAAGCCTTGCGCATGATTAATTTGATTCGGGGGCATTGCCAAAAATTGATTAGCCTTGTGCCATTGGAATGCGCGTCTGCCGCGACCATGATGGCGATTGGCGCGGACGAAATTCACATGGGGACAATGGCTTATTTGAGTTCGGTGGACACGTCTTTAACCCACGATTTATCGCCGCTAGACCGCGACAACGACCGCGTTTCCGTGAGTTTGGACGAACTCAACCGCGTGGTGCGCCTGTGGCAAAACAACACCAAAGACACCGATTCCAATCCATATAAATCTTTGTTTGAATATGTTCATCCGCTTGTGATTGGCGCGGTGGACAGGGCAGAGTCTTTGTCTATTCGTTTGTGCGAAGAATTATTGAGCTACCATATTGGCGACACGGAGCGCGTGCGCAACATTGCCAATATGCTCAATTCGGGCTACCCTTCGCATGGCTACCCGATTTTAATCAAAGAAGCGCAACGCATTGGCTTAAATGTGAAACAAATTGACAAAACCATCAATGATTTACTCTTGGATTTGAACGCGACTTACAGCGAAATGGGGCAACGCGCCATCACCGATTTTGACGACACCCATTCGCATTCCAATGAAATTTTGAATATTATGGAAGCGCGTGATATTCAAGTGTTCTACCAAAACGACAAAGATTGGTTTTACCGCACCGAAGAACGCCGTTGGCTGACCTTGAACGACAATTCCAAATGGCATATTGTTCAGCAAATTGATGGCGAAGAACAACATGATGTGTTGCATTTATGATGGTTGAATGTGTTGAATTTTGTTTCAGGCTGCCTGAAAGTACATGATAATTTTTGAGATACCAACAATCTGTTCCCTCCCCCGTCCTAAACGGGGGAGGGCTAGGGTGCAGACCTGCCAAGTTCTTTTGGTGTAAAATGATAAAGTTAAACTAACGGTAATTTGACCATGCAAACTTTGGAAACCTACTTTTCAGAAATTGAAGACAAAAGACGCAGCGAAGGTAAACGTTACGCGCAAGCTAAATTATTAACAGCCATTGTGATTGCGATAATGGGTGGTGCAAAAAGCTTTCGTGATATAGACCGCTTTTTGAGTAACAATATTGACGATTTAAAACAATATCTTGCTTGGGAACGCGATGCGACACCGAGTCATGAAAAAATCCGAA
>NZ_JQKH01000108.1 GCF_000745955.1 Alysiella crassa DSM 2578 | reverse complement strand
AGCGCTGGCAAATTGAAATGCTGTTTAGCTGCCTGAAAAAACGCGGTTTTGACTTGGAAGCCACGCACATGACTGACCCTGTTAAAATGGAAAAGTTGTTTGCGATTCTGGCAGTTACATTGGCTTGGGCTTATGTTATCGGGCGTTGGCAACATGCGCTTAATCCAATTAAGCCTAAATCTCATGAACGTTTATCGCAAGGTATTTTTCGTGTTGGTTTAGAGCAGCTTGCCAAAGCTGCCATGTTGATGATGGCAACTTTGGACTATTTTTCAAACCCAAAACAGGTCGTCCGATTTTTTGTCGTGTACTGAAAGGCTGGCTGAAAGTTTTTAAATAAAAAACACCGCTTACATTTCTGCAAACAGTGCTTTCCAATTACCTTAGCCAATTCCGCCAAACATTTGCCAAAACGGTACAATTTCTATTGTTTTGCCGTCAATGATGAGTTTATCTTCTTGATTAAGCGTGATAATCCACCCTTGTGTCAAGCCAAAAAAATTCATCGCATCAAGCAAGCCGTCTCGCTCTCGGGCGATGTTTTCGGCATTGAGTTGCCAGCAGACTTGTATCAGCTTGACAGGCGTGCTGTTTTGACACACCACAAAATCGCATTCTTTGTGGTTTTCATTGTAATAATAAAGTTCAGTAAATTGCCGTCTTAATCCCCAAAATACCGCATTTTCCAGTTTTCTGCCCAAATCCTGACTAAAAGACGGACTAATCACTCGCTGTAAACCATTGTCTATAAAATAAATTTTGCGTGGATTGGCAAGTTGCACCTTATAAGAATAGGCAAATTTGGGCAACAGTTGTATGACATACGCCTGCTCCAAATGCGAAAGATATTCTTGCACGGTGGCGGTGCTTTTGACTTCAAGGCTTTGTTTGAGCTTGCCTGCGGTGATTAAATTGCCCACATTGCCCGCCAAAAACAACAATAAGCGTTTCATTGAGCGTTCATCACGAATGCCAAAACGCACAATAATGTCCCGATACAAAATATCGTTAATCAAGGCGTTTAAAATTTCGTCTTCGCCCAACTGCAAATATTGCGGAAAACCGCCTTGCTCCAGATAATGTTCCACCGCTTCGGCATTTTTGTCTTTGCCCAAAAATTCACAAAATTCCACAAACGAAAACACAAAAAGCTCCTTGCTAATGTGTCGTCCCGTCAGTTTTGTACCTAATTCACGGCTTAACAAAGACGCATTAGAGCCTGTAACCACCACCTGAAAATTTTGGTCAAGTTTGCCACGCACATAGATTTCCCAGCCTTCTACCACTTGAATTTCATCAAAATACAGGGTTTGAATGTACGGATTTTCGGCAATGATTTCGTCCAGCAAGGCAAAATCGCTAAATTCAAAATTAAACAGTTTTGGTGTATCAAAATTCAAAAAAAGAAAGCTATTTTTTTGTTGTTTTTCAATTAGTTGGGTAAGCAAAGTGCTTTTTCCGCTACGGCGAATGCCCGACACCACCAAAGCAAAATTGGGCAAAATTTTGAGTTTATCAAGCATTTGGCGTGGATAACTTTGTCCTGTTAATTGCTGTTTTTGGCTTTCAATGGCTTGTTTGATTTCGCTTTTTAAGAGCATTGCCTGTCTCCTTTTCAAATGTATTCAATATCAATGAACGCTATTTTATAAAAAAAACAAGGCAAAAACAAGGGTATTTATTACCAATGAATGATAGTGTTTGATACAGATAAACGGTTTTGTCAATTTAAAAAAACACCGCTTTTATTTTAAAAACGGTGTCTTTTATCAAAACCGACTTAACACACACTCCGCCAATTCCGTCAGCACTTCATCAGCAGGACACTGAGTGGGTTTTAAATTGAGTGCCAAATGTTTCACGCCTTTTTCTTGTTCTTTTGCCCAAAAGTCTGCCAAGCCTTTTGTACCACCACGCAGATAAATGTTGTTAAATAACTGTGCTTTGGCGTTTTTGTCGTCCAAAACTTCCACAAATTGAGCATAGCCAAATGCTGTGGGTGTGTCTTTTTGGCGTAAATCGGCAAGGGTTTTGATGATGCTTGCGGTGTCGGCAGGATTCACACCGTGCCAAATCCACGCATCAGGCACATTAGAAAGCCAGTCCATTTCTTGCCTTGCTCGTCCAATCGCCACAATGGGCAAACGGTGTTTGGGTTTGGGGAGCAAATCCAAATTGCCTGTTAAATCGCCATAATGTTTGCCGTCAAAATGGGGAAAATCCTGCTCGGTTAAGGCGTTAATCAAATCAATGCTTTCACGAAAACGCTCGCTACGAGAGGCAAAATCCGCCCCAAATGCAGGGTATTCCACAGGTCTATCGCCAGAGGATAAGCCCAATAAAAACCGTCCATTACTCAAACCATCCATACTTGTCGCCATTTTGGCAATGTGAATGGGACTACGCAAAGGGGCAATCAGCCCTGCCGTGCCAAGGGCGATTTTTTGGGTGTGGGCGGACAAAAAACCAAGTGTAACCATCGGGTCAAGCCCTTGCCCCACATCGCCAAAATGAGGGTCATAAAACGGCACATCTCGTACCCACAATGCCGAAAAACCCAAGTTTTCAGCCAGCCGTGCATTGTCGGTAATGGTGGTCAAATTGTCTGGAATGTAATTTTGATAGCCCATAAAGGGGGCGATTAAGCCCAGTGTTAATTGATTTTGCCCAAAAACTTGGGAGAAAATGGGGGAAAGCGTGTTCATTTTGGCGTACCTGTCTTATTTAAGATAAGGTATTTTAAGGGCTTTTGAGTTTTCTTAAAATGGGATAAATTGAGAAAGTGTTTTGCTAAATTGGCATAAATGCACTTTCAGGCTGCCTGAAAGTTTTTTAAAAGAAAAACACCGCCTATCATCACGATAAACGGTGTTTTGCTTTACTTTTTCGCCTGTTCCAAAACCGCCCGATAGCCATTCGCTCGTTCTTTAGAAAAATAGTCAATCACGGCAAACGAAGTCCCCAAAATAAGTAACGCCACCGCCCACGCTTTCCATTTCACGCCCACATCAAAATGCAATAACGCCAACGCCACCGCAAAACTAACCACACTAATCGCAATAGATATCGGATACAAATATTGAAAATTCGCTACCCGTTTTAATTCATCGACAACAAATTGCGTTTCGCCCACGGTTTGATAAGTGTCTGCCACGTTTGCCATGGTCTGTATATTGCTATAAATCATCGGCACACCAATCGCCAAAAACAGCACCAAAAGCACCATCATCGGCACAAACAAGGCTTTCGCCCCTGTACTTTGCCCATAAAAATGGCACAGCAAACCAATCAGCCCCAAACAAACGCCCGCCCCCACAATAAACCATGCTTCCAAAATTTCGCCTTGATACCAAGCAATCGTGTGTTGATACATTTTATTATCCTAAAAAGTGAAAGGTTTTGGCATTATTAAAACACCAAAACCCATTGATTTTTAAAAATTACTTGGCACAAAAACCGCCATCAACATTTAAAATCGTTCCTGTCATAAACGGCACATCAGGCGATGCCAAAAACACAATCGCATTAGCAATAGAACTCGTATCGCCCATTTTATTCATCGGGTGAATGCCTGCAATTTTATCTTCTGGATAAACGCCTGCGTTAATAGCATTTTGCAAAATATCGGTTTTAATTGCCCCAGGAGCAACGGCATTGACCCGAATGCCTTGCGTCGCATAATCTAACGACGCACTTTTGGTTAAGCCGACCACTGCGTGTTTGCTTGCCGAATATTGTGAAGTAAATTCAATGCCATTTAAACCTGCAATAGACGCCAAATTGACCACCACGCCACCGCCAGTTTTGAGCATCGCGTCAATGGCGTATTTCATTCCCCAAAATAGCCCCATCACATTGACTTCAATCAACTCACGGAAATTTTCGGTAGAATGTTGATGTAATGGTACATTTTCACGCCCTGCAATGCCTGAATTATTGACCATTACATCAATTTTACCAAAATGGGCAACGGCTTGTTCAATCAAGGCTTTGACTTCATTTTCTTGGGTAATGTCTGTTTTGACAAAAATCGCATTCGCACCCAATGATTTGATTTCATTGACAACTTCTAAACCTTCTTTTTCACGGCGACCGCTGACCACGATATTGTCGCCTAATTTGGCAAATGCCAATGCCGTTTCTTTGCCGATACCCGATGTTGCCCCAGTAATGACGATAGTGCGTTTCATAAAAAATCCTTGTGTGTGTTGAAAATTCAAGATGAGCGTATTATAGGAGATTTTTATGTGTTAAAATAGCTATAAATTATATTTAAATTTCAGCATATCCATACAAAATACATAAAAAGTATGCTTATAATGAAATTAACCAGCAAATAGTTTAACCAACGAGTAAGCCATGAACAAAACCGACCTGCGTGTGATTAAAACACGCGAAACTATGCACCGTGCTTTAATTGATTTGTTACACGAAAAGCCATTTGATGAGATTACCACCAAAGATGTGATTGAAAAAGCAAGGGTTAATCGCACGACTTTTTACCGTTATTATTCGGGATTGGTTTCTTTAATTGATGAAGTGTTTTTTGATTTTAAACAAAAATTTGCGGATTTGCTCGCTAATGAACATTGTCAAACCGAACAAGTTTTTCAAGATTTTCTCAATTCTCGGCACACTATTTCAGCGTTATGGAAAATCCAATCTCGCCGTTATGGGCTATATGATGATATGCACAAAATGTTGCGAGTTGCTTTTGCTGATGAATTGGTTAAGCAAAATATGGTGGGACATTCTTTGCATTATCAATCATTTATTTGTGCCAGTTTGTGTATGGAAAGTTTGCGATATGCGATTTTGCATAATGAAACCATGAGTTTGAAACAGAGCATTGATGATATTAAATCATTGACTGGTTTATTTTGAATTTGTATTTTCAGGCTGCCTGAAAGTTTATTTTGCCAATAAAAAACACCGCTTTTATTTTCTAAAAATGGTGTTTTTGCCTTATTGCCCCTACTGTTTTAGCCAATCTTCCATCAGCTTAATTTCAGGCTCTTGGGCATTGATGATTTGCTTTGCTAAATCTTGCATTGCTTTATCTTTGCCGTATTCTAATTGCACTTTTGCCATATTGACCGCTCCCTTGTGGTGGGGAATCATCGCTTTGGCAAAGGCGACATCAGGGTCGGTCTCATAAATTGCCGTCATCATTTCGCTGTGTGAATTGTCCAAGGCATAGGCTTTGGCGTGTGGGGCGTTGGCGTTTTGGGTGGTCGTGTCTTTGCCATTCAGCCAGCCATTCATCAAGTCAATTTCGGCTTGTTGCCCATCAATAATCGCTTGGGCAAGTTTTCTCATTGTTTCATCTTTACCATATTCAAGCTGTACTTTTGCCATCTCAACTGCTCTGATATGGTGCGGAATCATACCTTTGGCAAAAGCGGTATCAGCATCAGCAAGATTGCCCGCTTTGCTCATCTCATCGCCCATCTTGTTCATCATTGCAAGATAGGCTTGGGTATGGGGCGGAGCATTTTGAGTGTCCATTGCCATAGCAGAGTGGTTCATATTGGCGCGGTTGTTTGTGGTGTCGTGAGTGCTTTGGGTGTAGTTGCTATCGCCTGCATTAGAATGCGTTGGTATATCGTTTTTGGCATTACCACAAGCGGTCAAAGTCGCCAAAATAAGGGCAAGGGCAGATAATTGTACGGCACGGTTTTTAAACATTTTCATTACAGTTTTCCTTATCAAAATGGGATTTGGCAAACATTGGGCAAACATAAGTCCGCCCAATGTTTTTAGCTAATCAATTACTTGCAATCACAATCGCCACAAGTGCAGTTTTGACAAATGCACGGCTCGCCATTTTGGCAGTTGCATTTTGGATTGCAATTTTGCCCTGTGCAAGATTGGCAACCGCAGTGGGCGTTTGGGTTTTTGATGATGTCGTTCATAACAATTCTCCAAATTAAAGGTTGATTATCAAAACAAAAACCGTTTTTAAACCACTAAAAACATTGCTTTTTTGTTTTGATGAGCGTATCATAAAACCTAACCCTGTGTTAGGGTCAAGGATTATTTTTACGGATTGACAATTTTTTACAAACGCCAAAACAAGGAGCAACAATGAACATCGGTCAAGCGTCCAAAGCCACAGGGCTATCCATCAAGCAAATCCGTGATTATGAAAAGTTGGGTTTGTTATCAAACACTTCACGCACATCATCAGGCTATCGCATTTATGATAATGAGACACTAATCCGCCTAAAATTCATCGCCAAAGCAAGGGGCGTGGGCTTTTCGCTTGCCCAAATTGGCGAGCTTTTGGCACTGCAAGACAACCCACACCGCAAAAGCTGTGAAGTCAAAGCGTTGGCAAATACGCACATTGAATTTTTATCAAATAAAATCAAGGAATTGGAAGAAATGAAAACTGCTCTTGGGGCGTGGCGTGATGCCTGTCGTGGCGATGATATGCCAGAATGTCCGATTTTACAGGGGCTTGGGGGATAGGTTTTCAGGCAGCCTTTCAGTACACGACAAAAAAAGTACAATAAAAAAATAAGTCCGCATCAATTCAGTGGTATCGTATTAATTTTCTCACGACTAATCCAATATGACTGAATTGAGCGAACTTACCCATATCGTAACCAAAACTTTCAAATGGCACAAGAGCCACGTTATTGTTTTTGTGTATTTATTGTGTACCATTGCCATGCGGCAGACCTGTAATTTGAGCAAATTGGCAATGTTTTTCCCTGATGCCAAAGCAACAAACGCCTCTTCCTATCGCCGTATCCAACGGTTTTTTAAGGAAGTTGTTTTTGATTATGACGCGGTTGC
>NZ_JQKH01000107.1 GCF_000745955.1 Alysiella crassa DSM 2578 | reverse complement strand
CATCATATTGAAGACTGGCAGCAAGAAAGCGGTGAGGCGTTCTTTAAACGGCTGCTGATTGTGGCGCAAAGCTGCCTGAATGTTTGGCATTTGATGCGCGATGACAGTCCTGAAACTCGAGAGTACTGCTTGTTTTTAATGCGCTTATCGGGTAAGGCGACCCGTAGGCAAAGTCCGATTACTGCTCCTGCTTTGCTTTTGGGTTATCTGAAATTGTTGGCAGCCAAAGAACTGCTGGACGAGATGACACCTGATGAAATCCGTGCCGCCGTCGCACAATTTACGCAGAAAACAAAATTGTGTAGATAGTTATAGTCTGCACCTAACCTCCGCCAGCGTGGGAGAGAACAGGTTTTATGCTGCCTTTCAGTATGCGACAATGTTTCAATCAAGAATGATGTAGGGTGCGCCGTGCGTACCAACTCGTTGGAATCATTGAAATATTGTGGTGTACTTGGTGCGTAATACGCACCCTACATGAATTGTGTCGTGTACTGAAAGGCTGCCTGAAATTTAAAACTTCTGTTTTTTCAATCTTAATGCGTTGCCCAACACCGACACGGAACTCAACGCCATCATCGCCCCCGCCATCACGGGCGTAAGCAGCCCCAGCGCGGCAAATGGAATCCCCAATAAATTATAAATAAAAGCAAAAAATAAATTTTGTTTAATGGTTCGAACCGTTGCTTGTGCGGTGAACAAGCCGTTCGCCAATTGTTGAATGGACGCTTTGACCAACACGGCATCCGCGCTCTGTTCGGCGATGTCGGTGCTGCCACGCACGGCAAAACCCACGTCCGCCAACGCCAACGCAGGTGCGTCATTGATGCCATCGCCCACCATCGCCACGCGTACGCCCGTTTGTTTGAGTTGTTGGATAAATTCGGCTTTTTGGCGTGGGGATTGGTTGGCGTGTGCCATGTGTTCGGGCAACCCCAGTTGTTGGGCGATGTGTTGGACGGTGGCGGCGTGGTCGCCACTCAAAATGTGGACGTGTATGCCGTGTTCACGCAAACGGGTGATGGCGGCGTGGCTGTCGGGTTTAAGTGGGTCGGCAAGGGCGAATGCGCCCAGTGCTTGATTATTTAATGATACGGCAACTAGGCTGGCGATTTGCCAAATGTTTGGATTATCAATATTGCTCCCCAAGTTTTCAGGCAGCCTGAAACCACAAAAATCTAATTTCCCCACTTTCACATTGCCCATGCCCACAATATCCGCGCTAATGCCTTCGCCCGCGACGGTGTTCACATTTTCTATGGGCAAATCAGCCAGTTCACGCTTATCCGCTTCTGCGACAATTGCCACCGCCCAAGGGTGCGCAGCGTGGCGTTCTACCGCCGCCGCGATTTGTAATAATTGTGTTTCGTCAATATGTTGGGCTGTCCAAATGGCGACAATATCGGGTTTGCCGAGTGTGATGGTGCCTGTTTTGTCTAAAATAATGTGTTCAATCGCGCCAGCCGCTTCCAATGCCGCCGCGTTTTTAAACCACACGCCGTGTCGCACCGCTACACCCATGCCCGCCATCATCGCGGCTGGTGTCGCCAAACCCAAAGCGCACGGACACGCCACCACCAACACCGCTACCGCACGCACCAAAGCCGCCGTCAAATCGCCCAAAATAAGCCAATTTAAAATCAATGTGATGGCGGAAATGGCTAACACGGTTGGCACAAACACCGCCGCCACTTTGTCCGCCAAACGCGCAATCGGGGCTTTGCTGCCCTGCGCGTCCGCCAACGCCGCCACCATGTCGCCCAATAGCGTGTCGCCGCCCAAACTTTCGGCGCGATAGTCCACGCTGCCTGAAAGAATGGAACCTGCTAATACTTTGTCGCCCAGTGTTTTGTAAATGGGTTGGCTTTCGCCTGTGAGATGGCTTTCGTCTGCCCACGCTTCGCCTGCAATCACTTCGCCGTCTGCCGCGACACGACCGCCGTGTACGCAACGCAAAATATCGCCAATTTTAATTGTGTCCAATGGCTGCGTTACCCAGTTTTCATTTTGGTAAACAAGGACTTCTCTGGGCGTGAGTTGCAGCAATGCGCCAAGTGCGTTCAGGCTGCCACGTTTGGTTTTCGCTTCCCAATATTTGCCCAGCGACACAAACGCCAACACCATCACCCCTGCTTCAAAATACACATGATGGCTGCCATACCCCGCCAGCACCATGCCCAGCGAATACAGATAAATCGCCACAGTCCCCATAGAAACCAACACGTCCATATTCGCCGCACCGCCGCGCACACTCGCCACCGCACCGCGATAAAAGGGCAGGGCAAAATAAGTTTGCGCTGCCGTTGCCAAGATGATTTGCGCCCAAAGTGGCGGCATGAGCGCGTGTGAACCCACCATCATGCCCACCATGCCCAGCATAAACGGCGCAGCCATCGCCAGTAAAGCCCACACGCGCCAATGGGTTTCGTGGTTGTTTTCAGGCTGCCCCGTATTGGGTAAGGCAGCCTGAAAACCTGTTTTTTCAATGATTTGGATTAGTTCATTGGGCGTGGTGCGTGTGTCATCAAATGCAATTTGGGCGGTTTCGCCTGCAAAATTGACGGTGGCGGATTGGACAAAATCTTTTTTGTTCAAGACTTTTTCAATGCGATTGGCGCAGGCTTGGCAGGTCATGCCGCGTATGTTTAGGTTGATGTGTTGGGTGGGCATTTTTTGGGGTCTCCGAAAATGGGTTCAGGCTGCCTGAAAATACATCAGACTTATTTTGTTCACATAGTTTGACATATTTTTTTTATTTTTTACAATAAATCATTCATTTTTTCTGTGATTAATAGAAAGGTTGTTCATCATGTATCAAAAATTGGGTTTATTGTTAATGGCATTCTCTTTATCTGCATGTACGGCAGATATGGAAAATTTAGTGAATGATACTTTTGAACTGGTCAATATGACAGGCACATTAGCTGGCAGCGTAGCCAATGCAACCCCGACTCAAATTTGCAATGAAGTAAACCAAAATCCACTCAATGCAAAAAACAAATATGTGGGTAAAACCATTCGTGCCACAGGTAAAGTATTGGGTATGTATGAAAGTAATACCATGATGTCGGCTTCTGCAGACAAATATAATATCAGTCTTAAATCGGGTTCTACGACAATGGCGGTTGGTTTGACAAGTAGCATGGTTGCACGTTCTTTGAAAAACGGACAAACTGTTACCATGAAAGGACGTATTAGCAGTGTAACAGATAGTAGTGGCAGATGTTTTATCATCATGAGAAATGCCATTGTAGATACGGGAACGAACAAATAAACAAAATCAAAACAGGCAGCCTGAAAACCGTTCAGGCTGCCTATTTTGTATTTACACCGCCACATCAAACCCAGCGTCTTCTACCACATCAATTAATGCCGCCACATTGGTTTGCGCCGAATCAAATTGCACCACCGCCGTACCGCTTGCCAAATCCACTTGCGCGTTTGCCACGCCAGTCGTTTCGCTCAAAACACGCGTTACGCTGCTGACACAGCCGCCGCAAGTCATGCCGTCAATTTTTAGGGTAATGGTTTCCATATTTGCTCCTAACTGGTTCAAAAGTAAAAAAGAATAATTATGCACTGAAATACGCCACTTTGCTGATGAGAATGTGTTTTCAGGCAGCCTGAAACCCCAAACTTTCGCTATAATAACGCGTTTTTTATCACAAAATTTTTTTCAGGCAGCCATCAAAATGCTAGACAAATACAACCCATCAGACATTGAAACCAAACATTATCAAAACTGGGAAAAACTCGGCTATTTCCAGCCCGACATGAGCCAAGCAAACCCACAAAACAGCTTTTCCATTCAACTGCCGCCGCCCAATGTAACAGGCACGTTGCACATGGGACACGCGTTTAACCAAACCATTATGGACGGCTTAACGCGCTACTACCGCATGGCAGGCAAACAAACCTGCTGGATTCCCGGCACCGACCACGCAGGCATCGCCACCCAAATCGTGGTGGAACGCCAGCTTGCCGAACAAAACTTATCACGCCATGATTTGGGGCGCGAAGCGTTTTTGGAAAAAGTATGGCAATGGAAAGAACAATCTGGCGGCACGATTACCCAACAAATGCGTCGCGTGGGCTGCTCCGCCGATTGGTCGCGCGAATATTTCACAATGGATGCGCCACGCGCCGAAATAGTTACCCAAGTGTTTGTGAAATTATACAATCAAGGCTTGATTTATCGCGGCAAACGCTTGGTAAACTGGGACCCTGTTCTCGGTACGGCGGTGTCGGATTTGGAAGTGGAAAACGTGGAAAGCGATGGCTCCATGTGGCACATTCGTTACCCATTGGCGGATATGCCGTCTGAAAGCGTGATTGTCGCCACCACGCGCCCCGAAACCTTATTGGGCGACGTTGCCGTAGCCGTTAATCCGACCGATGAACGCTATCAGCATTTGATTGGTAAATCTTTGATTTTGCCGCTGACAGGTCGCACCATTCCCGTGATTGCCGATGACTATGTGGACAGCGAATTTGGCACAGGCTGCGTGAAAATCACACCTGCTCATGATTTCAACGACTACGAAGTCGGCAAACGCCACGACACGGCTTTGATTAATGTATTGAGTTTAGACGCAAAAATTTTGGCAACGGCAGAAGTTTATGATTACCGCAGCAATGTACTGGAATCTTTCAGGCTGCCTGAACAATACGCAGGTTTGGACAGATTTGCCGCACGTAAACAAATCGTGGCTGATTTGGCGGAACAAGGTTTGTTGGCGGACACGAAACCGCACAAATTAATGACCCCCAAAGGCGATCGCACAGGCAGCGTCATTGAACCTATGCTGACTAATCAATGGTTTGTGAATATGCACGCCACGCCCAACGGCGGCGAACCCGCTTCTGAATTCAAAGGCATGAGTTTGGCGCAAAAAGCCAAACACGCCACCGACAGCGGCGCAGTCAAATTCATTCCCGAAAACTGGATTAACACCTATAACCAATGGATGAACAATCTGCAAGATTGGTGCATTTCGCGCCAATTGTGGTGGGGACACCAAATTCCTGCGTGGTACGATGAAAGCGGCAACATTTACGTTGCCGCCACCGAAGAAGAAGCGCAACAACAAGCAGGCAGCCTGAAACTGACCCGCGATGAAGACGTGTTGGACACTTGGTTCTCGTCTGCGCTGGTGCCATTTTCCACTTTGGGTTGGCGCGATGGCGAACCTGAAACGGCTGAATTACAAGCATTTTTGCCGTCCAATGTGCTGGTTACGGGCTACGAGATTATTTTCTTCTGGGTGGCGCGTATGATTATGATGACCACGCATATTGTCGGCAAAGTGCCATTCCATGACGTGTACATTCACGGCATTGTGCGCGACCACGAAGGCAAAAAAATGTCCAAATCCGAAGGCAATGTGATTGACCCTGTGGATTTGATTGACGGCATTGATTTGGATAACTTATTGATTAAACGCACAACAGGTTTGCGTAAACCCGAAACCGCGCCACAAATCAAAGAAGCCACCAAAAAACTGTTCCCCGAAGGCATTCCCGCAATGGGCGCGGACGCGTTGCGTTTCACGATGGCGAGTTACGCGAGTTTGGGTCGCAGCGTGAATTTTGATTTTAAACGCGCCGAAGGTTACCGCAATTTCTGCAACAAAATTTGGAACGCCACCAATTTTGTCTTAATGAACACGGAAGACAAAGACTGTGGCTATGGCGCACACGCCACCGAGCCACGCGCCTACTCATTCCCCGACCAATGGATTATTGGGCGCGTGAACCAAGTGGAAGAGCAAGTTGCCAAAGCGTATGAAAGCTATCGTTTTGATTTGGCGGCAGAATTGTTGTACAGTTTCATTTGGAATGATTATTGCGACTGGTATTTGGAATTGGCGAAAGTGCAATTGCAAACAGGTTGCGCCAGCCGCCAACGCGCCACACGCCATACTTTATTGCGCGTATTGGAAGTGAGTTTGCGTTTGTTGCACCCGATTATGCCGTTTATCACGGAAGAATTGTGGCAAGTGATTGCGCCGATGTGCGACCGTAAAGTGGCGGACAGCATTATGAATGCGCCGTTCCCGATTGCCGATTTGAGTTTTGTGGAACAGGGCGCGTTTGACAAAATGACGGCATTGCAAGACTTGATTGGCGCGGTGCGTAATTTGCGTGGCGAAATGGGCATTGCACCGAGCGTGAAAGCACCATTATTTGTGGAAAGCGCGGACGATTTGGCGGATTATTTGAAATATCTACCGATGATGGCGCGTTTAACCGAAGCCACGCAAGTTGCCACACTGCCTGAAAGCGAAGATGCGCCCGTTGCCGTGTGCAATGGTGCGCGTTTGATGTTGAAAGTGGAAGTGGACAAAGCCGCCGAAACCGCGCGTCTGAACAAGGAAGCCGAAAAGCTGAACAAGGCTTTGGATAAACTGAACGCGAAATTGTCCAAAGCAGGCTATGTGGACAAAGCCCCCGCGCATTTGGTGGAAAAAGACAAAGCGGAATTGGCTGATTTGCAAGAGAAAATGGCGAAAATTCAGGTGGCGTTGGATAAATTGAAGTAAGTTGAAAATCGGTATTCAGGCAGCCTGAAAGTGGGATTTTGGCTTTCAGGCTGCCTGAAAACTCAAATTTAAGATGACAAACATTGTGTTTTGATACATAATTTTGTTTACTTATGTAAAAATACTTGACAAAATTAAATAAGGCTTAAAAATGAACACGCAACACGCAACACGCAACACGCAACACGCAACACGCAACACGCAACACGCAACACGCAACACTAGCGTAATTTCTCTTTCTCAATCTTTCCATGCTTTTTTGGGAGATTGAGATGTCAAAAGTTAAAAATTCCAATCTTTCTAACGCCAAAAAAGCCAAAAATGACGAGTTTTACACGCAATATCATGACATTGAAAAAGAGATGAATGCCTATCTTGATTTTGATGAAAATGTGTTTCGTGGCAAAACCATTCTTCTGCCTTGCGATGACCCCGAATGGTCTAATTTCA
>NZ_JQKH01000106.1 GCF_000745955.1 Alysiella crassa DSM 2578 | reverse complement strand
GCGGTGGTAGCTCAGTTGGTTAGAGTACTGGCCTGTCACGCCAGTGGTCGCGGGTTCGAGCCCCGTCCACCGCGCCAATTTACAATCCCTTGAATTTCGGTTCAAGGGATTTTTTGCATTTGCAGTTTTCAAGTGGCGGCGTTATCATTAGCCAATATGTTCAATTCAAATAATGATTAGGAAATACCATGTTGACGCGTTCACAAATTGCATTGATGATTTCAACCGTTTTATTGGCAGCCTGCAATCCGTCTGCGCCCAATAATCCGCCATCGGCTTCTGCGCCCGCCGCGAGCAGCGCACCCGCCGCCGCTTCGGCAGCCACCCAAGTCGCCCAAAGTGCGTCTGACATCACACCTGCTTCGCCCAAATCGGTGGACATTCGCAAAGACGATATTGGCGGCGATTTCACGCTCACCGATGGCGATGGCAAACCGTTTACTTTAAGCAGCCTGAAAGGGAAAGTGGTGGTGTTGGCGTTTGGGTTTACCAATTGCCCCGATGTTTGCCCAACCGAATTGTTCAGCTACAGCGAAGCCTTGCAAAAATTGGGCGAACAGGCGAAAGATGTGAAAGTAGTGTTTGTGAGCGTGGACCCCGACCGCGATACGCCTGATTTAATTGGGCGTTACGCCAAACAATTTAATAAAGAATTCATTGGTTTAACCGATACGAATAAAGGCGCAGATATTGCGGTAATTAAACAACAATATCGCATTGTATCAGCCAAAACAGAAATTAAATCCGATACTTTGTATAATGTGGACCATACTTCTGGCGCATATCTGATTGATAAAAATGGGGAAACGGCTATATTTGAACCCTATGGCGCGGAAAGTGAACAAATCGCGGAAGATATTAAAAAATTATTGGCTGAATAATGTTTCAGGCTGCCTTTTATTTATCCTACGGCAATGGTTATTTTTAGGCAGCCTGAAAAATATTATCTATTTAAATTTAAAGAGTATTTTATGTCGCAAAATTTGACTATCGCGCTCTCCAAAGGGCGCATTTTTGAAGAAACTTTGCCCCTTTTGGCGGCGGCGGGCATTGAGCCTGCGGAAAATCCTGAATCATCACGCAAATTAATTATTGCGACAAATCATGAACATATCCGTTTGGTGATTGTGCGCGCGACCGATGTGCCGACTTATGTGCAATATGGCGCGGCGGATTTTGGCATTGCGGGCAAAGATGTGTTGATTGAACATGGCGGCGAAGGTTTGTATCAGCCTTTGGATTTGCAAATTGCGGCGTGCAAAATGATGGTAGCGGTGCGGCAAGGTTTTGATTATGCGGCAGCTTCTCGGGCGGGCAACCGTTTGCGTGTGGCAACGAAATACCCCAATATCGCGGCGGCGCATTTTGCCAAAAAGGGCGTTCACGTTGATATTATTAAATTGTATGGTTCAATGGAGTTGGCGCCGTTGGTGGGTTTGAGTGATGCGATTGTGGATTTGGTGTCAACAGGCGGCACTTTGAAGGCAAATGGTTTGCAAGCTGTTGAGCATATTGAAGATATTTCCAGTCGTTTGGTGGTTAATAAAGCAGCATTGAAAACCAAACATGCTTTGCTTGAGCCGATTATTCAGGCTTTTGCCAGCGCGATTTAATTAGGGTTTATATAAATTAAGGCAGCCTGAAAAGTTTTCAGGCTGCCTTAAATTTTTGAATAATAATAAATTTATGAGAAAACGCGTTGCGCCAATTCGCCACCCGATGGGATATGCGCGTCTATCATTTCCAATTGTTTTTCCAACACAAAGGTGCGAATGTTTTTCAGCCAATCGGTTGAAACTTGCTGGATTTGGTCGTCCACCAATTCCAAATGCAGACTTTGCGACAGGGCAACCGCCAAATTCACAAATTCTTCAAAATGCTGCTCGCCGTATGGCACATGGGTGATGTCAAACAACATGCTGAAGCCTTTGTAAGGCTGGCTCGCCAACAATTGCGGCGTGAATTCGCTGCCGTCCAAAGTTACCGCGTTGAATTTCACGCGACCTTTTTCATCCAAATACGCAAACGCGCCGTCTTGCAATTGAAAACCCAATTTTTCCAAACTATTACGCAATTCGCTGCCCAAAATGCTGACACGCGACACCAAATGAATGGCGATGATTTGGTCAACGCGGGCGCACAATTCGTCCAAAGGCTTGGCAACATTTAGGAATGCTTGCGTGTCTTCCAACAGCGCGTCGCCGCCCATGTTTTCAGCAAAATGTTCAACTTGTTGCCCAAACAAATTCAATTCGCGCTCGCTCACCAAACCATTGCGGTTAATCGCTTGCATGCCAATCACAAATGCTTGGTACAACACACCTGGTACGGGTTCAGCAACTTGGAATGAGCCGTCCATCGTGCAGCCAATGACTTGCACACGGTAGCGATTGGACAAGCGTGGTACGCTCAATAATTCCTGTGGCTCACGCAGCGAAACATAAGTTAAATAATCAATGCGTTTATCAAACCAAGTTAAACGGCTGCGTTTTAAATCTTCAAAATCAATCAGTAATGCGCTCGGTTCAGGTAAAGGCGTTTCATCGTAAACGTCCAAATCGTCTAAATCTTCCAATTCTCCAATGGATTCGGTTTCTTTGGTTTTGGCGGTGGACGCGTTCTGTGGGGTGTCGTCATCGCTAATGCTGTTGAGCATGCGATTGAAAGTGGCGCGTAAACCGCTCATAAAACCGCCCGATGGTGCAGGCAATTCGCTGGCTTTGACATTATTGGTCAATTCGGGTTCGGGCAAATCCAAACCCACGCTGGAATAGCTGGCTGGGTTGTTTTGACGGGATTTGTCGTCATCGTAATCGTCCAAATCGTCCAATAATTCGCTTAAATCAATATCATCGTCATCTTTGGTAACAGGGGTGTTTTTGCCGACTATGCTTGGTTTGAGCATGGGAGCAGGGGCTTCGGGACTGCTGATTTTTTCGTGCGACAAGGAACGACCATCACGCACGGATTGGGTTTGACTGCCCATCAGTGCGTCTTGGTCGGAATGCCCGAATTGGCTGCGAATTTTGTTGCGATAGCGGCTTTCCTGAATCATGTTGTAAGCAAAAACGGCAACCAACACCGTGAGTAATGCGGCAATGATGATGAGAAGGGTTTCGTTCATCTAAACGTCCTTATTTTATTTATGCTTGATGAGGGCGGAATGTGTCGTATTCTACAGGAGTTTGTTTAGCGATAAAAGCTGTTGATGAATTTGGGGAATGGGCGGATAGCTGGATTCAATTAATTTGTTGTTTTGTTGAGTAATTTGCTTTTCAGGCTGCCTTTCGCTACCCTACAAAAAAATGAAATACTGCCTGAAATCGTTGAAATACAGCAATCTACCCCCCTCTCCTTTGGGAGAGGGAAAAATCGTGGTGCATTGAAAGTTTTACCCTCTCCCTAACCCTCTCCCACAGGAGAGGGAACAGATGAGCGGTAGACAAAAATTTGTAGGGTAATGAAAGGCTGCCTGAAAAAGTAGGCAGCCTGAAAAATAGGGTTTACCCCAAAACCGTTGGCACAAAGCGATTGATGGTGTCGCGCAATTGAATCAGTTTGCCATGAAAAAAGTGTGAACTTTCGGGCAACACAATCACGGGCAAATTCTGCGCCGCCGCCCATTGGAGCGGTTTGGCGAGTGCCACCACTTCATCGTCTGCGCCGTGAATGATGAGCGTTTTGTGGACATTGGGAACGTGTGGGGCGGGGGGTTGAGTCGCGTCATAATGCCCCACTGCTGCGCCAATCAGCAACAGCAAATCAGGTTCGCGCTGATGAGCGGCAAAAGTCGCCACATAGCCGCCAAAGGAAAATCCCGCCAACACAAATTGCGCCGCTTGCGGATGTTGGGCGCGAGCAAAATCAATTACGGCAATGCAATCTTCGGTTTCGCCGCGACCATAATCGTGCGTGCCTGCGCTGTTGCCCGTGCCGCGTAAATTGGGTAAATAGCAATGAAAACCCATTTGGCTCAAAGCTTTGGCGGCGGTTTGAATCACTTTATTGGTGAATGTGCCTCCCTGCGTGGGGTTGGGGTGGTTGATGACGGCAACGCCGCGTTCTGTGCCTTGTGCGGGCAAATAAATCGTTTCCAATGCACCCACAGGCGCGTTAATCAGAATAATATTTGGATTTAACATTTTGATTTAATTTAAAATAATTATACAAAAAATTTCAGGCTGCCTGAAAAAACAGACAGCCTGATTGTGGCACAAAAATCAGTTAAACGACAAATTATTTCATCGCGCCGCTCATCATGCGTACATTGTAGCGGAACATATCGGTGTAGGTTCGCGCATTCGCGTCTTTGGAGAGCGCGTCTGAATACAATTTGCCGCCCACTTTCACGCCTGTTTCTTGGGCAATGCGTTGCACCATGCGCCCATCTTTGATGTTTTCCGTGAACACGGCTTTCACGCCTTCGCCTTTAATTTGGCGGATAATCGCGGCAACGGTTTTCGCCGATGGTTGCGCTTCGGTGCTGGTGCCTTGTGGCGAAATCAGTTTCACGCCGTAGCGTTTGCCCAAATAGGCAAAAGAATCGTGTCCTGTCAATACTTTACGCTGTGCGGCAGGCACGCTGTTGAATTGTTGGCGGGCAAAATTATCCAATTTAATCAATTCATTGGAATAATTTTTAAAACGCGTTTCATAATATTTTGCCCCTGCTGGGTCGGCGGCAATCAAGGCTTTTGCCACATTAGCGGCATATTTTTGCATTAAAACAGGGTCATGCCAAACATGGGGGTCGGTTTCGTGATGATGGTCGTGTCCAGCGTGGTCATGCCCAGCGTGGTTGTGGTTTTCAATGGGCGTAATGCCTGCGGCGGCTTCAGCGTAAGGCACTTTGCTGTTTTTCACCGCGCGAACCACATCGCCATTTTCCAAACCCAAACCATTGATTAAAATCAATTTTGCTGAAGACAATTTTTTAATATCGCCGCCTGTCAATTGGTAGCCGTGTGCATTGCCATCGGCCGGCACGAGATTATTCACGCTCACGCGTTCCCCACCGATTTGTTTTGCCACGTCGCCCAAAATGCTGAAGCTGCTGACCACAGGCAAAGTTTCCGCCCACAGGCTGCCTGAAAACGCCAAGCCCATTACTAAAATACTGATTTTGTTTAATTTCATGATAAAAACCTTATTTAAGTTGTTTCTGGGAAAACCGAGATTATATAATGATTAATGTTATAGTGTAACGAAATAATGGTAAATTAACAAAAACAGCCAAACTTGTTACAATCCATTGCTTTATTTTCAGGCAGCTTTACAGTACACGCCAATTGTTCAATCACAAATTATGTAGGGTGCGCCGTGCGCACCAAGTGGCTGAAATTATTGAAATATTGTGGTGTGTTTGGTGCGCATGGCGCACCCTACCGTGATTTTTGTCGTGCATTGAAAGGCAGCCTGAAAACTCATTAATCCACCTAAAACAGGTTTCATCATGAACACACATTGGACATCACGACTCGGATTCATACTCGCCGCCGCAGGTTCTGCTATCGGTTTGGGCGCGATTTGGAAATTTCCCTACACCGCAGGCACCAACGGTGGGGCGGTTTTCTTTTTGATTTTTTTACTGTTTACCGTGCTGGTGGGCTTGCCCGTGTTGCTCGCCGAATTTTACATTGGGCGCAAAACAGGAAAAAACGCCATTGACGCACTCAAAGAACTCTCCCCCAACCAAACCGCGTGGGCGTGGATTGGGCGTGTGGGCGTGTTTGGTTGCTTTGTGCTGTTGTCATTTTACAGCGTGGTGGGTGGCTGGGTGTTGGCGTATTTCGTCCACGCCGTTTCAGGCAGCCTGAACGCCAGCACCAATTACGAACAACTCTTCGGTGCAACCATCAGCAACCCCGCCCAAGCCATTGCCTACCAAGCCGTGTTTATGCTCATCACCATCTGGGTGGTACGCAAAGGCATTTCCGAAGGCATTGAAAAAGCCAACCGCTACATGATGCCTGCCTTGTTTATCATGTTTATTATTTTGGCGATTCGCTCGCTGACTTTGCCCAATGCGATGGCGGGTATCAGCTTTCTGCTGAAACCCGATTTCAGCGCGGTAACCGCCAATACTTTGCTGACTGCATTGGGGCAAGCCTTTTTTGCCTTGAGTTTGGGCGTGTCCACCATGGCGACCTATGCCGCCTATCTTGACCGCAAAAGCGACCTGTTCCGCTCCGCCAACAGCATTATGTGGATGAATATGGCGGTGTCTCTATTGGCGGGTTTGGTGATTTTCCCAGCCGTATTTGCTTTTAATTTCAAACCAGACGCAGGGCCGGGTTTGATTTTCATGGTACTGCCAGCCGTGTTCCAAAAAATGCCATTGGGTACGATTTTGTTTGCCGTGTTTATGATTTTGGTAACATTTGCCACGCTCACATCCGCATTTTCCATGCTGGAGACCGTCATCGCCGCCACCATACGCGGCGACCAGAGCAAACGCGCCAAACACACTTGGGGCATAGGCATCGCCATTTTGATTATTGGCATACCGTCTGCGCTGTCGTTTGGTGCGATGGCGGACGTGAAATTGTTTGGCAAAACCATTTTTGATTTATGGGATTTTGTGATTACATCGCTGATTATGCCGATTTGCGCGTTGGCGACCACCGTGTTTATTGGCTATGTGCAAAACCGCAGCCAAGTTTGGGCGCATATACGTGAAGGCAGTTCTTTACCAGAAATGGTGGTGCGAATTTGGTATGGTGCTTTGCGTTATATTGCGCCGATTGCGATTTTGCTGGTGTTTGCGAATACATTGGGGTGGATTAAATTTTAAATTTTCAGGCAACCTGAAAATTAAATTGTAAGAAAATACAATTATTAACTGAAAAACATCAAAATTTGTTTTACAAATAAATTGACAGATTTTCAAATTCCGCTATAATTCAATCTTCATTCCCTGATAGCTCAGTCGGTAGAGCGACGGACTGTTAATCCGCAGGTCGCTGGTTCGAGCCCAGCTCGGGGAGCCAAATTTAAACCGC
>NZ_JQKH01000105.1 GCF_000745955.1 Alysiella crassa DSM 2578 | reverse complement strand
CCTGAAACAAGAAAATGCCACCAGCGTGTACACTTCGGGAACAGTTTATACGGCTGATTTTTATCAGAAAGTAGCGAAAGAATATCTGCCTAACAATGCAATTCCGATTATGATTTGGGTTTATGTGGGCTTGAGGCAAAATGAGCAGGGCAATCAGCTTTACACATCGGGCATGGCGAAATTTGGTAAAGATGAAATAGAGATTTTAAACAGCAAAATCAATATGGGTACGCTTCACGCTTCATTAAGCAGTATGTGCAGCTACATCATCAGTTCAGGTTTGGTCTTGAAAGATGGGGAAACCATTGGATTTAGCGCAGAGCAGAAATGGGCAATCAGCCACTCAAAAAGCGTGTACGCACCAAGTGAATTTTCATTAAAGATTGATATTCAATAAAATATTTTTAGGCTAAGCGGTCTATTGTTCTGTACAATAGACCGCTTTCATATTTTTAAATTGAGCCAAAATGAAAAACGACAAAGTATGGTATTGGCATACCGCAAATATTTTTAATGACAGCCGCCTGTTCCCTATGAATTACCCTAATGCTGTTGATTATAAAGAGTATTATGAATTGGAGAAATTAGGTAAAAATAAAACTGAACAACAACAACAACAATGGCAGACACTTTTAAAAAAAGAATAGAACTAGGAAATATGTTTAGAAGGGATTTTTTTCCTATCCCAAAAGAAAACATGCCCGATATGATGTATGCACCTAACCCAACCCAAAAGGGACTTGTCTTGCCTGATATTTTTTCCAATGGTGCATTGATGTCGCATAAACCATTTGTGGATATTTTAAAACAATTTCGGTTGGGTAAAACCCAAATCAGTGAGCCTATGCGTTTTTTTGATTTAACAACAGATGATTATGTGAATGACACCGAATACTACTTTATTAATATAGCAGAACGACATCAGTTTTTTTTACCAGAAAAACGGATTAATCCCATATATTCTCAACCTGCTGTACAGATACATGGTATTGATGTTTATTACTCACCTTCTGCACCAAAGGCGTTCACTATTGAAAATTTACCCATTTCAATCAATGCATTAGATTGTGAAGTGGATATTTGGCATGACCCAGCAATAATGAACTCACTTTTTTTATCAAATAGATTAGCCCAAGCATTATTGAAATCTGACATTGATAAAAATTTACTGACACTTTGGGAATGCCCATTATTTGATGATGTAAACAATTAATTTAATCTTTCAGGCAGCCTGAAACCCTTTGCGTAGGGTACGCCATGCGCACCAAAATCCCCACAAAAATCATGATTTCATGGCAATTCGGTGCGCACAGCGCACCCTACATTTTGCTGTCCGCTAGGACTTTCAGGCAGCCTTACAGTACACGACAATTTTTCCCATCACAAAAATGTAGGGTGCGCCATGCGCACCAAATTACTGAATAATTTAAATATTGTGGTGGGTTTTGGTGCGCACAGCGCACACTACAGTTATTTTTGTCGTGTACTGAAAGGCAGCCTGAAAGGATATTTTGATGAAAAATACTTACGTTTTAATGCTGGATTTGCAAGACAATCCCGACAAAATCGCCGAATACGAACAACACCACCGCGCCATGTGGGCGGAAGTGGAACAGCACATTGCCGCCTGTGGCATTACCCAAATGACGATTTATCGTTTGGGAACGAGCTTGGTGATGTTGATGGACACCGATGACACGTTCAGTTTTGAACGCATGGCGCAACTCTCCGCCCAAAATGAAACCGTGCAACGCTGGGAAAAATGGATGTGGGATTATCAGCAAGCCACGCCCTTTACCCCAGCAGGCGAAAAATGGGTGGCGATGGACGAGATTTATCGCTTTCAGGCTGCCTGAAAAGTGGGGCGTATCATGCGCCGTTTTGCCAAAATAGGTCAAAATTTGGTGCGTGGTACGCACCCTACAAAACTGGGGTTGAATACATTACCCCAGTTTTTTCATTTTCAGGCAGCCTGAAACACACAAAAACCCACCCAATATCACAAACTTATTGACAAATCCATGTTTAGCAAGCGATAATATCAGGCTTGCTGGCGATTTGCTGGCAAGTTTGTTTTAAACATTCAACAGGAATTTGAAAATATGCCTACTATTAACCAATTGGTTCGCAAGGGTCGTCAAAAACCCGTTTATGTGAACAAAGTACCTGCGCTGGAAGCCTGTCCACAAAAACGTGGCGTTTGCACCCGCGTGTACACCACAACCCCTAAAAAACCAAACTCCGCTTTGCGTAAAGTATGTAAAGTGCGTTTGACCAACGGTTTTGAAGTGATTTCATACATCGGTGGTGAAGGTCATAACTTGCAAGAACACAGCGTGGTATTGATTCGCGGCGGTCGTGTAAAAGACTTGCCAGGTGTACGCTACCACACCGTTCGCGGTTCTTTGGACACCGCAGGCGTGAAAGACCGCAAACAAGCGCGTTCTAAATACGGTGCAAAACGCCCCAAAAAATAATAAACTGATTTTAAGTTTATTGAATTGATTGAATTTTTTGAAAAACTGGCACGTCGGCTGCCTGAAAAAACTTCACAGCCGAGTAAGTGATGATTTCTGTATAAATCATCATGGGAATGCCCCAACTGAATAGAATGGAATAAACTATGCCACGTCGCAGAGAAGTCCCCAAACGCAACGTATTGCCCGACCCAAAATTCGGCAGCGTTGAATTGACCAAATTCATGAATGTGTTGATGATTGACGGCAAAAAAGCCGTTGCAGAACGCATTGTTTATGGCGCATTAGAACAAATCGCCAAAAAAGTTCAAGGCAAAGAAGCCATTGAAGTATTCAATGAAGCCATCGCCAACGCCAAACCCGTAGTGGAAGTAAAAAGCCGCCGCGTAGGTGGTGCCAACTACCAAGTTCCTGTTGAAGTTCGTGCCGACCGCCGTTTGGCGTTGGCAATGCGCTGGTTGCGCGATGCAGCCCGCAAACGCGGCGAAAAATCCATGGATTTGCGCTTGGCTGGTGAATTGATTGACGCTGCCGAAGGTCGTGGCGGTGCCATGAAAAAACGCGAAGAAGTGCATCGCATGGCAGAAGCCAACAAAGCCTTCTCTCACTTCCGTTTCTAATTTTGAGAGGACAATAAAATGGCTCGCAAAACCCCCATTAGCTTATACCGCAATATCGGTATTTCTGCCCACATTGACGCAGGTAAAACCACCACCACAGAACGCATTTTGTTCTACACAGGTTTGACCCACAAATTGGGCGAAGTGCATGACGGCGCAGCCACCACCGACTACATGGAACAAGAACAAGAGCGCGGTATCACCATTACCTCTGCTGCTGTTACCTCCTACTGGTCTGGTATGGCAAAACAGTTTAAAGAACACCGTTTCAACATCATTGACACCCCCGGACACGTGGACTTTACCGTAGAGGTAGAACGTTCTATGCGCGTTTTGGACGGTGCCGTAATGGTTTATTGCGCGGTAGGTGGTGTACAACCCCAGTCTGAAACCGTATGGCGTCAAGCCAACAAATACAAAGTGCCACGTTTGGCATTTGTGAACAAAATGGACCGTCAAGGTGCCAACTTCTTCCGCGTGGTAGAACAAATGCGTACGCGCTTGCGTGCCAACCCTGTGCCTGTTGTGATTCCTGTGGGCGCAGAAGACGGCTTTGAAGGCGTGATTGATTTGTTGAACATGAAATCCATCATTTGGAATGAAGAAGACAAAGGCGTAACCTTTGAATATGGCGACATTCCAGCCGATTTGGTGGCAACTGCCGAAGAATGGCGTCAAAACATGATTGAAGCCGCAGCCGAAGCCAACGAAGAGTTGATGGACAAATACTTGGGCGGCGAAGAGTTGAGCGAAGACGAAATCATCGCGGCTTTGCGCCAACGCACTTTGGCTGGCGAAATTCAACCCATGTTCTGTGGTTCAGCTTTCAAAAACAAAGGTGTACAACGCATGTTGGACGGCGTGGTGCAATTCTTGCCCGCACCTACCGACATTCCACCTGTACAAGGTGTGAACCCTGAAACCGATGCAGCCGACAGCCGTGAAGCCAGCGATGAAGCACCTTTCTCCGCTTTGGCATTCAAAATGTTGAACGACAAATATGTGGGTAACTTGACCTTTATCCGCGTTTACTCTGGCGTGTTGAAATCAGGCGACACCGTTGTGAACTCCGTAAAAGGCACACGCGAACGCATTGGCCGCTTGGTACAAATGACAGCCGCAGACCGCACTGAAATTGAAGAAGTACGCGCAGGCGACATCGCAGCCGCAATCGGTTTGAAAGACGTTACCACAGGCGAAACCTTGTGTGATGACAAAGCACCCATCATCTTGGAACGCATGGAATTCCCAGAGCCTGTGATTCACGTTGCCGTTGAGCCAAAAACCAAAGCCGACCAAGAAAAAATGGGTATTGCTTTGAACCGTTTGGCAAAAGAAGACCCCTCTTTCCGCGTGCGTACCGATGAAGAATCGGGTCAAACCATTATTTCTGGTATGGGCGAGTTGCACTTGGAAATCATCGTGGACCGCATGAAACGCGAATTTGGCGTAGAAGCCAACGTGGGTGCGCCACAAGTGGCATACCGCGAAACCATTCGCAAAGCCGTTAAAGCTGAACACAAACACGCGAAACAATCGGGTGGTAAAGGTCAATACGGTCATGTGGTAATTGAAATGGAACCTATGGAACCCGGTGGTGCAGGCTACGAGTTCATTGACGAGATTAAAGGTGGTGTGATTCCACGCGAATTTATCCCGTCTGTGGACAAAGGTATTCGTGATACTTTACCAAACGGTGTGGTTGCAGGCTATCCTGTAGTAGATGTACGCATTCGCTTGGTATTCGGTTCTTATCATGATGTGGACTCTTCACAACTGGCGTTTGAATTGGCTGCTTCACAAGCGTTTAAAGAAGGTATGCGTCAAGCATCGCCTGCTTTGTTGGAGCCAATCATGGCGGTGGAAGTGGAAACCCCAGAAGACTACATGGGCGATGTAATGGGCGACTTGAACCGTCGTCGCGGCATCGTATTGGGTATGGACGATGACGGCATTGGCGGCAAGAAAGTTCGCGCCGAAGTGCCTTTGGCGGAAATGTTCGGTTACTCAACTGACTTGCGTTCTGCCACACAAGGTCGCGCTACCTACTCTATGGAGTTTGCGAAATACGCGGAAGCCCCTGCTCACGTTGCAGCAGAAGTTACCGCAGCGCGTAAAGGTTAATTTCTTTTCGTGAAATGATATTCAGGCTGCCTGAAATGTTTGTGAAAGCATTTTAGGCAGCCTGAAAACCTTTTTTGGAGCCAGCGTAGCAACTGTATTTTTATCCGACTGGGTTAAAAATAAGTTGCTACGCTGGCTTTCATTATCTTACAAAACTTTGAAAAGGCAGCCTGAAACCCAAATTTTCGGTACAATACCCATTTTGCACACACAGAAATCCCATCAATGAAACGCGATTTTCTCAATTACTACTATTTGGAAATGCAGGAACATTTTTTACCTGTGCCTTATTTCAATCATGCCCGCCGCGTGCGCGTGTTGCTGCCCAAAGACTATCGCAGCGAAAACCATGCCCGCTACCCCGTTTTATATATGCACGATGGGCAAAACGTGTTTTACAGCAAAGAATCCTATTCGGGCTACTCATGGAAAATCATTCCTACCATTAAGCGAAACGCCCATTTTCCCAAAATGATTATTGTCGGCATAGACAACGCAGGCGCAGAACGGCTCAACGAATACGGACCATGGAAAACCGACACAGGCTCCACCCCCGAAACCATGAATGCGGGCGGATTGGGCGCACAATACGGTCGCTGGGTGGTGGAACACGTCAAACCCTTTATTGACCAACACTACCGCACCCAGCCCGACCGTGAACACACTTTGCTGGCGGGCAGTTCAATGGGGGGCATTATTACCGCTTATATGGGGGCGGCGTATCCGCAAGTATTTGGGCATTTGGGCGTATTTTCGCTGGCATCTTGGTTTAGCGAAACGGCGTTTTTGGACTTTATACACCGCCACCCACTCCACCGCGACAGCAAAGTGTTTATCCAAGTTGGCACAAAAGAGGGCGATGAAGTGGATTCGCATTTTATTGACAATATGAATCAAGCCTATATTGATTGTACGCTCAATTACTATCAGGCTTTGCTGCAAACAGGTTCGCCATTAGAAAACGTGCATGTGCGGATTCGCGCCAATGAAATTCATCACGAAATGCATTGGGCGCAACATTTTGTGGATTTTTTAAAATTTGCGTTTAAATAAGATGTTGAGACAGCCTGAAAACCGAACACATGGTTTTCAGGCTGTTTATTTTAAAAATAAATAATTAAATACTCTTGATAAATCAATATACCAAATACTATAAATTAAGCATTTGTAACCAGTAAATTAGGCGTATTTTGATTTTGCACCACATTCATCACTTCACTACCAACTGCAGAACTTTGCCCAAATACTGACATAGCTTGAATTAATTGATTTGCTGAATTTACATATTTGGCAAAATCAGGATTACTAATGGTTTGGTCATCAAAAGCAAAATGTTCAACAGCATAATTTGCATGATAGAAATGATTGCTGATACGAACACTACTACCATCTTGTTGAGTTAAAACTAAGTCAGAACCAGATTTTGTAAATTGAACATTTTCTGCACGCATACCTTCAAAACGCACAGTATCTTGATGATTTGCAGATGTATCATAATTGTAGATGGTATCTTTACCCGAACCTTGTGTAAATACATAAGTGTCGTTACCTTCCCCACCAGTTAAACTATCATCACCTGCACCGCCATTGAGCATATCGTTACCATCGCCAGCATTCAGGCTGTCGTTGCCTTCGCCACCATTGAGTGTGTCATTACCCGCATCGCCTTGCAAATTATCATTGCCTGCACCGCCATTTAACACATCATCGCCAGCACGACCATAGATTTGGTCGTTGCCATCATCGCCGTTTAAGGTGTCATTGCCTTTTGCGCCATACAAATAGTCATTACCAGCTCCAGCAGAAATCAGGCTGCCTGAATCATAAGCGTACAAATTATCGCGCTCATCAGTACCTTGCTGCACCATTTCTTTAATCGCAGCAACATCCAATACCGTGCCATCT
>NZ_JQKH01000104.1 GCF_000745955.1 Alysiella crassa DSM 2578 | reverse complement strand
CAGCGCTGGCAAATTGAAATGCTGTTTAGCTGCCTGAAAAAACGCGGTTTTGACTTGGAAGCCACGCACATGACTGACCCTGTTAAAATGGAAAAGTTGTTTGCGATTCTGGCAGTTACATTGGCTTGGGCTTATGTCATTGGGCGTTGGCAACATGCGCTTAATCCAATTAAGCCTAAATCTCATGAACGTTTATCGCAAGGTATTTTTCGTGTTGGTTTAGAGCAGCTTGCCAAAGCTGCCATGTTGATGATGGCAACTTTGGACTATTTTTCAAACCCAAAACAGGTCGTCCGATTTTTTGTCGTGTACTGAAAGGCAGCCTGAAATTTTTGGCAATGTTTTCGCGCTCCAATACAGCAACAACCAAACGGCGTAAGTGGTTGGTGTCGTCAATGTGTGCGAGCCGCTCTGCGTAGCCATCAAAATCATTGTAAATAACCCTTGCCTTCGGCAGCGTTTGTTTTGCTGTATGCGACAACAAGCCTGAGCCACCGAATGCGTCTAAAATCGTCCAACCTTCGCCCTGATTGGGAATTTGGGTTTCTAAAATGTGTTTGAAATGTTTTAAGAAATTTCGTTTTTGCCCCGTGAAAGGCAAGGGAGATTGATTGAATTTCATTGAATGCCTTTTTGATAAAAAAGGGGCTCATAGGCTCTCGGGTTGTGGCACTCAATGATGCTCTCTGTGAAATTAAAGATTTTTAAAATTATTCAAAGCATTGCAGCGTGTGCATTTGATTGAAATATCAAACACACCTGCTGCATTTGCCAGTTTACGATTGCACGATTGGCAACGTAATTCGCGGTAAACCATTTGATTTGTCCTTGTGTCTAGTGTTACAATCCGCGCCACTGCAGGGGACGGCTTCGGGCGACACAGGCTGGTTCTGTTTAGCTGGCAGTCGTGGTGTTCGTAGCACCGCAACTGTCGCCGTCTTTTTCAGGTTACATTGTGCTATGTCATGATGTACTTCTCCTATGGGAAATAAAAACACATACAATCCAAAGTATGCGTTTTTTCTATTAAAAAATTATTAAGCCAGCGCATCAGCCAATTTCGTGTGATACGCATATTTCTCATACTTCACGCCGTTATACCCGCGCGCAAATGCACGATTCGTGTCCGCATGACGGCTCAACGCCAAAAATTCAGGCTTTAAATCAGCAACGTGCAAAATATAATCGCGCAACATCTGATATTGCGCCAACTCGCTGCGGCTCGCCGCCCACAACATTTCAATTGGGTGGTCATAGCCGCATTGCGCGTAATGTTCGCCCAACACCTGAAATTTCCCAATGGAAACAGATTTCAATGCGGCTAAAGGGTCTTTACCCATCGCAAACGCTAATTTTTCCCAACTATCGTTAATGCCGTTTTTATTGATGTCCATCGTGTAGCCGCCCGCCTGCGGATTGGCAAACCACGAAACCACACGCGCCGCCACATTGCGTACATGTTTCCAAAATTTATGACGTTCATACAGAATTTTCGGCAAACCTGATTCAAACCAGCCCGAACCGTTACTTTCTACTTTCGCCACCGCTTCAATGCGGCGCGTATCCACATCGCCCAATTCGTGCGCAATTTGCAACAATTCCGCTCGCGTAATCGCTGGCGCATGGCGATACGCAAACGCCGACAAAAATGCCGCGCGTGAAGCCGTCCCCCACACCCCATCAACCACCAAATCACAACCCGCACGCTCGTTTAACCAACGCTGCACCCATGCCACATCTTCGTTTTTGATGGGCGTGGGCTTCACTTCACCAGCCGCCACATCACGCGCCAATGCTTCCACCGCCTGAATTTCAGTCGCGTTGTTGTCCATATTTTCATGATTTAATTCAATTGCTATATCAATATTCATCATTTAATCCTTGTTTAATCAATAAAAAAAGCCACCCGAAAAATTCAGGCAGCCTGAAAATTATTTTCGCCGTTTCCGTTTTTTAACGCGTGGGCGCGGCGGCGTGGGGGTGTGTAAAGACTGTGGTTTAGGTGGTGGCTGCGTGGTTTCTTGAACTTGAGCGGTTGGCAAATTTTCAGGCTGCCTGAAATCAGCAAAATCAGGCGGCGGCAATTCACGCCCTGTGAATTTCATGCTCAAAGCATTGAACACATTATGCACAAAATGCCGCCCCACGCGTTGCCAATAGTCAATCGCAAAACCCGATACCGCGCCCACCATCAGCGCAACAAACGCACACAAAACAGGGCTGTGCAACAATTGTAAATACTCTACCGCCGCCCCCGAAAGCACCGCAGCAGGGATAATTTCAGAAGCCATGCGCCCATAATTGCGCCACATATTCGCCCGATAATATGTTGTCAAAACACTAATCACACTCACCAAAATCGCTACCCACAAGCCCACAGGCAAAGTTAATAAGATGATTTGCGCGCGCATTCATTCGCTGCCTTTCTTGCTTGTTTTGCCAACATTTCACAACGCTCTCGGCGCAACGCCATCTGAATTTGCTGCACCCCAGCCAGCCAAGCAAAAAACGACAACAAACCCGACAAAAAAATATTCAAATCCAAGGGCGGATAAGTTTGCACATACGCCGCAAATCCCAGCGTCCACACCGTGCCAGCACACAAACGCGCAAAACCCACCGAAAAATCCGAGCCGCGCATAGAACACGCCAAAAACACCCCTGCCAACAAAGGCAATCCAACCAATAAAGCAATCGGAACTTGATTAAATTCAACGTATTGCGATTGTGTCAATAATGATGAATGGTGGGTCGCAAACATGATTGCCGCGCCCCATAAACCACACACCAAAATCATATCAAGCCAAAAAGTCGGTGCGCCGTAAACCCACCAGCATTTAAAACGACAAAAACCGCGCAAGGCGGCTTGTTTGATAGACATTTCACATCTCCAGTTGTTAAAAAAATTTTCAGGCAGCCTAAACATCAAATCACAGGACGACCCACCGACACCGCCGCCCCCTGAATAATTTTCAGCAATTCAGGTTTTACCAATTCCGCCACGCCCAATTTAAATGTTTCGCTGCCCACCACCGCTCGCGCTACCGTGTCATTTGCGCCGTCTAACTTCACATTCACATCGCCCGATAAAGTGATGTTGATGTTTTGTGATTGGGACGATGGCGGCGAAAGCTGATTTAATTCAGTTGGGTGGACTTGCTTCACGCCGTCATAATACACCGCCGAAACCTTATTTTTCGCATTGTATTCAAGCTGTTTCTGATAATTCAGCGCGTCTTGCTGCCATTTTTCCAAAACTTGTGCTTGCTTTTCGCCCACTTCCAGCCATTTATCAGCCGATTGTGATTGTTTTTCAAGTATTTGGTTTTCTTTTTCTATTTTGCTTCTAGACTTTTCAGCTTCTTTTGCGGCTTCCTCTTCTTGTTTTTTCTGCCATTTTTCAAGTGAAGCCTGTATATTATCTTTGATGATTGGCGCGGCATACGCGTTTTTTTGCGCTGAAATCATTTGCTTATCACTTCGTTCAATCGCTTTCAGCATTTCATTGCCAATTTTTTCCGCGTTTTCCTTGTATTTTTTGCGGACATTTTCAATTTCCGCGCTGGTTTGGGCTTGTTTTTCAGACAAATCATCTAAAGAATTAGCAAAATCCGCTTGCGCCGCTTTCAATTCAGTAGATAAAAATTTGCCTGTGGTCGCTTTATACGCCAAATCCGCAGCTTGACCCATTGGCGTGTATTTCAGCGACAATTGCCCCACACGCGCCAATCCCTTGCCCAAACTTAACACATACGCTTCAAATTTCATCGCAGAGATTTGCAATTCTTTAAACCAAATTACCAAATCCGCCGCCATCATCACCCCATCGCGCATAGCAGACACCAACACTTTAGAAAATGCCATCGCCGCCTTGTCCATGCCGCCGAATCCATCAATCACTTCTTTCACGCGGTCAAGCACAATTTGAACAGGTTCTGCCATGTTTGCTGATAAATGCTGTCCAAAGGCGGAGATTTTGTCCCACATCTCGCCCAATCCTGCATTGAATTTTTCCAATGCTTTCAATTCGGTATGCGACAAAATCATGCCTTTTTCCAGCGTTTGCTTTTTGATTTCGTTTAATTTCGCTGCATTTTGCTCCAAAAGCGGCAACAGCAAGCTCGCGTCATCTGCCAAACTTTCAAACAAAAACGTCTTGTCTTGCGTGCTTAATTTATTCGCGGCGGCTGCCATTTTTTCTAAAACTTTATCAGGCGATAAGCCGATAAAATCTTTCGCTTCCAAATTCAATTGCTCAAACAAATCTTTCGCTTCACCGCCGCCTGTCATCACAAAATCGCCGATTTTGTCGTTTACATCTTTCATCACATCAGCGATTTTGTCTGCACTCAAGCCGAATTTTCCGCCCGCAATAGTCCATTGCTGAAGCGTGGTGGTATCAATATTCAGCCGCATGGAATCTTGCAATATCGTTTTGGCGCGGCTGGCATTGCTTGCTAATAGCGCAAAAAAGCCCGTTGCCGCCGCCGTTGCGCCCACAAAACCCATTTTCAGGCTGCCTGAAATCACATTGCCCAACGCTACAATAGGCGGTTTCAGTTTGCCAATTTCCACAGAAGTGTTGCCAATTTTTTTCAATTGCACTTCAAATTTTTTCCATTGACTCAAGTCAATTTTCGCATTCACGCTTTTCATTGACTTGTCTATTTCGCGCCCCATTTTCAGGCTTTGTGTCTGCACCTTGTCCATGCCCTGTTGCATTTGCTTGGCAGTTTGCACCACTTGAGCAGATTCTTGTTTAAACTGTTGCGCTTGAAGCTGAATTTTGGTTTCTAAAATTGCTGCTGCTACCATGTTTTATTTCCTTTCAGGCTGCCTAAAACAGGATTACCACCATTTAATCAATGAGATACCGTAACAAATTAAAATAAAACCGATGGCAAACCGAATCCAACGACTTTGAAATAAAGTATTCATAAATTTATTTGATTAAGTTTAAATACAAAAACACCGTGATATTAGCCGTATTACGGTGTTTTATTTTTTACTGTTCCCGTTTTCAGTTGCAGAGTGCGTACCACGCGCCAAATACCCAATCATTTGAATAATTGGGTAATTTGGTGCGCACGGCGCACCCTACAAAATTTCAGGCAGCCTGAAATTATTCAACTTTAAAAACAGGCTCGGCGGTAATCGCCAATTGCCAATTGCCGTTCCACACTTTGCCCACTTCCAGCGAAAAATCCGCGTTTTTGGTTTTGCGCGTTTCCAAGGTTAGGGTAACAATTTCATTTTCCGCTTCGCCGTAAGGAAACTTCATCACGATTTTCACGCGCGAATTTTTCGGCAATTCGTTCAAATATTTCTGACCTTCTTGCTGCGGGTCAAAAATGGACACACCCATATTTAAAGTACCTTCTTCGCTCAATCCCGTGATTTTGCGCTTCGTACCCGTTAAGCCCCAGCAAAAATCGGTAATATCCGTTTCTTCTCCGCCGCCGCCGTCTGCGTAGCTCAATGTATTGATACCGCACAATTGTTTGCTGGTCGTGTCCCAATCTGTATCATTGTCATTGCGCCCAAACAATTCAATGCTTGCACCATATACATTACTGTATTTCGCTTGTTTTTCAGTTACTTGCAATGTTGCCATTGTTTTACTCTCCCAATTTTGCGTACCAAGGCACGCTCACATTAAACACAAAAAAATCCCCCACTTCCCCCACATTGGCTAAAGTCGGGGTTTCACAACGCACCGCGCCCAAACGCTCATCAGCAAAATGGGTAAACAGCGCGTCTGCCACCGCCAAACCCTGTCCATGCCCCCTGTCTTTGGGCGCATACAGATTCAGGCTGTAAAGACCTTTGGCGTTTTTCCCCATGCAAAAATCAATCTGATTGATTTCATTGGGCAAAAATTTAGCCCCAATCACCGTTTCTGTTTGATTGGGGCGGTAAACAATCGGCGTATTTTCCCAATGCACACGCACATCAGGCATAGAAAAAGCCGCCAAATGACGGCTTAATTGCCCACTAATTTGTAGAAAATTCATATTTGACCATTTCAGTAATAATGCGGATTTTTTTATTGACAAAGTTTGGGCTACTGATTATGATTGTTGTACTACTAAATCTCATAGCGGAACTCCGCACCCGTAAGTAAAGCGGTTTTTTTGCGCCTAAAATTTATGCTGCCTTGTTGTTTGTTGATATTTTCAGCAGAATTTTCACGCGCCTAATCAAGCCAGTTTTCAATGGCGGGTCTATACACGGAAATACAATACCGAAAGGGAATACCGTGAGCCGTCTATGAGCGGTAGTTGAAGCCCGCCCCCCTTATTTTCGGGGCAATCTACTAACTAAAACTCATAGGAATTGCAGTCATGCAAAATATTGTATCTATTCAAAATATTACCATTCGTCAAACCGCAGACAATTTGTATAGCTTGAACGACTTGCACAAAGCAAGTGGTGGTGAAGATAAACACGCACCGCGCCGTTGGTTGCAAAATCAGCAAACTGATGAATTGATTGCGGAACTTTCCAAAGACGGAAATTCGTCTTTGGATAAAAATCAACAAGTTATCCAAGTCATCAAAGGTGGTAATAATAGTGGTACTTTCGTTTGTAAAGAATTGGTTATCCACTACGCCATGTGGATTTCGCCAAAATTCAGTTTGCAGGTTATTCAAACATTTTTAAATACGGTAGAAAATTCAGGCAGCCTGAATAAACCTTTGCCGCCAGAGTATTTCACGCACTTGGCAAAAATGACACGCTACGCAGGAAAATTGTGGCAATTTCAAAACTTAATGTGCCAATCGCCAAATAGTGAACAAGCCAAAACCATGTTGAATGAATTGGTCTATTCCACCAACATCAATGAAACAGGCTTTTTGTTCATTTTCAAACCCAATTTGAAAGCGGATATTCAGCAAGCTGTTGATTGGTTGCACACGCAATCCCAAGTGATTTAATCAACCCAACCGCCAACTTTTGAGTTTTATTCAATCGTTGGCGTTGTTCTCATTTCAGGCAGCCTGTAACCTGTCCCCTCTCCCGCTTGCAGGGGAGGGTTAGGGTGCAGACCTGCCAAGTTCTTTTGGTGTAAAATGATAAAGTTAAACTAACGGTAATTTGACCATGCAAACTTTGGAAACCTACTTTTCAGAAATTGAAGACAAAAGACGCAGCGAAGGTAAACGTTACGCGCAAGCTAAATTATTAACAGCCATTGTGATTGCGATAATGGGTGGTGCAAAAAGCTTTCGTGATATAGACCGCTTTTTGAGTAACAATATTGACGATTTAAAACAATATCTTGCTTGGGAACGCGATGCGACACCGAGTCATGAAAAAATCCGAACCTTTATTG
>NZ_JQKH01000103.1 GCF_000745955.1 Alysiella crassa DSM 2578 | reverse complement strand
AGTTCGCTCAATTCAGTCATATTGGATTAGTCGTGAGAAAATTAATACGATACCACTGAATTGATGCGGACTTCTTTTTTTATTGTACTTTTTTTGTCGTGTACTGAAAGGCAGCCTGAAAAAAATCACATAAACCCACGCTGATATTGTCTCGGCACAAACTGCATTTCTTGGCAGTCCGCCCCATTTTGCTGATATTGGGCGTTTAGCACCCAATACGGGTCTCGCAAAAGCCCACGACCGACCGCCACCAAATCGGCATCGCCCACGCCCAAAATGTGGTCAGCCACCGCCACATTGTCCAGCATACCGACCGCAATCACGGGCTTGTTAGTTGCGAGTTTGACTTTGCGAGCCAAATCCACTTGATAGCCTGCATAAAATTCAGGGTGATTGCCCTTGACGAGTACGCCATCGCCACCACCGCTGACATCAAACATATCCGCCCCTGCATCCGCAAAACGCTTGGCAATTTCCACGCCATAATCGCTGTCAAAACCATCTTTGCCGTATTCTTGGGCGGAAATTCGCACAATTAACGGCATATCGGCAGGCATCACTTTTTTGGCAGCCTGAATGATTTCTACGCCAAACAAGGCTTTGTCTTGACCGTATTCATCGGTACGATGATTGGATTTTGGCGAATAAAATTGATGAATCAAATAGCCGTGAGCCGCGTGCAGTTCAATCGCATCAAACCCTGCGTCCACCGCTCTTTTGACGGCAGCCTGAAAATCTTGAACCAAATCTTTGACTTCCTGCGTGGTCAATTCGCGTGGCGTAATCAAATTCTGCCCAGCATAATCCAGCTCGCCATAATGAATGGCAGACGGGGCAACGGCATTTGGCTCGTCTTGGGCTTTGCGACCTGCGTGGGCGATTTGCACGGCAATTTTCGCTCCGTGTGCGTGTACGCTGTCCACGATTTTTTTGAATGCGTCTTTTTGCGTATCGTTCCACAACCCCAAGCAATTTGGGCTAATGCGACCGTTTGGTGCGACATTGGTCATCTCCACAATAATCAAGCCTACGCCACCAATCGCACGGCTAGTGTAATGCACAAAATGCCAGTCGTTTGGCACACCGTCTGTGGCGGAATATTGGCACATTGGGGGCATTACTACGCGGTTTTTGAGTTCAAGATTTTTAAGAGAAAAGGGGGTAAAAAGGTTGCGGATTTTTGCCATTTTAAAACTCCAAAATTAAGAAAAAACTTTTCAGGCTGCCTAAAAATCAAAACATTCATCAAAGCGATTGCACAATTTCATTCAACAAAGCATACGATTTAAATTGCAATTTCTCATCAAAAACATAATTAATCGCAATCAATTCATTGGCTTGATATTTTTCTTGAAAATCAATTAACTGCTGTTTCACGCTTGTTTTATCGCCAATAATGGAAGTAGTCATCATCGCTTGGGCGGCAAGTTTTTCTTGCGGAGACCAAAGCGCGTCCATATCAGGCACAGGCGGACACATTCCCCGCGACACGCCACGCACCAAATCCCAGAATAATTGCTGTTGCGTGGTCGCCAAAAATTGGGCTTCATCATCGCTGTCCGCCACCAAAATATTGTTACAAATCATCATATAAGGCTCGTTTAGCACCGCAGACGGCTTAAATTCATTGCGGTAAATTTCCACCCCCATAGCCAGCATTCGTGGGGCAAAATGGGCGGCAAAGGCATACGGCAAACCCAAACGCCCCGCCAAATACGCACTTTCCGTGCTGGAACCCAAAATATAAAGCGGCACATTTAGCCCCAAAGCAGGATAGGCTTTTACATAACCCTGTTGATTTTCATCGCCAAAATAGCGTTGCAATTCCGCAATATCATCGGCAAAGTGCATAGACACATCGCGATGTCCACGCCGCAGAGCCATCGCCGTCATTTGGTCAGTCCCTGGGGCGCGACCCAAGCCCAAATCCACACGATTGGGATACAAAGTTTCCAGCGTGCCATACTGCTCGGCAACTTGCAAAGGGCTGTGATTGGGGAGCATTACGCCACCGCTACCGACACGGATTTTTTGTGTTTGCGACAGCGTATGGGCGATGAGAATTTGCGTGGCGGAACTTGCCAAATGGGGCATATTATGGTGTTCGGCAATCCAAAATCTTGTAAAATCAAGTTGTTCCAAATGCTGTGCCAAACGCACCATTGCGTCTATGGCTTGGCTGGCATTTTGCCCTTGTCGCATTGGCGCAAGATTTAAGGCGGAAAGTTGGGGGATTTTGATGGGATTTGACACGAAAATAGTCCTTCATAATATCTGTTTTTTGCTTATCATAATGCTGTGATGATATTATTTCAAATTAATTATTCTGATAATTGGGTATCAAAATGACCGATATAAGAAAACTGGATTTAAACCTGCTCAAAGCCTTTGTGATTTTATTGGACGAATGCAATGTCAGCCGCGCCGCGCAACGCTTGTCCATCACCCAACCCGCCATGAGCGGCATTCTGAACCGCCTGCGCGAAAGTTTCCATGACCCACTTTTTGTGCGCGTCCAACACGGCATGCAGCCCACCGACCGCGCTGTGCAACTCGGGCAAATCGCGCGGCAAGTGTTGCAAGACATCACGTCCATGTTGCAACCGCCTGTTTTAGAACCTGAAAATTTGGCGATGACTTTGCGGATTGGCGCGACCGATTATGTGCAAAAAATCGTGGCTTTGCCCTTGATTTTGCGTTTGCGCCGACTTGCGCCCCATGTGCAAATTGCGCTGTTACCCGTGCAAGGTCAGAATATTAAGACTTTGTTTGAACAGAATAAAATTGATTTGGCACTGGTCAGCCATTTTCACGTTACGCCTGATATGCACCAGCAAAAATTGTATGACGAACATTATGTCTGCGCGATGAGCCGCGAACACCCTCTGGCAAACGCGCCTTTGACCGCCGAACGGTTCAGCCAGTTGCCGTTTGCGATGTTTTCCTACAATGGGGGCGAGTTCAGTGGCGCGACCGATTTGGCGTTACAGGCTTTGGGTTTGAATCGCAAAGTCATGGTTTCATTGAATAATATTGTTTTGCTGCCTGAATTGTTGCAAGGTTCGGATTTGGTGGCGGTGTTGCCCGCGCATTTCGCGCAGACTTTGCCGAATGTGCATTTGCAAGCACCGCCGATTGACATCGCAGGGTTTACCATGATGATGACGTGGCACGAACGCACGCAACACGATGTGGCGCACCAATGGTTGCGGCAAATTGTGGCGGAAGTTTGTCAATAAAATAAAGGGCTTGGATTTTTTCAGGCTGCCTGAAACCCATAAAAAACAAAAACATCGTTTTCAAAAATGGGAAAACGATGTTTTTGAATTATTTTGATTTTATAGTGGATTCAATTTAAATCAGGACAAGGCGACAGCAACCGCCGTGTACACACAGTACATAAGGGAGCTGGCAACGCTGTACTGGTTTAAATTGAATTCACTATATTAAACTGATTTTAAAAATTGGCTAATATTTTCCACCACATTTTCAATATCTTGATAAAGAAATTGGCTCGGCACATTCACAAATTTACCATCCACTTCGGCGATTAAACTCGGCACGCCACTCACACCAAATTGTTGTGCGAAGATTTGACCTTGTTTTATCCAAGCATTTGTTTTATCAATAAATTCGCAATCACCTAGCAATGAATCCGCCAATTCAAATGCCACATCGTCCTCGCACCAATCGCGCAAGCACATTTGCACCACGTCCAAACGGCTGGTATCCAAGCCGTCCACATAACGCGCTTTTTGCATTTCGGCGAAAGTCGGCAACCATGCACCAGACGGCGCGTTTTCATTCAACAAAAAGCAAGCCATTGTTAAATTAAAGGAATCGAACTTGCCCTTTTTCAACAAAATCTTTTGGCGATAGGTTTCGCTAAACGGCAAGCCTGTGATTTGGGCGATGCGTTGGTCGTTTGCCCAAGCGTGTTGCGCGAATGTTTCGTCCATGACTTTGCCTGTGTTGGCAAACAAGCCTGTGGCAAAAACATCAACTTGATGTGTTTTCGCCAATGCCTGAATGCCACGCGATGCCGCATAGCACCAACCGCATAATGGGTCAAATAAATAGATGAATTTCATGATTTTTCTTTCTAAAAAACAGCAAAGGCAGCCTGAAAACGGGTTTCAGGCTGCCTGAAATCAATGATTATGCCAAACCTTGCTCTTTCAATGCCGCTTGTACGCCTGCGTTGCGTTCCACTCGCGCAAAATAATCGGGCAAAACGGCAAAATCCGACCAATCCCACGCAAACATATTCGCCCAACGCGATGTAACGTAAAAATACACATCGGCAATCGTGATTTCATCGCCACACAAATAGGCTTGATTTTGCAAGACTTTTTCGGCTTGTTGGTAAATTTGATTGATGGAGGCAATCGCGTTACCACGCAATTCATTTTGCGCGTTTTCATCGCCCAGCAAATGCGCCGCGCCAAACAGCCAGCCAAATTTGCCGTGCAAATCGCTGTTCGCCAAAGCAAGCCATTGACGTGCTTTGGCTTTTTGACGCGCATCGCCCGAACCGAAAATCTGCGCTTGCGGATAAACTTCGTGCAAATAATCCAAAATCGCCACGTTTTGCGCCAAAGCCCAATCGCCATCGGTCAGCAATGGCACGCTGCCTTGCGGATTGAGCGCGAGAAATTCAGGCTGCTTTTGCTCACCGCGTTCCAAGCGCACAGCTTCAAATTCGGCTTTCGCCCAATGCAATGCGGTGTGTGGCACGAGTGGGCAAGCACCTTGCAAATAATACAGTTTCAACATTTTCAACTCCTTATGTTTTAAAGTGGGTTGGGGGCGGTATTTTCAGGCTGCCTGAAAACACCATTTACAAAATGAAAAATTATTTTTTCGCCAAAATATTGTCCAACGACCACGCGCCGCCGCCCGCGCTCGCCAAATACAAAAACACAAAGCTGAACAACATCGCCGCTTCGCCACCGTTTACCAATGGGAAAATGGAAAAGTGAGCGATAAAATACGCCGCCGCCATCAAGCCCGACAAAATAAACGCCGCTGGGCGCGTAAACAAGCCCAAAATCAATAAGATACCGCCGACAACTTCCAATACGCCTGCCACGCCATACATTGAAAACAAAGGCACAGAGCCGTTGCCGTCTGTCATGGAAATGGGAAATTCAAAAAATTTCGCCGTGCCGTGCAAGAAAAAAGCGTAGCCCGACACGATACGCAAAATGGCTAAAATTTGGTTTTGAAAGGCTTGTAAAAAATTCATGATTGAAAAAAATTCCTGAAAAAATTAAAACATGCTGCGACCGCTCACGGTCTTTTCGGGTACAGCTTGAATGGTATCCCAATGTTCCACGATTTTGCCGTTTTCATCAAAACGGAAAATGTCCACCACAGAACTGCCCAAAGTGTTTGGCTTTGGTTGGCTATGAATGTGCAATACCACCAAATCGCCTTCCGCAATCACGCGTTTGATGTGTGAACGGGCTTGCGGCGTTTGACCAATGAAACCACCAATGATTTTGACAAAGGCTTCTTTACCATCAGGCACATTCGGATTGTGTTGCAAGTAAACATCGCCAATGTATTTGTCGGCAGCTTCTTGAACTTTATGCTGATTAAATGCCAAATCATAAAAGGCAATGGCGTTGGCTTTGTTGCGCTCGGTTTTGCTTTGCATGGCTGCCTGAACGGTGTTTTGCGCTTGTTGTGCGGCATGAGAAACGGTTTGGCAACCTGACAGTGCTACAGTCGCCACAAGTGCGGAAATCAATAAGGTTTTCATAAAAATCCAAATAAATGAAAAAGTTAAATTCAAGTTGATTGCGTTTGCAATGGGGTGTATTATACGCAGTTCATTTTTCTTGATAAGTACTTACAAAAATGTAAGTATCAAAATAATTTTTAAACCATTGATTTTGATGAGAATGATTTTTCAGGCTGCCTGAAAAAGATTTGTATCTTGATTTTAAAAGGAAAAAAACCATGTCCATTGATAATACAAAAGGCTGCGTACTCGCCAAAAACTGCCCCAGCCGCACGATTTTGAACCATTTAACCAGCCGTTGGGGCGTGTTGGTGATGATTGTGTTGCTGACGGGAACGAAGCGATTTAGCGAAATGCGCCGCGAAATTGAAGGCGTATCGGAACGCATGTTGTCGGAAACGCTGAAACAGTTGGAAGCGGACGGTATGTTAATCCGCCATTCTTACAACACCGTGCCACCGCACACGGACTATAGGCTGACGGAACACGGCATTCAGGCTGCGGAAAAAATTCGGCATTTGGTGGATTGGCTGGAAGACAGTTTGCCCGAGATTTTGGCAAGTCGGGCGTGATGGTTCAGGCAGCCTGAAAATCAGGAAAGCGTGTTAAAATACGACTTTTCAGGCTGCCCTATTCCACAAAACACCATGATTTACCAAAAACAATTTCTCAAAGAAACCACATTCACCGCCATCGCCATTTTTATTGTGGTGTTGGCGATTTTGGTGTTTACACAAGGGATTAATCTGCTCGGTCGCGCCGCCGATGGGCGCGTGGCGATTGACGCGGTGTTGGCTTTGGTGGGCTTTTGGACGCTGGGCATGACCCCGCTTTTGCTGGTGCTGACCGCCTACATCAGTACACTGACCGTGCTGACTCGCTATTGGCGCGACAGCGAAATGTCTATTTGGTTGGCGAGCGGTTTGAGTTTGCGGCAATGGGTGCGCCCTGTGTTGTCGTTTGCGCTGCCTTTGGCGGTGCTGGTGGCGGTGATGCAACTTGCCGTGTTGCCATGGGCGGAATTACGCAGCCGCGAATACGCCGAAATTTTAAAGCAAAAACAAAATCTTTCGCTGGTAGAAGCTGGTTCATTTCAGCCTTTGGGCAAAAAAAATGGGCGCATGTATTTTGTGGAGCAATTTGATAAAACCGATAATGGCATGATGAAAAACCTGTTTGTGCGCGAATTTGACGAGAAAACAGGGCGTGATAATGTCGTGTTTGCCCAATCTGGGCATTTTGATTTGAGCAATAATCGCCGCACGCTGGTTTTGCAAAACGGCTACCGTTATAGCGGCATAGCTGGGCAAGGTGATTTTGATAAAATTTCTTTTGAAAAACTGGATATTATTATCAGCACCACGCCAAAATTGGTCAATCCGATTGACCATCGCCGCACCATTCCCACCAGCCAATTATGGGGCAGCAACAATCCCAAACACGTTGCGGAACTGATGTGGCGGATTTCTTTGCCGCTCACGGTTTTATTGTTGAGTGTGTTGGCGATTCCGATTTCGTATTTTAATCCGCGCTCGGGCAATTCCTATCATGTTTTGCTGGCGGTGGGCTTTTTTCTGATTTATCAGAATGGTTTAACCCTGCTGCGCGATGCGGTGGAAGACGGCAAAATTGGTTTTTGGCTGGGTTTATTGCCCATGCACATATTGATTTTGGGCTGCACCATGATTTTACTGAAAATGCGTTCCATGCCCGCACAACCATTCTGGAAAGGCTTGAAACAGGCTTTGGGCGGGAAAGTATAATTTTCAGGCAGCCTTTCAGTACACGACAAAAAAAGTACAATAAAAAAAGAAGTCCGCATCAATTCAGTGGTATCGTATTAATTTTCTCACGACTAATCCAATATGACTGAATTGAGCGAACT
>NZ_JQKH01000102.1 GCF_000745955.1 Alysiella crassa DSM 2578 | reverse complement strand
GCCTTACAGTACACGACAACTACATGTAGGGTGCGTATTATGCACCGAAATTTCAATTATTTGAATGATTTGGTGCGTGGTACGCACCCTACATTTTGGGCGTTTGTAAAAATTGTCGTGTACTGAAAGGCAGCCTGAAAAATGGGCGAGTATCCACACTCGCCCATTTTGTTTGCTTAACCCTTAAATATGGGCAATTTTTCTGCTTCGCTTAATAATTGTGCGGCAATATTGAATACGCCAAAGGCAAATACCCAAATAATCATCAAATTACCGCCATACACACGGAAACTTGTCCCCACACCATGTTTTTTGCGGCTGGCGCGTAACAATAAAGCTGGCACTATCGCCGTCCAAATCGCCGCCGCCAAACCCACATAGCCAATCACTTTTACAAAACCCATCGGGAATAATAGGCAACACACGAGCGGTGGCAAAAAGGTAAGTGCAGCCGTTTTGGTGCGCCCTGCTCTGCTGTCGTCAAAGCCAAACAAGTCTGCCAAATAATCAAATAAACCCAAGGTTACGCCCAAAAATGAGCTGGCAATCGCCATATACGAGAAAAATTGCAACACTTGCGCCATGCCATCGGTTGAAACAAATTTGGATAATTCGCCAATCAACACCGCCACATCGCCACCTGCCGCAATCACAGGCGCAAACGCATGGCGCGGCAAATTGCCTTGCACGGCGAGCTGCCACAATACATAAATCGCCAACGCAATCAGCGTGCCTATCCACAAAGCGCGGGACACTTTTGGCGCATCGCCACGAAAATATTTCAGCAAACTGGACACATTACCGTGAAAACCAAATGATGCCAAACACACAGGTAAAGCAGTCGCGGCATAAATCCAATATTGGGTGTTGGCTGGCGCGTTTTGGTCAAATAAAACAGGCATTTGCACGCTGCCGATTAATCCACCAGTCGCCCAGAAAAAGGCAATAATCATGCCGCCAATCAATATGGTAGAAAATCTATCCACAACTTTTGCCGACCACCACACGCAGCCTGCAAAAATCAGGAAAAACACCCATTGTCCCACTTTAAGGTCTTGTCCACCCAAAGCCTGTGCGGTCAAATTGCCGCCAACAAAAATATAGGCATAAGTCAGCAAATACAGCACAAACGCCACCGATAAACCATTGATAATATTCCAACCTTGTCCCAATAAATCTTTGACCATCGTGTCAAAATTGGCACCGTGTGGATAATGCGTGTTCACTTCCAAAATCATCAAACCCGATGTGAGCATGGAAAACCATGTGTACACCAGCACCAACAGCGAGCCGAGAAACCATACGCCCGATGTCGCTGTGGGATTGGCAAGCATGCCTGCGCCAATAATCGTACCTGCGATTATCATCGCGCCGCCCAGTAAAGTGGGGTGTTTTTGCATTTTTATTGATTCCTTTGTTTTAAATTATTTTTTAAATTTCAGGCTGCCTTTTATTACCCTATTCAGTACACGACCATTTTTACCAACACCCAAAATGTAGGGTGCGTACCACGCACCCTACATGAGTTTTGTCGTGTACTGTCATTACCCTATAAAAATAAGGCAGCCTGAAAATCACATACGCACCACTTCATACACCTGTTTAATGCGTTGCAATCGCGCCATAATGTCGTGCAATTGAGTTAAACCATTCACATTGACAGTAAACAAAAATTCCATAAATCCTTGTTCATTTTCCGCTTTGGACAAGGTGTTTACCGCCGCAATATTGCCACCCGCCGCCGAAATCGCAGACGATAATTTTGCCAATAATCCATGTGAATCTTGCACTTGCACTTTCACACCTGCTTCATAATGCGTTTTCAGGCTGTCTGAAACATTGCCCCAATCCACATCAAGCTGTTGTTCAGGCGACACTTTCAGCATTTTGGGACAAGTATCCCTATGCACCATCAAACCTTCGCCCGCCACAATCACACCACGCACCATATCGCCATTAATCGGACGACAACATTGTGCCAAACGAATCCGCACGCTGTCGTGTTGATGAATCAACACCGTGTCCAATTTCTGTTCTTCGCCCAAAGACGCGCCTGCCAATTCCGCAATTTCCTGCGCCACCGCAATCGGCAACAATTGCCCCGAGCCAATTTGATAACGCACATCGTCAAAAGATTGCCCATTTGCCGTTAATTTGGCAACATAATTCGCCATCACATCATTGGAAGACAAGACTTCGGGCGACAATAAACTGCTCAACGTTCGCATTAACAACATACCGCCTTGCTCAATGGCATCTTCACGATTGACTGTTTTCATGTAATTGCGAATGGCGGAACGCGCTTTGGCGGTTACCACAAAACTCAACCAAGTCGGGCTGGGCAACGCACGTTCAGACGTGATAATTTCCACCGTACTGCCACTGCGCAATCGGGTACGCAAAGGCACGAGTTTGCCATCAATACGCCCCGCCACGCACTGATTACCCACCGTAGTATGCACCGCATAAGCAAAATCCACCACAGTCGCGCCACGCTGAATATTGATGATTTCCCCTTTAGGCGTAAACACATAGGTTTCCACAGGGAATAAATCCGCTTTCATGTTTTCCAAAAATTCTACTGCGTCCGCGCTGCTTTCGTTCAAATCAGAAACCGATTGCAGCCAACGATGGGTACGCACATAATGCTCACTGTTGGGCGAAATAGCGGTAATGCCATAATTTGCCACCATGTCCATTTTTTGCGTACGAATTTGCACGGATAATTCAATATTTTGCTTTTGATACGGCATTTTCAAGACCGTGTGCAAACTTTGGTAATTATTGGCATTGGGTACGGCAATCAAATCTTTGATTTTACCCATTTGCGGCGTGTACACCCGATGAAGCACGCCCAAAGCCGCATAACAATCCAATTCCGATTCAGTAATCACATGAATATGCAAAAAATCCTTGATTTTATCAAAGCCTACTTTGCGCTTTTTCATTTTCTGATAAACGCTGAAATATTGTGGTGGCGCAAAAATCACTTGTGCAGGAATTTTTTGTTCATCTAGGGCAGCCTGCAATTTGGCAATGCCTTTGCTAATCACATGATGATGTGTATGGCGAAACTCGTCCACTGCATGACACAAAACCTGATACCGCGCAGGATACAAATTCTTAAACGAAATTTCGCGCAATTCCCGATACACCTTGCCCATGCCCAAACGCAGCGCAATGGGCGCGTACACATCCAAAGTTTCGCGACACGTTTTGTGGCGTTTTTCGGGTTTGCCCACGCCCTCCAAAGTACGCATATTGTGTAAACGGTCGGACAATTTCACAATAATCACACGCACATCGCGCATCATCGCCAACACCAATTTTTGAAAACTGGCAGCAAAATGCTCCGTTTTGTCTTTAAAATCCAAATTTTCCAGTTTAGACAAACCGTCTACCATACGCGCAATGGTACTGCCAAATTCGGCAGCCATTTCCTGCTCGCTGATTTCCGTATCTTCCAAAACATCGTGCATTAAACCTGCACACAAACTTTCCACATCCATGCCCCATTTTGCCAATTCAATCGTTACCGAAATGGGGTGGGTGATATAGGGTTCACCGCTTTTACGCAACACGCCATCGTGTGCCACAAAAGCGTAGGCACAGGCTTTTTCCAATAATGCCCGTTCTTCTTCATTCAGATAAGACGCTGTTTTGAATAATTCTTCACGCAAAGGGGCAGTATATTCGGTGTCATATTCGGCGAGTGGTTGGGGAATGTTCATAATCGTCTCTCATCTCATCATAAATTTGTGTCAGGAATTTTATGGTGGGCGGTTTCAGGCTGCCTGAAAATATCAGCATTGCCGTAGGGTGCGTACCACGCACCCTACATAAGTTTTGTAGCGTACCGAAAGGCAGCCTGAAAACCCCATCGATAAAAAAAGGCATGCCGCTCTACAAGCGAACACACCTTCTTTTGTGGTTAAATCAATTATTTATTACGCGATAAAATTTCCACACCGATTTGCCCAGCCGCGATTTCACGCAAGGCGGTTACGGTTGCCTTATTATTGCGAACATCGTCCACCAAAGGTGCAGTGCCATTTTCCAATTGGCGCGCACGACGTGCCGCCGCCAAAGTCAAATCAAAATGATTTGGGATTTTACCAATGCAATCTTCTACTGTAATACGAGCCATGTTTTGCTTTCCAAAATAAATTTAATCAATACGACTGCTATTTTACGAATTTTGCAAAACTTTTTCAATCGTTGCACGTTGTAAAGGCTGCCTGAACAATTGTGAACGGATAATATGCAATAAATTCATTTCAGTGGCAATCAAATCATCGTTCACCACCACATAATCAAAGGCAGATGCTTGTTCAATTTCACTTTTTGCTTCTGCCAAGCGGCGTTCAATCACTTCCGCGCTATCGGTTTCGCGTTTACGCAAACGCTCTTCCAAAATCGCCAAACTCGGTGGCAAAATAAAAATGCCAATCGCATGCGGTAAAGTTTCCCGAATTTGCGCCGCGCCTTGCACATCAATTTCCAAAATCACATCAAAACCTTGCCGAGTTAACTCTTCCACGCCCATCACACTGGTACCGTAATAATTGCCAAACACTTCCGCGTGTTCCAAAAACGCCCCCTGCCCCACCAAATCCATAAATTTTTCTTGGGAAACAAAATAATAATGTTTGCCATGCTGTTCATTCTCACGCGGCGCACGGGTGGTGTGCGACACCGAAACGCGAATATCCGCATGATTTTTCACCAAACGCGAAACCAGCGTGGTTTTACCCGTGCCAGACGCGGCGGAAATAATGAACACATTACCTGTACGAGTAGTCATGATGTGCTTTCTTTTTATCCATTGAGATGATGGGATTATAGTGGAAATACGTGGCGCGTGGCTTGTTTTTATTTAGCAAAAATCATAAGATAGTTGTTTTTTATATTCACGCATGATTTTGTTTTCAGGCTGCCTGAAACATACGGCAATTTTAATTTTACCAACAATCTATCCCCTCCCCCGTCTGTAACGGGGGGAGGGGACAGGTTTGTGGTTATTTCAAAAAATTGTCGTGTACTGAAAGGCTGCCTGAAAAATCAAATCTCACAGGAAACCCCACAATGCAAAACCACATCACCCAAATCGCTACACAAGCCAAAGCCGCCTTTTACCAACTCGCCCACGCCGAGAGCGCACGCAAAAACCAAGCCTTGATTTTATTGGCAGATTTGATTGGCGAACACGAAAACACCCTACTCGCCGCCAATGTTCAAGACATGGCAAACGCACAACAAAAAGGCGTGGACAATGCCATGCTTGACCGCCTGAAAATCACTTCAGGCAGCCTGAAAAACATGCGCGAAGGCTTATTGCAAATTGTCGCCTTGCCCGACCCTGTGGGCGAAATGGACGAATTTCGTTTGCGCCCCAATGGTTTACGCATTGGCAAAATGCGCGTGCCGCTTGGCGTGATTGGCATGATTTACGAAGCCCGCCCGAATGTTACCGTGGACGCGGCGGCTTTGTGCCTGAAATCGGGCAATGCCTGTATTTTGCGTGGTGGCAGCGAAGCGTTTCACAGCAATATGGCGTTGGCGAAATTAATTAAACAGGCTTTGCACGACACAGGGCTGCCTGAACACGCCGTGTGTTTTGTGGAAGACACCGACCGCCAACACGTTGGCGATATGCTGCAAGCCGTTGATTTGATTGATGTGATTATTCCGCGCGGCGGCAAAAGTTTGGTAGAACGGATTAGCACAGAATCGCGCGTACCAGTAATTAAACATTTGGACGGCATTTGCCACGTTTATATTGATGAATTTGCAGATAAAAATAAAGCCATTGCGATTGCGTTCAACGCCAAAACTTCGCGCTATGGAACGTGCAATACGATGGAAACCTTGTTAATCCATGAAAAACGCGCCGCCGAAATTTTGCCCGAACTGGCTAATTTGTATGCAGAAAAAGGCGTAGAATTGCGCGGCTGCCTGAAAACGCGCGATATTCTGCCCAACATGATTGCCGCCACCGATGAAGATTGGGACACGGAATACCTTGCCCCCGTGTTGGCGATTAAAATCGTGGCGAATATTGACGAAGCCATTTTTCATATTAATCAACATGGTAGCCACCACACCGACAGCATTGTTACCGAAAATTATACGCTGGCGAATGTATTTTTGCGCGTGGTGGACAGCGCGAGTGTGATGGTGAATGCGTCCACGCGTTTTGCCGATGGTTTTGAATACGGTTTGGGCGCGGAGATTGGCATTTCCACCGACAAAATTCATGTGCGCGGGCCTGTCGGTTTGCACGGTTTGACTTCGCAAAAATGGGTGGTGTTGGGCGATGGACAGGTGCGCGGGTAAGTTTCAGGCTGCCTGTTAGTACACGACAAAACTCATGTAGGGTGCGTATTACACACCAAATTATCAAGTCATTTGAATGACTTGGTGCGTGGTACGCACCTTACATCTTGGGTGTTAATAAAAATTGTTGTGTGCTGTAAGGCTACCTGAAAGATTTTGGTCATACCGTAAAAAGTTACCTGAAATATTTTTAGAAAGATAAAAATGTCCTATTCAATTAACGAGTTAAAATTAAATACCGCCTTTGCCCAAGTAGAAAAAGGCAATTACAAAGCCGCCTTTCCCACCCTACGCCAATTTGCCGAATTGGGCGATGTGGATTGCCAATACCAATTGGGTTTTATGTACGAAACTGGTTCGGGCGTGAAACAAGATTTTGATTTAGCAAAAAAATGGTATGGCATGGCGGCAGAACAGGGCGACCCCACTTCACAATTTTTGCTCGCCGAACTGCATGACGATGACGAAGAATACGAATCAGCCCGCAAATGGTATGCCGCCGCCGCCGAACAGGGCGATGTGGACGCACAAAATAATTTGGCGCGTTTGTATGCCGAAGGTTTGGGCGTAGCGCAAGATTATGAAATGGCAGAAAAATATTGGCAAATGGCAGCCGAATTGGGCGATGATGAAGCCTTGTACAATTTGGGCGTGATTCACGATGACGCATTGGGGCGCGAACCCGATTACGCCAAAGCCGCCGATTTTTACCGCCAAGCCGCAGAATTGGGCAATGCCGACGCGATGGTCAATTTGGGTATGCTCTACCAAGAAGGTTTTGGCGTAGAAGAAGACCCCGCACAGGCTGCCGAGTGGTTTCGCCAAGCCGCCGAATTGGGCGATTCGTCCGCACAATTTAATTTGGGCATGAATTATGTGGAAGGCGTGGGCGTACTACAAGATTATGATTTAGCAGAAAAATGGTGGAAACTTGCCGCCAAACAGGGCAATAAAGACGCGGAATATTCATTAGCAGAATTAGCTAAAATGCGCGAAGAAGAGAATATAGTGAATTCAATTTAAACCAGTACAGCGTTGCCAGCTCCCTTATGTACTATGTGTACACGGCGGTCGCTGTCGCCTTGTCCTGATTTAAATTGAATCCACTATAGTTAAGCCACCATTTTCAGGCAGCCTGAACAGAAAAAACCGAGTTATCCACAGATAACTCGGTTTTTTGATGGAAATTAATTAGTTGTTATTGTTGTCGTTTTGACGGCGCAACATGGCTGGAATTTCAAAATCGTCCAAAACAGATTGGCTGGAGAAATCCGCCGCCACCAAATTCACGCTGCGTGTATTG
>NZ_JQKH01000101.1 GCF_000745955.1 Alysiella crassa DSM 2578 | reverse complement strand
CGTAGGGTGGGCAACTCGTTGCCCACGCGGTTCACACAGTTGGGATTTTGCCCAGCTTTTTTTATTTTCAGCCGACATTCACAATATTTCAATCCCACCAACCCCACCCCAATATTTCAGGCAGCCTGAAAGTTTTTTCAGGCTGCCTGTGTTTATATGGCAAAAAATCATGTTTGCGCTACAATCTGCCCTACTCTTTTATTTTCATATTTTCAGGCAGCCTGAACCATGTTTTTCCAAGACGATACCCCCGACCTTCTCCGTCATCTCAATCCGCAACAACGCCAAGCCGTTGAATCCAATCCGCAAACTTCCGCGCTGATACTCGCAGGCGCAGGCAGCGGCAAAACGCGCGTACTCACCACTCGCATTGCGTGGCTGCTGCAAAACGCCCATGCTGGTGTCCACAATATTATGGCGGTAACCTTTACCAATAAAGCCGCTAAAGAAATGAACACGCGCCTATCCGCCATGTTGCCGCACAATCTGCGCGCGATGTGGCTGGGGACGTTTCACGGCATTTGCCATCGCCTATTGCGTTTGCATTACCGCGACGCTGGCTTGCCGCAAACCTTTCAAATTTTAGACAGCAGCGACCAAACATCCATTATCAAACGTCTATTAAAACAAATGGATATAGACGAAAAAATACTTGCCCCACGCGTATTACAAGGTTTCATCAATGCCCAAAAAGAAGCAGGCTTACGCGCAGGCTGCCTTGAAGCTCCCGACCCCTACACCCAGCGTTTGATTCGCTGCTACGCCGAATACGAGCAATTGTGTAACCGCGAGGGCGTGGTGGATTTCGCCGAATTATTATTGCGAACTTATGAACTTTTCAATACACATTCTGCACTTTTATCCCATTATCAAAGCCGTTTTACCCATATTTTGGTGGACGAATTTCAAGACACCAATAAATTACAATATGCGTGGCTAAAATTATTGGCGGGCGGCGGCGCGGCGGTGTTTGCGGTGGGCGATGATGACCAGAGCATTTACCGTTTTCGTGGCGCAAATGTGGGCAATATGGCGCAATTTTTACAAGATTTTCAAATCAAACAAGCGATTAAATTGGAACAAAATTACCGTTCAGTCGGCAATATTTTGGCGGCGGCAAACGCGGTCATTCAAAACAACAGCGACCGTCTCGGCAAAAATTTACGCACAGACGCGGAATTGGGCGACAAAATCCGTTTCTTTTCCGCCTACAATGATTTGATGGAAGCAGAATTTGTCGTGTCCGAAATCAAATCTTTGCAACGCGATGGCGCGGATTTAAACCAAATCGCCCTACTCTATCGCAGCAATGCCCAATCGCGCGTATTGGAAAACGCGCTGTTTCAGGCTGCCATACCGTATAAAATTTACGGCGGTTTACGCTTTTACGAACGGCAGGAAGTGAAACACGCGCTGGCGTATTTGCGTTTGGCGGTCAATCCTGATGATGATAACGCTTTGTTGCGCGTGATTAATTTTCCGCCACGCGGCATAGGCACGCGCACGGTAGAAAATATCCAAGCCGCCGCCCAAGAAAGTGGTACAACATTGTTTCAGGCTGCCTGCAAAATGGGGAAAAAAGTCGCGCCCTTTATTGAATTGATTGAACAATTACGCGCCCAAGTCGGCGTGGTGTCGCTGCCCGAATTGGTGCAAAGCGTGTTGGATTTATCGGGTTTGGTGGCGCATTATCGGGCGCAAAAATTGATTGCGGAACAAGAACGTGTGGAAAATTTAGACGAATTGGTCAATGCCGCCATCGGCTTTCGCGTGGCGGACGTGCAATTGGATATGCTGCCTGAAAATTTGGCGGACAATGCCGCGCTGCCCATCATCGCCTTTTTGAGCAATGCCGCGCTGGAAAGCGGCGAAAACCAAGCGGGGCGCGGCGATTCTGCCGTACAAATGATGACGGTACACGCCGCCAAAGGCTTGGAATTTGACGCGGTATTTTTGACAGGGCTGGAAGAAGGACGTTTCCCCAGCGAATTGAGTTTGAATGAAGCGGGCGGTTTGGCGGAAGAACGCCGTTTGATGTATGTGGCGATTACTCGCGCCCGCAAACGCTTGTATTTGAGCATGGCGCAGCAGCGTATGTTGCACGGGCAAACGCAATTTGGCGTGGTGTCGCGTTTTGTAGATGAAATCCCCGAAGCCTTGCTGCACCACTTGTCGCCCAAACCCAAAAATAAAAATCTTAATGACAACAGCCATTTATATTTCAACCAAACCGCGCCCGCCATTTCTCGCCAAGAATTGCCGCGTGAATTTGACGGTTTCCGTGTGGGCGAAAATGTGCGCCATGCCAAATTTGGCGTGGGCGTGATTATTGACGCGCGGGATAAAAATGATGGTTCGGCGGATTTGACGATTAATTTTGGCGTGGACGGTGTGAAAACCTTGAATACGAAATTTGCCAAATTGGACAAAATTTAAAAGTTTTACAGCGTTTAGAATTTACCTACGGCGTGCGCTCTATCGCCGCGCGGCGACTTACTTTTTGAAAAAGTAAGCCAAACAAAATAAAATCAAAAAAATATTATTCAAATGGTTTAAACTTTCAGGCTGCCTGAACTATTTTAACGTGAATTCGGGATAAGAAATAATTAACCATTTGTTTTCATAAATATTCTGCCGTAGGGTGGGTGCTTGCACCCACGATTTTACCACTGTAGAAATTGGCTAATTTGATTTCAGGCAGCCTGAAACATTGAATTACCCCACAAAACTGCTATACTCAACCATCACTTAAACCCATCATCATACGAAAGGTTTTGCCATGCCAAACTATTATGAAAAACTGCTGGATATTGTGAACAAAGACGGCTACCGTTTGCCCGAAGGCGGCGTGTTTCGTGCTTTGGAAGAATTTAAAACGCAATGCAATCAAGTTCTTGCCTACAAACACATGAGCATTCATTTCCGCCACTTTATCCGCGATGAAGCCAACCCAAATGACGATGGCGGCTACATTGCCTTGCACGGTTTGGGCAATATTTTCATCACCAATATCGCCATGTGGACGTATGACCACGCCTACCACACTTTCCCCATTGCGCTGCGCTTTGAAGGACAAAAATTCATCTGCAACACGCAAGAAGACATGGAAATCGCACTCAACGCTTTGATTGATAGCAAAGTGTTAGACCGCTATCTGAATATCATGGAATAAATCAATTGAATCAATGGGGTGGATACGTCCGCCCCATTTTATTGCTTCCGCCCATACACCGCCCACACGCGCAAACGCCGAAACGTCTCCCCGTCCAACATATCGGGCAACACCACCTGCCAAAACACGCGCCCATCACATCGCCATTTCAAAAAACAGCCCCAACGATGAATCAGGCTGCCTGCCAATAATTCCGCTTGAATAAAGCTATCTGATTGATGTTCCGAAATTTTTTTATTTTTTGTAAACCAGCTTGTTTCATCGCCCAATAATAGCCATGCCTGATAAAACTCGTCCACCCACAAATGCCGCACCGCGCAGGGTTCGCGCCACGCCCACGCCGCCGCCGCGCCACTTGCCGCCAGCAAACACCAGCGCGACACCCCCCAAAAATACGTCCACACACACACCATCGTCAAAACAAATAATAAAAAAATCAAAGCCTTTCGCATTTTAGAAACACGAAAGGCAGCCTGAAAATCATTCAGCATTTATTCACCGACTACGGGCGAAACTTGCAAATCCGCCACTTCCAAATCCAGCACCGTATCATGAATTTCCAATTCAAAAAATTCCGTGAACAAGGCAAAATCACGCTCTTCGGGCAAATCATCGTCATCGCCCAACCAGCCCGATAATTCCGCGTCCAAAATCGCCTGATAACGCTCGCCAATATAGGCAACCGCTTGTTCTGGTTCATCAAATTGCGGAATCAGAAACGTGGTGCAATTGCTGCGAACCTGATTCAAAGTCAAATCGGGCATTTGCTCATCATCGTCATTTAATTGGTTGAGCCAATCCACAAAGGCTTGCGTGGGTTTTAATACAACAACACTTCTGTCTACAAAATACATTTTTGATTTCCTTAATAAAATTAATTTTATTGATTTTACTGATTTTGAACACCAGCCACCATTTTTTGTAAATGCGCCACCAACATCTCCCGATTTTCCCCAAAAAACGACACCGTATGTTGTACGGCAATTTTCTCCACCACCTGACAAAATTCTTGAAACTGCGCACGCGTAATCCGCAAACGAAATGAATAACAAAATAAACCCAAAATCTGCCGTTCAGATTCAGCCAAATAGGGAAACATGAGACGTGCATAATCATGCCAAATTTTTGCCAAAATATCATCATGCAAAGCCAATTGATTGGATAATTGTTCATCATGTAAACGGTAACAGACTAAATCATCAGCTAAATTGGCAAATTTTGCCCCTTTTATCGCGCAATCTATCCACATAGCATAATCTTCCGCCACTTTACATTGCCCAGCCTGAATATCATGCTGCCTGAACCAGTCATTGCGCCACATTGCCGTAGGATTAGCAATATTCGCTCTTGCCCGTAAAAACATTACCTTAATTTGACCATCGTCTTCATACAGCTTACTGCTTTCTTGAAAAGTGGCACTAAACCTAAGCATATTGCCACCTACTACGGTAATCTCTGGATGGGTATCCAAAAATGCCGTTTGCTTGGCAAAACGATGAGGGAAACACACATCATCGCTGTCCATACGCGCCACATACGGCACACGCATGGTTTTCACCCAATCCAAACCCAATTTCATCACACCTTGTACACCCTGATTGTGCGGCAAATGATACGCGCGTATGCGACTGTCGCGGCGCATATAATCTTCCAAAATCTCGCCACTATTATCGGTGGAACAATCATTGATTGCTAACACCACAAAATCATCAAATGTTTGATTTAAAATAGAATCCAAACATTCTGGCAAATAAGCCGCCGTATTGTATACAGGCAAAATCACTGCTAATTTCATTGATTTATCCTTTATTTCCATTTTCAGGCAGCCTGAAAACAAAATTCACACCAAAACAATATCATACTGTTCTTGTGAATAATGCACGTCCACTTCCAACAACACAGGTTTGCCAATAAAATCAATCAACATCGCCAAAGATTGCGATTCTTCATCTAAAAACAAATCAATCACTTGCGGCGAAGCAATAATCCGAAATTGTTTCACATCAAAACGCCGACTTTCGCGCACAATTTCGCGCTGAATTTCATAACACAAAGTCTGCGCCGTTTTCAGCCTGCCACGTCCTTGACACACTTCACATGGCTCGCACAAAACATGATTCAAATTTTCGCGCGTGCGTTTGCGCGTTAATTCCACCAAACCCAAGCTGGTAAAACCATTGAGCGTAACTCGGGTGCGATCGTAACTCAAGGCTTTGGCAAATTCGTGTAACACCGCTTCACGGTGTTCAGGCAGCGTCATGTCTATGAAATCAATCAAAATCATGCCGCCCAAATTCCGCAAACGCAATTCACGCGCAATCGCGTAACACGCTTCCAAATTGGTTTTAAAAATCGTCTCATCAAAATTGCGCGAGCCAACAAATCCACCCGTATTCACATCAATGGTGGTCATCGCTTCGGTCGGCTCAATAATCAGGTAGCTGCCAAAATTCAAATTCACACGCGGTTGCAGCGCACGATTGATTTCCGTCTCCACCCCATAAGTTTCAAAAAGCGGACGTTCGCCCTTAAACAAATGAATTTTTTCCGCCGCCCCCTGCACATACAAATTCGCAAAATGCAACATACGTTGATGATTTTGTTTAGAATCCACCAAAATTTGCACCGTGTTGTCATTAAACATATCCCGCAACACACGCAAACTCAAAGGCAAATCTTGATACAACAAACTTTCAGGGCGACACGTTTTCGCTTGCTGGCAAATATTTTCCCAAACTTTGGTTAGGTAATCCATATCCGCTTTTAATTCCGCGTCAGTCGCCGTTTCCGCGCTGGTGCGGATAATGTAGCCACGACTGGCGTTTTCAGGCAGCATGGCGTTGAGTCGGTCGCGCAAAGCCAAGCGTTCTTCTTCATTTTCAATGCGTTGCGAAATACCAATATGATTATCCTGCGGTAAATGCACCAAAAATCGCCCTGCCAAAGAAATTTGCGTGGACAGCCGCGCCCCTTTCGTATTAATTGGGTCTTTAATCACTTGCACCAGCAAAGTTTGCCCTTCAAACAGCATGTGTTCAATGCGTTGCGTTTCATCAGGTTTTTGTTTTTGCTCCAAAATATCCACAATGTGCAAAAATGCCGCCCGCTCCAAACCAATGTCCACAAACGCGCTTTGCATCCCCGGTAACACGCGCCGCACCACGCCCAAATAAATATTGCCCACCAAACCGTGTCCCGAATTGCGCTCAATATGCAATTCACAAATATCATTTTCTTCCAAAATCGCCACCCGCGTTTCTTGGGGCGTGATGTTCACCAGCACTGTTTCGGGTGGGCGTATGATGTCTTTTGGCAAGGGAATAGTGTCGGGTATCATGTTGAAATCTCTGAAATTTTAAAAATATTTTGCGGTATAGATGTTCAGGCAGCCTGAACACCCCAAAATCACCTACACGGCAAAATATTCTCGCGCACAAAAGTGTGTGATTATACACGGTTTTATCGTTAAATTAATGAGTTGTCTACATTTCAGGCTGCCTAATATGGTTATCCCCATATCAAAAGGCAGCCTGAAAATATTTATTTTTCCATTTTTTCAAATACAAACCGTTTACCATCGTGGCGATTTTTCCCTTTCGCGTCTGCCAGCATACGGAAAAAATCCAAACCATAAGCATTGGACAATTTTTCCGCGCGTTTTTTCAATTTTTCAATATTCAATTCAGGGACTTGATTAAACGCCAACACTGCCACATTGCCATGCGTTACCGCAGGCACTTCCAACACCTGCCCATCAAAAATTGTCCGCAAACGCTGCATAAACAAAGGGTAACGCTTATCGCCGCTCCACCAATTTGTCGCAAAAATCCCCTTTTCGCGCAAAGCAATGCGGCAATCATGAAAAAACGGCTCGCCCACCAATTCATCAATAATCTGCACGCCATCAAAACCGTCCACCAAAATCACGTCCGTATTACCGCGCAAAATTTGCACATATTCCGCGCCATCGGCTTCAATGATTTCAAAATTATTCCCTTCAAAATCAAGGCAAAATGAAGTACGCGCCACTTGAATCACTTGCGGATTAATTTCAATCGCCACCTGCCGCGTTTCGGGCAAATATTCGTGCAACCAACGCGCAAACGAACCACCACCCAAACCAATTTGCGTAATATGCTTCGGCAAATCGTCCACAAACAGCAACCACGCCATCATCGCACGGCTATACGACAACACCAGCTCGGGCGGATGCGCAATATTCATGGAACTTTGAATGGTCGGCGTACCCAAATGCAGGGAACGAATATTTCCCACTTCAGAAATATTCACTTCAGGCAGCGTGTTGCGAAAAAAACGATTGCGGCGAAAGGGGTGGGTCATGATTTTTTTCTTTGTAAATAAGTGGGTTAATCAATTTCAGGCAGCCTGAAATATAGTGAATTCAATTTGAACCAGTATAGTGTTGCCAGCTCCCCGATGTACTAGCTGTACACGGCGGTCGCTGTCGCCTCATACTGATTTAAATTGAATCCACTATAATCAAATTGCGTAAAAAAACGCGCTTACGAAAACATAAGCGCGTTTTATTTGGCTGGGGAGGAAGGATTCGAACCTTCGCATGCTGGAATCAAAATCCAGTGTCTTAACCGCTTGACGACTCCCCAAGAAACGGTTTCTTGGCT
>NZ_JQKH01000100.1 GCF_000745955.1 Alysiella crassa DSM 2578 | reverse complement strand
GCCTTACAGTACACGACAACTACATGTAGGGTGCGTATTATGCACCGAAATTTCAATTATTTGAATGATTTGGTGCGTGGTACGCACCCTACATTTTGGGTGTTTGTAAAAATTGTCGTGTACTGAAAGGCTGCCTGAAAAAATAATAAAAACAGTTTATTATGGATTCACAATCAGTTGGCACAAATCAAAACCTTGCTCACGCGCCGTTTGCAGATAATCTTGCAACACGCGCTCGTCCAATTTCGGTGAACGCGACAAAACCCACAAATACTGGCGATTGGGCGTGCCAATCAAAACGGTTTGATAATCCGCGTCCAAGCGCAAAATCCAATAATCACCGCGCCCAATCGGCAACCAACGCAATATTTTCGGCAAAAACGACACTTTCAACTGGCTACCACCTTGATTTTGCAACCACGCTTTGCCCACCGATTGCGCCACATCGCCATTGGCTTGGCGGCAGGAATTGATGATTTGCACGGTATTGTCCGCTTGCAAAGTGTAATGGGCTTGAACATCGCCAAGGCATTTTTCCTGATAAATCAAGGGTAAACGCGCAATTTCGTGCCAAGTTCCCATATAACGCGCCACATCAATTTTTTCAACTGATTGAACCGATTGCGGTTTTTGTGGTGCGCTGGCGGTGGGCGTTTGGGCGAAACTGGGGGCAATCATCAAACTCAATAAGCATGATAATAAAGTATTTTTGGGGATTTTCATGATTAACCTTTGTTTTTCATTGGAGAAAATCTTTTCAGGCTGCCTGAAAAATAACTTATTCTGCTAATTTTTCCAATAATTGATACAAACTTTCCCCCACAGCCCACGCCAAATTAACAGGTACAGCATTGCCAATTTGCTTGTATTGCTGATTCATTGAACCTTGAAATGCCCAATCATCAGGAAAAGTTTGAATCCGCGCATATTCGCGAACAGTTAAAGGGCGTGTTTCATCTGGGTGGCAACGCTCGGTTTGGGTTTGGGCAGGGGCGCAAGTTAAAGTGAGACTCGGCTCATGCCAAGCCAACCGCCGTGCCATACCCGTTTTGCCACCACCCAAGAAATAGCTGCCCTTCATGTATTCACGCGCCACATCATCGGGTAAATCACGCCAACAACCACCTTGTGGAACCAAATCCAAGACGCTTTTTTTGTATTCGCTGTAACTTTGCCCCTCGGAAACAGGCACATCGCAATCATACAATTCGCCTTTTTTTAAAGCGTCTGTCATGGTCATTTGACGGAAATGCGGTTCGGGCCAAATGAATTGTGCTTTATCCGCCAAATCTGCTCGAACCCCAACAATCATAATGCGTTCGCGTTTTTGTGGTACACAATAATTGACGGCATTCAAAATCCTTGGTTCAACAAGCACATAACCTAAATCACGCAAAGTTTGTTTAATGGTGGCAATGGTTCTGCCGCTATCGTGGCTCAATAAACCGCGCACATTTTCGCCCAAAATCACTTTGGGTTGAACTTCATCAATCGCACGCGCAAATTGAAAAAACATCGTGCCACGAATGTCGTTAAAACCTTCGCCTTTGCCCGCATACGAAAATGCCTGACAAGGAAAACCGCCTGATAATAAATCAATTTTTCCGCGATAGGGTGTGAAATCAATTTCGCAAACATCGCCTTCCAGCACATTCCATTCGGGGCGATTGTGGCGCAATGTGGCGCAAGCGTGTTTGTCCCATTCGTTTAACAAGGCTGCCTGAAAACCCGCTTTTTCCAAGCCCAAAGCCAAACCACCTGCCCCTGCGAATAATTCTATGCTGTTGAATTTGGCTGTTTTTTCGTTTTCAGGCTGCCTGAAAACATTTTGCGTGGGTACAACATCAAATAAATCCAAGGTTTTCATTGCGCCCACTCAAATTGCTCAAAGCCTTGATATTTTTGGAATGCCAACAAATACAGATTTTTCAAAATGTCGTTTACCCCATGTTGTTGCAAATCAGCAAGAACGGTATTTTCAATTAAAACAACATTTTCCTGTTCAACCACATCGCCAATCACACGCGGTAATACCGCACACAACTCCGCAAAAGCGTTCGGTAGCCCTGTTACAACTTCGTAAAATTGGTCTATGGAAACACGGCGAATGCGTTCGTGCTGTACCGATTCGCCGTCTAAACTGCATTGCCATGCGATATTTTGGCTGCGTTTGGCAATGATTTCCACCAAATAACAGGTATTTTCGCCATTTTGTAAGATTTTGTTTTGCATACGCATATAGGTTTTTGCAGACGAAGAACTGTTCATGGTGTTGTGTTTGTTCTTCATTTCCACAAAAATTTGGCGCGTGTGATTTTCCACATCAAAACCTTGGTTTGGCACAATCCAGCCATCATTTGCGCCAATATAGCGAAAAATATTTTGATGAAAATAACCAATGTGATTGGTATTGGATTTATCCATTTGGCGCAAAACTTCGTTTTCTAAAATGCGTTCCAATGCTTGATTGGAAAACGATTTTTGATACACGCCAGCATCAAAAGTCAGTTTAATTGGGTCTATTAAATTGTGATTGAGTTTTGCCAAATCCATGTGGAAACGGTATTTTTGTACTGTTTCGCGAACATGATTAAATAAATCTTCATCACTAATAAAATCCAAATGATAAGCCATCACTTATCCCCAATCTCCAAAATCGCCAAAAACGCGCTTTGTGGGATTTCCACATTGCCCACTTGTTTCATGCGTTTTTTACCTGCTTTTTGTTTTTCCAGCAGTTTTTTCTTGCGCGTGATGTCGCCACCATAACATTTCGCCAAGACGTTTTTACGCAAGGCTTTCACGTTTTCGCGGGCGATGATTTGTCCGCCAATGGCAGCCTGAACCGCAATGTCAAACATTTGGCGTGGAATCAATTCGCGCATTTTGCTTGCCAATTCGCGTCCGCGATGCACCGATGTTTGGCGATGCACAATCAAACTCAATGCGTCCACTTTGTCGCCATTGACCATGATGTCCAATTTGACCAAATCCGATGGCTGAAATTCTTTAAATTCATAGTCCAAAGACGCATAACCGCGCGATGTGGATTTGAGTTTGTCAAAGAAATCCATTACCACTTCATTCATCGGCAAATCGTAAGTCAGCATGACTTGGCGACCGAGATATTGCATATTGCGTTGCACGCCGCGTTTTTGGTTGCACAAGGTCATCACATTGCCCACATAATCTTGTGGCACAAGGATTGTGGCGGTAATAATGGGTTCTAAAATCGTGTCTATCGTGCCGATGTCGGGCAGTTTGGACGGATTTTCCACTTCAATTTTTTCGCCATTTTTCAAAATCACTTCGTAAACCACCGTTGGCGCGGTGGTAATCAAATCCATGTCAAATTCGCGTTCCAAACGCTCTTGCACGATTTCCAAGTGCAACAAACCCAAAAATCCGCAACGGAAACCAAATCCCAATGCCTGCGACACTTCGGGTTCAAATTTCAGGCTGGCATCGTTCAGTTGCAATTTTTCCAACGCATCGCGCAAGGCTTCGTAATCGTGGCTTTCCACAGGATAAAGTCCTGCAAAAACTTGGCTTTGCACTTCTTTGAAACCTGCGAGCGGTGCGGCAGCAGGATTGTTTGTCAGCGTAACGGTGTCGCCCACTTTTGCCGAGCCGAGTTCTTTTACGCCTGTAATGAGAAAGCCCACTTCGCCTGCTTTGAGTTCTTGTTTATTCACGGATTTGGGTGTGAATATGCCCAGTTGCTCCACCTGCGTTTCAGCCAGCGTGGACATGAAACGGACTTTGTCTTTCAATTTAATCGTGCCATTTTTCACGCGGATTAACATGACCACGCCCACATAATTGTCAAACCACGAATCAATAATCACGGCTTGCAAAGGCGCGTTTTCATCGCCTTCGGGCGCGGGGATTTTGGCGACAATCTCTTCCAACACGTCTTCCACGCCCAAGCCGCTTTTGGCGGAGCAGGTTACCGCGCCCACCGCGTCTATGCCGATGATGTCTTCAATTTCTTGGGCAACGCGCTCGGGGTCGGCGGCGGGCAAGTCAATTTTGTTTAAAATGGGGACAACTTCCACGCCCAAATCAATGGCGGTGTAGCAGTTGGCAACGGTTTGCGCTTCCACGCCTTGTGATGCGTCCACCACCAGCAACGCGCCTTCGCAAGCGGAAAGTGAACGCGACACTTCGTATGAAAAATCAACGTGTCCAGGGGTGTCAATCAGGTTGAGTTGGTAGGTTTCGCCATTGCGGGCTTTGTAGTTTAAGGCAGCCGTTTGCGCTTTAATCGTGATGCCGCGTTCTTTTTCAATGTCCATAGAATCAAGGACTTGGGAACTCATTTCGCGCAAATCCAAGCCACCGCAATATTGGATAAATCGGTCGGCAAGTGTGGATTTGCCGTGGTCAATGTGGGCGATGATGGAGAAGTTTCTGATGTTTTTCATGGTCTTGTTTTTAAAATAAAAAATAGGTTAGAAAGCAAAAAACGGCTTTCAGGCAGCCTGAAAGCGCAAAATGACGGTATTTTAACAGAAAATCAAAAAGCTGCCTGAAAAGCGGTTTATTCACTTTTCAGGCAGCCAAAATACACCATTTGTTTTATAAATTTAAGTTTTCCAATTGCTTAATTGCATCACGATTTTGCGATAATTTCCGCAAATATGCCACTTGAATAACCGCAGGAATGGTTACGCGATAGGCAGGACTGGCAATGTCAATCGCTGTCCAAATCCCTGTAATTGCCCAACCAATTGGACCTGTCAAAATGGACATGGTTTTGGTAATGGTTGCATTGGTTGCCAATTGTAAACCTTTGCCTGTTAAGGCTTTCATGGTTGCATTGACAATAACTAAAGTTAATTTATATGAAGCAAAACCACCTGCTTGAAAAATGGTTTGAAAGACACCTATCAATGCTTGTGCATTTAAATTATTAAAATTATCAATACCTAATTCTACTCCTAACTCTTTAATTTGGTCTGGTGTCATATTTTTTAAGGCATCGTATAAAATTTTCTGTAACAAGCAATTTTCAATCATATCAATGGGAGCATATTTGCTGTAATTGACTTTGAGTTTGTTGCAAACATCGCACAAAATTTCTTTGTATTCCACACCCTTATTAAAACGGAAGAGTAAATTAACGATTGTATTACCACCAAATAATTGGATTTCTTCTGCAATTTCTTTCCAATACATTTTATGATTAGGTTTATATTTTTTATAATTATCTGAAAATGTTAAATTTTCAGTTAATCTTTTATCTCCGCCTTTATCATAAATTAAAATATTAACTAAATCATTCAGTTCTTCTGATGATAATGTACCCAAAAAGTTTAAACCAGCGTCATCACGATAAGCCATGTTTTTCTCCAATATAATGTGGCGTTAAAAATTGGGTAAATTGTATTTTTTCAGTTATACTTACACCACAAACCAATGATTACAGCCACTTACCCAAATTGAGTGGTTCAACTACCCTAAACGAGTTTTTTATGAAATCCAGCGATAAATTAAGACAAAATATTCGTGATATACGCGAAGATAAAAAAATGACCCAAGCAGAGATAGCAGAAAAATTGGGCTTATCAGAAACTGGCTATGCCAAAATTGAACGTGGCGAATCAAAAGCCGATATTGACCGTCTACAAAAAATTGCAGATGTTTTGGGTGTTACTTTGGCAGAAATTATTCCATTTGGAGATGAAAACGTGTTTGTATTCAATGATGCTCGTGATAATTCAAATAACTCTTTTTCATTGGGTAATATTGCATTAAGTGCAGAAATTGAGCATTTGAAAACTTTGCTAGAAGCCAAAAATGAAATCATCAGCAGCCGTGAACGTGAAATAGAAAGCTTAAAACAACAAATCCATATTTTAGAAAAATTGATGGAAACTTTGGATAAAAAATGATTTCAGGCTGCCTGAAAAGCCATATTCCACTTTTCAGGCAGCCTGAATTTAAGGCAATTTACACCGCCATTGCCAATTTGTGATTTTTGCGTTCACGGCGCATTTTCAGGCAGCCATCTACCAAACTCAAACCCAAAGCCACCATCAACAAACCATAAGTCGGAATGGAATTAACCGAAACGTCTGCCCCCAAAAACAACCATGCCACCACAAACATCAACACAGGTTCCAAATAACTCAACATGCTGAACAATGGCACGGGTAAATCCTTATTCGCTTGCAAATTCAAACCCAAAGCCACCGCGCTAATCACACCCAAAAGCGGTATCAACACAAAAAAATGCCCCGACCAATCCGCCACTTGCACCAATTTACCCGACATTGCCAAATACACCAAAGCACAAGGCGCAATCACGCTTAAATCAATTAAAAGTCCAAAAAAAGCAGGGACTTGTGCATAGCGGCGCAATAAATAATACGGTGGATAACCCAAACACACCGCCCACATGCCCCACGCAAACGCACGCGTTTGCCACAATTCATGCGCCACCGCCACCGTTGCAATTGCCAACGCCCATTTTTGCCAGCCATTCAATTGTGCTTTAAAAAACACACGTCCGCCCAAAGCCAACATCAGGGGAAACAGAAAATAACCCATCGCCACGTCCACGCCCATGCCGTTTACAGGCGCATACATAAATAGCCACAATTGAAACGCAAAAAGTGGCGTGGGCAGCAACACAATCAACCATTTACGCCAATTTGTCCCCAAAGATTGCAAAAACACGCGCAATGACTGCCAACCCCCAAACAGCAACACACCCGCCCACAACGCTAGCAACATCATCACCATGCGCCATGCAAACACGTCTGTGCCAGACATCGGTTTCAGCCAGCCACTGTATAAATAGAGTACGGCAAACAAGATGTTGGATAAAATGGCTGCCATCATGCCTTTTTGATAATGTTTGTTCATTGTTCTGTTCTCTGATTGGAATAAAGACGGCATTGTAAAGATTTTCTGTGATAAAATTTTTCTGATTAACACATAAAATGAAATCATTTTGCTAAAAAATCATTTTTTTTGAAACAATTTATTGAAAAATACGCTTTCAGGCTGCCTGAAAACGCATTAACAGAGCAAAACCATGACCGAACAACATCAATTAGACAAATTAGACCGCCAAATTCTCAATATATTACAAGATGATGCGACCACGCCGCTCGCCGAAATTGCCGAGCGTGTGCATTCATCGCCCGCCACTTGCCAACGCAGAATCCGCCAAATGCAAAACGATGGCGTGATTTTGAAACAAGTTGCCTTGGTCAATCCAACGGCGGTGGGGCGAAGTTTGAGCGTGTTTGTGGCGGTGGAAGTGGAAAGCCAAAACCCGATGTTGCTGGATAAATTCGTCCGCAGTTTGGACAAGGAAAATGATGTCGTGAGCTGCTACGAAATTTCGGGCGAACACGATTATTTGTTGCTGGTTCATGCGGAAAATATGACAAGTTATCATCAACTTACACGCCGCATTTTCACTTCTGACAATAATGTCCGCGCATTCAAAAGCCAATTTATTATGGATTTCAATAAGGTGGAAACGAAGATTACTTTGTAAAATCTTTCAGGCAGCCTTTCAGTACACGACAAAAATCTTTCAGGCTGCCTGTAACCTGTCCCCTCTCCCGCTTGCGGGGGAGGGTTAGGGTGCAGACCTGCCAAGTTCTTTTGGTATAATAATGACCAAGTTAAACTAACGGTAATTTGACCATGCAAACTTTGGAAACCTACTTTTCAGAAATTGAAGACAAAAGACGCAGCGAAGGTAAACGTTACGCGCAAGCTAAATTATTAACAGCCATTGTGATTGCGATAATGGGTGGTGCAAAAAGCTTTCGTGATATAGACCGCTTTTTGAGTAACAATATTGACGATTTAAAACAAT
>NZ_JQKH01000099.1 GCF_000745955.1 Alysiella crassa DSM 2578 | reverse complement strand
CTGAATTGTATTGCAAGTTGGCTGTTGTTTTCGGGCAAGCAAGCCCCTGATTTTGATTTTTTATTTGGCGAAGCATGGTATCGCAAAATTCGTGAAAGCGACTATCCGATTGCAAGCGGCTATTTGGACGGCGTAGAAATTATCCGCGAAAACGCACACACACTTATCCCGAAATTTGCTCATGACCCGAAAATGCTGCTCGTGCTTGACCCGCCATACATTTGCACCGCGCAGGGCAGTTATCGGCAAGATGATTATTTTGGTATGGTGCAATTTTTGCGGCTGATGTCGGTGGTACGTCCGCCATTCATCTTTTTCAGCAGTACGCGGTCGGAATTTGTGGATTATTTGGATTGGGTTATTGAGAGTAAACAAAATGGTTGGGAGCGGTTGAGTAATTACCAAAAAATCAGCTTGCAAACAAGTTTGAATTATTCTGCGAAATATGAAGATAATCTTGTGTTTAAATTTTGAAATTTAACATGAAAAACCGTTCCGCAAAAATAAAATGAGTTTTGATTTTATTGAGAAAAAAATGTTAAAATTTTACTATTTTGCGGAATGAAAATAGCCTGAAAGGTTTATAAAGACTGGAAAGGCAGCCTGAAAGATGTTTCAGGCTGCCTAAATTTGTCGTGTACTGTGAGAAAAGCAAAAAATAAAAAAATCAAAAACAATGGACGGTGTTCATGCCATTTTTAAATAAATAGACTATAAAATTCAGGCTGCCTGAAAATCCAATCAACACACATCTAGAGAAAATTTATGAAACACAAAACTTTTATTGCCCTATGTTTTGCGCTGCTGCTGTGGTGCGTGGGCGTGGTGGCATGGCTTTATTCGCGCCAATGGGGGCTAGGCTTGGCGGATTTATTTGCGGCGGCGGACACTTTGGCGGTGGGGGATTTGCTGTTTGTGCATGGCACTTTGCCGCGTTTGGCGATGGGCGTGTTGGCGGGTGGGGCTTTATCGGTGGCGGCGGTATTGTTGCAGCAGGTGATGCACAATCCGCTTGCTTCGGACAGCACTTTAGCGGTGAGCAGTGGGGCGCAGGCTGCCTTGTTGGTGGCGACCATTTTTGCGCCATCTGTGTTGATTTGGGGGGCTGGTGCGGTGGCGTTTGTGGGGGCGGTATCGGCGTTGTTGGGGGTGTTGTGGTTATCGGCGCGGCGTGGGTTGGCACCGCTTGTGGTGGTGTTGTCGGGTTTGGTGATGTCGCTGTATTTGTCGGCGGTAACGGGCGCATTGGGTTTGTTTTATGTGGAAGAAGCGCGTGGTTTGGCGATGTGGGGCGCAGGTTCATTGGTACAAGACAGTTGGCACGATGTGGGTGTGTTGGCGATGGTATTGGTGGCGGTTGGGATTGGAATATTTTTATTAATCAAGCCATTAAATATTATGGCTTTGAGTGATGAACAGGCGGTGGCATTGGGCATTCCTGTGAAATGGATACGTTTGGCGGCATTGACATTGGCGGCGGTGTTGGCGGCGTATGTGGTGGCTTTGGTGGGCATGATGGGTTTTGTGGGTTTGGCGGCGAGTGCGGCGGTGCGTTTGGGGGGGATTCGTTTATTGGCGACTCGTTTGTTGGCGGCGTTTGCGGTGGGTGGTTTGTTGCTGGCTGGGGTAGATGGGATTTTATTGGTGATTTTGGAGCTGTGGTCGGTGGATTTGCCTGCTGGGGCGGTGTCGGCATTGGCGGGGGCGCCTTTGGTTTTGTTTTTGATGAATGCGGCGGGTGTGCCAGCAGAACATTCGGCGCGTGGCGCACGGCGCACGGTACGGGTTCGCTTATCGTTTGGTTTGAAAATATTGCCGATTATATTATTGGGCAGCCTGCTGATTTCACTATTAATTGGGCAAATGGAAGAGGGTTGGTATTTTTCAGGTAGCCTGAATTTATGGGAAATGCGTTATCCGCGCATATTAGCGGCGGCGGCGTGTGGCGTATTGTCGGCATTGGCGGGGGTTTTGTTGCAAAGATTAACGGGTAATGCGATGGCTAGCCCCGAATTACTCGGGATTGGTTCAGGCACGGCGGTGGCTGTGATGGCGGCGGTGTGGTGGCTAGACGTGGCGGCTGGTGGCTGGGGATTTTGGTTGAGTGGCGTGGTGGGTGCGTTGGCGACTTTATTGGCAATTGTGTTATTTAACCGCAAAAATGGTATGCAGCCTGAAAAAATTTTGCTGACAGGCATGGCATTGGCGGCTTTATCTACGGCGTTGGTGCAAATTTGGTCGGCAAGTGGCGATTATCGCATTGTGCAAATGCAAACGTGGTTATCGGGTTCAACTTATGCCGTTTCGGGTGGCGTGGCAGTGGGTTTGACGGCGTTGGCGATGGTGTCGTGGGCGGTGTGTTTGCCCATGCAACGCTGGTTGGGTTTGTTGGGGCTGAACGCCACAGTCGCCGCCGCCAATGGCGTGAACGTGGCATGGGCGCGTGGCGTGTTGATTTTATTGGCGGCAATCATGACGGCGGCGGCAACTTTAACCGTAGGTCCTTTGAGTTTTGTTGGTTTGCTTGCGCCGCATTTAGCGTTGATGTTGGGGGCGAGATTGCCGCGTCAGCAATTGGTGTATGCGGCGATGTTGGGGGCGGCGTTGATGGTGGGGGCGGATTTTGTGGGGCGGCAATTATTGTTTCCCTATGAATTGCCTGCTGGTGTGGTGGCGACCGTATTGGGCGGCGCGTATTTTTTATGGGCAATGCGGAGAATGTAGTTTTTTGGGGAGACTAAATTTTCAGGCTGCCTTTCGTACACAACAATTTTTACCCAACTAAAATGTAGGGTGCGTACCACGCACCAAATCATTCAAATAACTTGATAAATTCGGTGCGTAATACACACCCTACATGAAGTTTTGCCGTGTACCGAAAGGCAGTCTGAATATCAAGCCATTGATTAAATAGAAAATTCCCCCGTAAATTCCAAATCCGAAATTTCCTTTTTCAAATGCTTAATCGCGGGCGTAACAATCGCCACAAACATGGCTTCACGCAAACGGCGTTGCACGGGCGAACGCATTAAATAGCCTTTCGCACCAGCGTGTAAAGCCGCCGACTGCGCCGCGTCCAAACACAATTCCGCCGCCGCCAAACGCGTTTGCAAAGTTTCCAAAATACTCGTTTGCCCAGCCCATGCTTCGTCCGCCAATTTTGCGGTTTTGCTCAAGGCAGCCTGAAAACGGTCGTCTAATTCATCTATTTGATTATCCAAATAAAAATTTACTTCACCATTGCTGACATTTGCCAATTCAATTTCTTTCAGGCAGCCATCAATAATCCCCGCGCCAATGCCAATTTGCAGCAAAATAAACCCCGCTTTGATGGATTTAATGTAATCGCCAAACTGTTCGGGTTGCGCCAACACGTCTTCATGTGGCACAAACACGTTTTCAAATTTCAAGGCAAACGTGCGCGTGCCTTCCAAAGCGCAAAATTCAGGGCAAGGATTCAGCGACACCCCTTCGCGCTCGCCGCCCGTGATAAACATCACATAACCATTTGATGTTTGAGCCGTATTTGCCCAAATATGCGTGTCGCCCAAATTAGACACCCAAGGCAGCACGCCATTCACAATATAACCACCATCGGTCGCGACCGCTTGCAAATTGTGGTTTTCAATGCCAGCTAAATGTTTGACTGTATTAGACATTCCCGTGCCAGCCAAGACTTTGCCTTGCAACACGTCCGCTAAATAGCGCGATTGCGCCGCCGTATTACTGGTTTTATGCAAATACCACGCACACGCCGCCTGACACCAAACGGAAAACGCGGTCGCACCGCAGACTTTGCCCACTTCACGAATGGCTAAAATTTGCGTGCTTAAACCCAAACCGTTGCCGCCTTGTTCGGGCGTACCCAGCGATTGATAGCCGCCGATTTCGCCCAATTTTCGCATAAAGTTTTCAGGGTAAACGCCTTTGCAGTCAATATCTTGCACAATCGGCGTGAGTTCGGTTTGTACCAATTGGGCAATTTGGGATAATAAGTGTTCTTGCGACATAATGGTTTTCCTTTGGGAAATGGTTTTCAGGCTGCCTGAAAATATTTAATTAATTAAAATCAATTATTTATAAAAATAAACCAATCATAAAAAACCGCCACGCCAGTTTATCCAGCACGGCGGTTGATTTCAGAAATTAGGCGTATTGTTGCAATTCAGGATTGATGTCGGATTGCGCTAAATTATTGGTATAGTTGCACAAAGTCGCCAATGCCACGCCCATCACCACATCAACAGATTGCTCTTTGCGATAACCTGCGTCAATAAAAGCCTGCAATTGCTCATCGCTTACCGCGCCTTTGTTTCCCATCACCGCTAAGGTAAATTCTGCCAAAGCCGCCAATTTTTTGTCTTCCAAACCTTGCGGATTCACCGCACGAATAGCAGGTAAATCATTGTCAGAAAACAAATTTTTCAATGTAGCAATTTTTGTGTGTCCCGCCACGCAAAAACCACATTGATTTTGACGAGCGGCAATGATTTGCACCACTTCCACTTCGGCGGGAGTTAAGCTGTTGCTGCTGTTCAATTTGCCAACTTCTTGATAAAACGCCAATGCTTGCGGTGAATTTGCCAATGCGCCAATCAAATTGGGAATAAAGCCATTGTTTTTTTGTGCTGCTTCCACGCGTGCTTTGGCTTCTTCGGGTGCTGTTCCTACATTGTGAATGGTTAAACGTGCCATTTTGTTTTCCTTATATTTTATAAACGAGATGAAATGGAAAGATGGTGTATCTTACCATTTTCAGGCAGCCTGAAAAATATTCAGTATTTATGTTGATTATAAGTTTTGCTTCTATGAGATTTTGTCGCATTTTTTAGTGATTTTGTTACATCATTTTCATGATTTTCAGGCTGCCTGAAATGCAAAATCGCGCTAAAATACGCCATTCCCAACATTGAATGAATGCCCATTATGACTCTTTCTCTGCAAAAACTTTATTCTGGCAAAGTGCGCGATTTGTACGAAATTGACGACAAAACCATGCTGATTGTGGCGAGCGACCGCCTGTCGGCGTTTGACGTAATTTTGGACGAACCCGTTGTTGGCAAAGGCGAAATTTTGACGCAAATTTCCAATTTCTGGTTTAATAAATTGGCGCACATCATGCCCAATCATTTTACGGGGCAAACGGTTTTTGACGTGTTGCCTGAAAACGAAGCCGCGTCAATCCAAAAACGCGCGGTGGTCGCCAAACGCCTGAAACCTGTGAAAATTGAAGCGGTTGTGCGCGGTTATTTGAGCGGTAGCGGCTGGAAAGAGTATCAGAAAAATGGTACGGTTTGCGGCATCAGGCTGCCTGAAAATTTGCGTGAAGCGGAAAAATTGCCCGAAGTGATTTTCACGCCGTCCACCAAAGCCGAAGTGGGCGACCACGATGAAAATATTTCGTTTGAGCAAGCGGCTGAAATCATTGGCAAAGATTTGGCGGAACAAGTGCGTGCCAAAGCCATTCGGCTCTACACGGAAGCGGCGGATTTTGCGCTGACACGCGGCATTATTATTGCCGACACCAAATTTGAATTTGGTTTGGACGAAAACGGCGTTTTAACGCTGATGGACGAAGTTTTAACGCCCGATTCCAGCCGTTTTTGGTCGGTGGCGACTTATGAAGTGGGTAAAAATCCGCCGTCTTTTGACAAGCAATTTGTGCGCGATTGGTTGGAACAAAGCGGTTGGAACAAACAGCCGCCCGCGCCCCAAGTGCCTGCCGATGTGTTGGCGAAAACGGTGGAGAAATATCAGGAAGCGTTGGCTATTTTGACGAAATAAATTTCAGGCTGCCTTTCAGTACACGACAGAAATTGAACATGCTGACTGAATGAGTAGGTTGGGTTGCAAAACCCAACATTTTCAGTATTTGTGTGATTTTGTTGGGTTTACAGCCCAACCTACTTAAATATTTTCAGGCAGCCTGAAAAAGGGTAAATTGATGAAATTACAAAACACAGGAATACAATTATGAAAAACATTTTCGTACTCTACACAGGCGGCAGCATTGGCATGACCGAAAGCCCCGAAGGTTTGCAACCCGATACCGCGATTGTGGACACTGCGCTCGCGCCATTTTCAGGCAGCCTGAATTTCACTTGGCACGTTTGCCAGCCTTTGATTGACAGCTCGGCAGTGTCGCCGCAACATTGGGCGGAATGGCTGGACATTTTGCAAACGAATTTGCCGCAATTTGATGGCGCACTCGTGTTGCACGGCACAGACACGCTGGCTTACACAGCGAATGTGTTGGCTTTGACGCTGAACACGCAGGGCAAACCCGTGATTTTGACGGGCGCACAAAAACCATTTGGCACAGCCAATAGCGATGCGCCTTTGAATTTGGAAACGGCGGTTAATGCGCTGCAACGCGATGATGTAAAAGAAGTTTTGTTGGCATTTAATGGCGAATTGTTCCCAGCAGTCGGTACGACCAAATGCAGCACGATGGAAGATATGGGTTTTGCCAACCATCATTTTGGCACATGGCAGCCTGAAAAAGCCGCCCCCGCGTTTAACCATTTGCCGCGCCGTTTTGACCCTGACCAACGCGTTGATGCCTTGTTTTTAACCCCCGGAATTGGCGTGAAATCGGCAGCGCATACTTTGCGTACTTTCCCAATTAATGCTGCGATTTTAATGACTTATGGACATGGCAATGCGCCAGCCGATATTGATTTATTGGACGCGATTCATCAATTAAGCAGCAAAAACCGTTTGATTTTAAACATCAGCCAAGTGCCAGAAGGCGAAGCGGCGGCGGTGTACGCACAAGGCAGCCGTTTGCGTGCTTCGGGCGCGATTAATGGCGGCAAGTGTAATGTGGAAACGGCAACGGCTTTGTTGATTTTGGCTTCGGGCAATGATTGGTCGCGCAATGATGTGTGTGATGAATTGCGCCGTTTGAAATTATTGAATTAATTTAATTAACTCAAAAATTTAGGCAGCCTGAAAAATCTTTCAGGCTGCCTGAAAGATTTTTCACAAATGTGGCAAAATCTGCGGCACAATTTTATCGGGCGTTGTACCTTGACTGTTTTCGCCAATTGCGTGCATTTTCCATTCGCCGTTGTGGCGGTACACTTTTGCCATGATTTGTGCGGTGTGATTGCCCTGTACTGACAAATTGTAACGCGCAATTTCCTGACCATTATCGCCATTGAGCAAGCGGCAATAGGCATTTTGCACTTGGCTAAAATCCTGTCCCGTGTAATTATTGACGGTAAACACCAGCGATTTGATGTTGCTGGGAACACGATTCAATGCGACTTTGATTTGCTCATCATCGCCTTCACCATCACCTGTGCGGTTGTCGCCACTGTGTTGAATGGAACCATCACTACTGCGTAAATGATTAAAGAAAATTATTTCTTTCAATTCACCTTTGTCGTTAAACATTAAGCAAGACGCGTCCAAATCAATCGCTTTTGTACCACCACCAAACAAATTGCTTAAAAAACCGCCTGATTTTTTAGGTTGAGCCGCATCCCAGCCCAAACCCATAATCACGGAAGTGAGCTTTACACCTGATTCTTTTTCCAAAGAAATTCTTTGACCTTTTTGTAAACTGATTGCCATGATTGGATTTCCTTTTGTGATTGCGTTTCAGGCAGCCTTACAGTACACGACAATTTTTACAAACACCCAAAATGTAGGGTGCGTACCACGCACCAAATCATTCAAATAATTGAAATTTCGGTGCGTACCACGCACCCTACATGTAGGTGTCGTGTACTGTAAGGCAGCCTGAAACATTCCTTAAATATTCACACCATAATGTTTCGCCAAAGCCGCCAATCCACCTTTAAAACCTTGACCAATCGCCTTGAATTTCCATTCACCATGATGACGGTAAATTTCGCCAAAAATCATCGCCGTTTCAATGGAAGCGTCTTCCGATAAATCAAAACGCGCCACTTCCACATCGTTGTTGGCGTTCAC
>NZ_JQKH01000098.1 GCF_000745955.1 Alysiella crassa DSM 2578 | reverse complement strand
TTTTCGCGGCAGCCTGAATTTTGCCATCCGCGGCAACCGTGTTTTGCCCAGCAATTACGGTTAAATCATTGGCGGCAATCGGCGCATCCACTTCCACATAACGCCCAATGATTTTAGTGAAATCGGTGTCTTTGGCATTTAGACCTTTGCCCTTAATACTGATTTTGCCATCGTGTACGGCATACTGGTCTAATTGCCCACTGCGAATCAGGGTTTGACCTGTGCTTAAGGTCGCACTTTGGGCATTGATAAAGCCACCACCGTTCACTTGGATACCAGCAGGGTTGGCTAAAATCACTTCTGCACGTTTGCCGCCCACTTCCACATAGCCATTGAGTAAACTTGGGTTTTGGCTGTTTACTTGATTGACGATGATTTTGGCTTCACCAGTTGCCAACAATGGATTACCCTGTATCCAGCCAGCTTGTTGGGTTTGGGTGTTGGTGCGGCTATTGTTTAGAATCGCGCCTTTTTCATCCACGTCAAATTGGCGATATTGATTGACCGACACCCCAGCTTTACTGGGTGTTTGGATATTGACTTGTGGCAAGCCATTTGGGGTTTGCAACACAATCGGCTGCTCATTTTTGGGTGCATTCTTATCCGCTTGAATATTGGCTGCTTCAGTTGTTTCCGCAATAAAAGCTGTGCCAAACATCAGCATTAAAGAAAATGTCAGTGGTTTCAGGCAGCCTGAAACAAAAGAAGAATCAACTGGCTCAGCAACAGGGTTTTCCGCAGATGTATTGGTGCTGGATTGCCCCTGTGCGGTCGCATTTTCAGGGACAACCATCATCTGTCCGCGTTCTTGGTTGAAAATCACTTTGTATAAATGTTTGTTCATGATGAAAAATCTCTGTTGTTGTGAGCCAAATCAATTTGGGTTTATTGTAACATCTTAAAATGAGTAGTTCAGACTAAATCCAGTCGTGGTGTTTTTGCTTTGAAAAAATTCTGGTTTTTTAATGGCTTTGCTGGCAAAGACATCGTATGACAATGCACCACCTGCTTTAAATTGTCCGCGCAAACCAATCGCCCCACCTGCCAAAGTTTGTCCAAGCAAGTATTGTGCCGATGGTCCTGACACATGACCCACGTCTGCAGCCAGATAGACTTGATGTTGTGGGGCATATTGCCAACTCAGTTCATTGCGCCACTGTACGCCACGCTCGGCAGCCAAACTCATTTCGCCATCAAAGCCACGCACAGAATAGCGCCCACCGATGGCCATTTTGTCTTGCGGTGTCAGTGGGGTTTTGTTCCATTGTGCATGTAGACTTGTGTCATAAGCAAATTTTTGTTTTTTAATCTGAAACGGTATATTCACGTTTAAATCAGCCGTGATGATTTTCATGCGTGATGTGCCTTCACCAAATGCCTCTTCGGGAGCGGGCAGTGCACCATTCATGCCTGTACCGCGTTTATACGCCACTTTCAGTTGTGCGCTGATGTCGTCTAAGTATTCCTTATGACTGAAATCAATGCCCCAGCCCGCAGTTTTGCGTTTTTGTACATCCAATTCGGCATCATCAATATAGCTTCGGGTTTCTTTTTGCCACAGTTTCGCACCCAAATGGGTTTTGCGTTTGCCATCGCGGTAGAGCAAGCGATTGAAACCGACATCACTGCTGGTACTTTCGCCACTGTAGTCGTAGTTTTCTTGATAGCCTGCTACCGCTTGATGGTAGCGGTAGCGACTGTGATTGACAGACCACGTCCATTTGCCAAAAGGTACGGAATAATGCAGCGCGTAGTTATTGGTTTTGCCTTTAATGGTCTTGCCATCACTGTCTTTTAAGTCGGGAATATTGCCCAAGCCCCTGCCCACAGAAACATACGCCATATCGCTTAAACCCAGTGGATTGTCGGCAGATAAAGTCATGCTGCCTTGCAATTTTCCAGTGCTTTTGCTGCCTGAATCGTCCAATGAAAAAGTCGCACGAAATGGTACCAGTCTTTGTTGCCAATCAATAGCAACATTGCTTTCATTGGGTTTGTCGGTGGGTACAATTTGAATATTGGCTTCGGCGGTGGGCAAACGCTTGAGATTTTCCAGTCCCTGTTCGAGCTCGCGTAAATTCAATAATTTTTTGCGATTGGTGGGAAATTCATTTTGAAATGCCGCAATACGACCTGCATGCGTGTGTTCAGATTGGCTTTGATTGACTTTGAAATCTTTGATGTAACCTGCCATCAACGTTAATTCCAGCTTACCTGTTTGCAGATTTTGAGGTGCAGCCAATACGCGAGTGGTGGTATAGCCACGACCGATGATGTGATTTTGTACCAAGCCCATCAAGCGATTAATGTCTGTGCTGCTCATGCACTGATTGGGCTGAAACCCCAATTCTTTTAAGCCACGTTTTAAAGCAAATTGAAATCGCTGACTTTCCTCACCCATCAATGAAACGTTTTGAATTGGGAAACATAACTCATCTTTGCTGAAATCATGGGAACGAATCAAATCGGGTACGAAACTGGGCTCAGGCAAACGCACATCTTGCTCAGGTAAGTTCATTTGTCGCAATTGCTGTTCGCGCTGCTGCTGGAGAATATCTTGCTGTTGCTTGATTTGCTGACTTTGTTGGATAGCGTCAATGGGATTGGCAAAAGTATATGTGCTGATACCAGTGAGCAGGGTAACGCCCAATGCGGTTGGAGACAGTTTCATCATGATTTGGTGCTTGCAATGAGTCAAAAAAGCGCATTCTAGCATAATGAAATTGGTCTTTTAAACATGATTTCATGGATTGTATTGAATATGATTTACTTGTTTTAGTAAATATTTTTTTATTATTATCAATAAATAGATATTGATTTTTTCATTGTAAAATGGGAAAATATGTTTCCGTTTTAAATGGAAAGTAACAATGAAGGTCATTTCTGTTTTGAATTTCAAAGGTGGGGTAGCAAAGACCACCATTTCAACTCATTTGGCGAGGGCATTGCAATTGCGTGGGTATGATGTGGTTTTGGTGGATAGCGACCCGCAAGGTAGCTCGCGCGATTGGGCTGCGTCTAATCCTGAACAAACGGTGCCTGTCATTGGTATTGACCGTCCAACGATTGAGCGTGATTTAAAACATATCGCGCACAAAGAATTTGTGGTCATTGATGGTGCACCACAATCACAGGCCTTAGCAGTATCTGCGATGAAAGTGTCTGACTTGGTCATTATCCCAGTACAACCATCGCCATATGACATATGGGCTGCATCCGAATTGGTTGAACTGATTAAACAGCGTATTGAACTGACAGATGGCAAATTGCAGACTGCCCTTTTGATTACTAGAATGATAAAGGGAACAAAATTAGGTGGTGAAGTGCGAGACGCGCTATTGGAATTTGGTTTGCCCATTTTGAATACTGCCATTTGCCAACGTGTGATTTATCCGAGTTCGGCTGCGGAAGGTCGGACGGTTTTGGATAAAGAACCAAGTGGAGAAGCAAGTAAAGAAATCAATAATTTATGTGATGAAGTATTGTCATTGATTAACCCAGTAAAATAGGAAATTGCACCATGAGTTTAAGCCCAAAACGCCCATCTGTGGAACAGTTGCAAGCAGCTGAAAATGTACAGACAAAATCAGTCAGCTTTGTGATGGCAGAAGACAAATACAAAGAACTGAAAATTTTGGCATTGAATCAAGATAAGACCGTCAAGCAGCTTTTAAATGAAGCGGTTGACCGCTTATTGGCAGAGCAAAAATCTAATCAAAAATAGAAAGCGAATCGCATGTTACCAATTGAAGGGAACATGCGATTTTGATTGCATAGATGCTTTGAAAAAGCATCCATCTTAGCGGGTGTCGGGCGGCAAGCCTGACCAAGTATCGGCTTGTATGATGGTGTCATACGCAGTATGACAGCGTCATACAAGACGACATACTTGCTCACGGGGTGTATCTCAGGAATGTGGGTTTGAGAACTTGGGTATGGCATTTATATTATGGCTAATACCTTGAAAACATTCACATCATGAAACCTAAAAGCAAATCCATCAGTTTCCGAATCACACAACCTAACTTGGACGAAGTAGAAAAACTGGCACAGCAAAAGCAATGCGACCGTTCGCGAATTCTCAATGAAGCATTATCGGTTCGGCTCAAACATTTAGCCACTAAAATAGAGACAGAACAGAAAATGTCCAAATACATCAATCTGTTTGAACGAAATTTTGTTTTTGTACAACGCTCATTCAATGATTTGAACCAGCTCATCAAAATTGCACATGTGTTCAAAAATGAGCCTATCGATCATGAAACCCAAAAACATATTGAAGCACTACTCAAACACACTCAAGCATTAGAACAGTCTAATCTGACCATTTTGCGTAATTTGAGCAAATTAATTGACATTCTTGAAGGTAAATCATCATCATGATAGTCAAGTTTTTCAAAAGCAACAAACAGCCTATTCAAAATGCATTTGCCTATTTTTTGAATGAGCGAGTAGAAAGTAACACCGCCAGATTGCTTTCGGGCAGTCTGGGATTGGCTGAAATGTTGGCTGAAAATCAGCGCTCGTCAGTGAAATATTTTTCAGGCTGCCTGTCTTTTAAAGAAGCACCTGAACATTTTTCAGAGCAGGACAAATACGAAATAATGGACGAATTTATGCAAGCGATTATGCCCAATCAAGAAATTCGTGAACGCATCCATTGGGCATGGATTGAACACACGGATAAAGGTCGATTGGAACTCAATTTTGTTGTCAATACACGTTTTCTTGAGCCCATCGGCCATATCAAACAATACAATTTCTTTTGTAAACATCATTTGCAGACAATTGATGCTTTTCAAGATTGGGTAGATGCCAAATATGGTTGTGAAAGTTGGAAGAATGCACCAGCTAATGTGTATCGCCATCATTTAAATACGCGACAAAGCAAAACGTTCAATCACGAAATGCTCCAATATATGATTGAAAACATCATCTTAGAAAACCATGACTTAGAAACGCGAGATGATTTGGTCAAGTATTTAGAACAGGTTGGTTTTCATGTGAGCAGAGAAGTGCGAGGTTCGATTTCTATTTTGCCTGATAATTCATCCAAGTCGATTCGCTTATCCATTGCAAAAGACGTTTCTTTAGATGAATATCGTCAAAAACTGATTGATTCCATGCAACATCAATCGATGGATGTGGTAAAAAGTCAGCACATTCAATCTTTAAAAGATAGGCTGGAGATGTGTAAGCAAACGACTTCTGTTTATGCACAACAGCGTTATTTCAAACATTCAGAACGCATTGTTAAGGCAAATGCTTCTTGTCATTTAACGTACTCAACAAAACAATCAAAACCCAATATGCGGGTGCATGCGAAATTTGAAAAGCATGAAAATCAGCAGGAAGAGCCTATAACTTCATTTAAAATTCAAGAAAAGCACATAAAAAGCTGTTTTTCATCATCGTACCATCCTATCATGAATCATGATATACCCATTGATGAATTAAGTGAAGAAGAATACGCCAAATACATCATAAGAGTACAAAAGTGGCTGATTGAAGAAGCTGCGAAGGCTTTTGGTTGGATTGGCTATATTCAATCATGGTCACAGTCAATTGAGCAGCAATCAGTTCAGCATATGAACAACCACCAACTTGGTTTAGGCAGTATGAAGTAAAGTTGATGCGAAATTTTTTTGTCAAAAATTTGGTGTTTTATTTAAGCAAATATATATTAAGTATATTAGTTAAATAAAAAGAACATCATGTCATATTTATTTGTACTCACAGACTCATTGTCAGAAGGTAAAGTTATTGAACCAATTGAATTTAAAGAAAGAATTAATAAGTCAATGTTGAAGAAACTCTTAAATACGAAAAAGGGTAAAGATGATATTATTGATTTCATTGATAAATCAGTTCAGTATGAGCAATACGAAGCTATTCAACATTTTTTGGAATGCCTCTATTGGCTTTGGATAGATCCAGAAACTAGATATTATGATGTAAAGGAAATTATTGAATGGCGCAAGCATATTTTTGAAGTGTTGTTTTCAATGGAAAAAATTGTTCTTCAATGGATTGAACAAGATAAAATTCTTTATTGCCAGTCAGTCATGACACACATTGATGCCATTATTACTGCATGGAAACGTGAGTTGAACAAGAATCTTCTAACCAGTACATATATGCCTGAAGAAGAGCAATCTAATTTGAATCAAAAGATTATTAAGTTTCGTAAAGAAGTGTGGCGGTATTCCACTATTGATGCCATGAATGAAAATATGGTTCGCTTCCTTAATGATGAAGCCAGAGAGCATGGCTATGTGGAAGAGCTTGATTCAATTAATTGTACGATATTCCATCAACTGTTTGATAAGATTAATGAAGATTCCGATCAGATTGATAAAGTGGTCAGTATGTACCGTGTATTGGAACGTTTGTTTGGTTTTGAAAAAGTGGTGTCTTTATGTTGTAAGCGCGATACCAATAATCAGACTGCAATAGAAATTCTGTTAATCAAGTTACAGAACATATACAAAAGAAGTAACAGCAAATACAGAGAACGAAAATTAAATTGATTGGACAAATGTGTGCTATAATTCGCGCACATTTTAAGACGAAAAGCCCGCATTGGCGTGCGGGCTTCTCAATAGGGATGTTCTAACTTTAGGAAGGGTCGGAACATATCAGCGCCACAAGTGCGCCAACTAACTTAAGGTGCATTCTATCATTGAATAATGATAAATGCAATACAAAAAAATGCAAAAATACAAAGATTTAATCAAAGACTTTATTCAACCGCTTTTACCAAGTAAACCTTACTGCTCTGACGGCAATGCTTGCCCCACTGTGATTCGCACTCAAAAGCATGCCATTCGCTATCCGCAAATTCAAATCAACTCACCTTTTTCTTGGAAAATCATGGTCTTTGATGTGGACCATCAAAACGCGGCTTTCGTTTGGGAAGACGTGGGCTTAGCTGCGCCAAATCTGATTGTGCAAAATCCAGAGAGCGGACATTGCCATTTATTCTATGTGCTGAAAACGCCAGTTGCCACTTATGACACCGCCAAAATGAAACCGATTCGCTATGCCAAAGCGATTTATCATGCAATGGCGGTGAAGTTGGGTGCGGATTTACGCTATGCAGGTTTGCTGGCACACAATCCATTACACGAGCAATGGCAGACCAGCCTGTTACATACGAACACATTTACGTTAGATGAGTTGGCGATGGATTTTGAATTGCCCAATATGTTTGAATTGGCAAAGCATAAAAAACACCAAGATATTTTAGAGAGCGGTCAATTATTTGGGCGCAATTGTGCGGTGTTTGATTGTTTGCGCTTTTGGGCGTATGACGCGGTGCGCCAATATCGTGGCAGTGGGTTTAAAGAATGGCATACAGCCGTGTTAAGCAAAGCATTGGGTTTTAATGATTTTGCCATACCGCTTTCAGTGAATGAGATTGGGCATATTGCCAAAAGTGTAGCGAAATGGGTGTGGAAACACGATGGCGAATGTGAGCAACGCTTTATTGAACGCCAAAGCAACAAAGGCAAAAAAAGCGGTGTGGTTCGCCGAGCAGTCATTGAACCATTGAAACAGAAAGCGTTTCTGCTTTGGCAAAAGGGCAAACACACACAAGAACAGATTGCCCAACAACTGAATAAAAGCCAAGAAACCATCTCGAGATGGCTTAAGGAAATGAAAAGCATGCAAGTCAGCCCAAATAAAAGGAGCTGGCTGGATGTGTTGCGTGGTGCGTTGATGAAAAAGCGAGCGCAACAACAGAAACAGAACCAAGAACACACCCATTCAGGCTGCCTGAAAACGGACACACAAACAGAAGTAACACACACACAAATCAAGTCCAATCCCAAACCCAAATATGTGCCGATAGCATTGATAACATTAGCGCATTTTTATTTTTACTGGTTTATGCACAAACCAAAATCAGATTTAAAGCTCGTAGGGTGGGGGTAGTGGGTTTTAGGTATGATTGAATCAATTAAATGGTGAAAGGAATGGCGCAGTTGTGGTGAGCTGGGTGGATTTTTGATGTGGGGTTGATTGAATTTGGATTAAATTAACGCAGCTTGCTTTTAACGCAGCTTGCTTTTAACGC
>NZ_JQKH01000097.1 GCF_000745955.1 Alysiella crassa DSM 2578 | reverse complement strand
GTCAGCGCTGGCAAATTGAAATGCTGTTTAGCTGCCTGAAAAAACGCGGTTTTGACTTGGAAGCCACGCACATGACTGACCCTGTTAAAATGGAAAAGTTGTTTGCGATTCTGGCAGTTACATTGGCTTGGGCTTATGTTATCGGGCGTTGGCAACATGCACTGAATCCGATTAAACCCAAGTCGCATGAACGGCTCTCACAAAGCATCTTTCGCGTTGGTTTGGAGCAGCTTGCCAAAGCCGCCATGTTGATGATGGCAACTTTGGACTATTTTTCAAACCCAAAACAGGTCGTCCGATTTTTTGTCGTGTACTGAAAGGCTGCCTGAAAACAGGCAAGTGGCTTTTTCCATTTGTGAAACACATCGCTGGCAAATTCAAAATCATTCGGCACAATGACTTGTGCCACATAAACCGCGCTCAATTTTTTGCAATCGTTCACGACATAATGTTGTCGTGGTGCGATGTATAAATTCGGCAAATTCAGCGAATGCAACACATCGCACAATCCCACATCACAAAATACCACGCGGATTTTTTGCACATCATCATTGATGATTTCGCATTGAATATCATAAAAATGCGCCCAATTTACCGCAAATTCGCGTTCCCATAACACGAAACCTTTTTTGCTCAAAGCACAATAACCATCTCTTTTGATGACGATTTTCAACTTTTGCAATCTGCGTACCGTTTGAAGCAAATTGTGTTGCGTGATGTGGATTTCATTTGGCAAATTTAAAATTTGCTCAAAATTATCGTGTACAAAATCAGCGTATGGGATTTTCATGAGTGCGATTAAATCCAAAATCAAACGGTCTGAATGTGTCATGATTGTGCTTTCTGAAATCAAAATGGGCTGAAAATGGCATTTCAGGCTGCCTGAATTCAATCAGGCAGCCTGAAATGTATTTGACTAAATGAAATTAGTTACCCGTTGTTTGTGGGTCAATCAAGATTTCCACACGGCGGTTCAAGGCACGACCTTCAGGAGTCGTGTTGGTGGCGATAGGAGAACTTGCACCGCGACCAGAAGTGCTGATGCGGTTAGCCGCTACGCCTTTGCTCACCAAATATTGCGCCACAGCCGTTGCACGGTTTTGCGACAATGGGATATTAATGCCGTCATTACCTGTGCTGTCGGTATGACCGATAATGCGAATGGTGGTTTCATTGTATTTTGCCAAAGTTTGCGCTGCGCCATTCAAAGAAGTTTGTGCGTGTTCAGACAAATCATAACGACCTGTGGCAAATGTAACATTTTCAGGCATGGTCAATTTAATTTGGTTGCCATCGCGTTGAATGTCCACGCCAGTGCCTTGCAATTGTTCGCGCAATTTGGCTTCTTGGTAATCCATGTAGCCGCCTACGCCTGCACCCACCGCGCCACAAGCCGCCGCAGAGTTACGCGCACCTTTAGAACCATGCGTAATCGCGCCGATAATGCCGCAAGTTACAGCCGCGCCCACGCCATAAGCGGCGGTTTTGCTCACTTGGCGTTCACCTGTGTTGGCGTTGGTTACACAGCCGCTCAAACCCAAAGCTGCAACAGTGGCTACCAAAGTCATTTTTTGAAACATTTTCATGGAATTATCCTTAAAGTAAAAAAATATAGGGAAACACATTTTCAGGCAGCCTTTCAGTACACGACAATTTTTCCAATCACAAATCATGTAGGTGCGCCGTGCGCACCAAATTACTGAATAATTTAAATATTGTGGTGGATTTGGTGCGCACGGCGCACCCTACTGTTATTTTTGTCGTGTACTGAAAGGCAGCCTGAAAACGCATTGAAATAACAAAACGAACTATAGCTGAACTTCTCCAAAATCCATAGCCTAATAACGCGAAATTACGCTTTATTAACACTTTTAACATTTTTGTCGCATGATGGAATGAGAAAAAATCATCAATAAAACAATGCCTAAAGTAGTACACGCCAACATCATACCTGCCATCACCATCGCGCTGCCATTGTGCAATAAAGTGGTGGTAAAACCCACCAACGCCGCAATCAAAGATTGGCAGGAAGCCAAAACCGCGTTTGCGCTGCCTGCGTCTTCACGGAAATGACTCATAAACAAGGCTTGTGTATTGGCAACAATCAAACCTTGCGTGCCAATTGAGGTCATAATCAACATTATCATCAACCAAAGCGGCGGCAGTTGCCAAATCAACACGCTGATAAACAAAGATAAATTTGCCAAAAATTGAATAATAATCCCAGCGCGTAAAATATCTTGCGAATTGCGGTCGCGTTTCAAATGCCAAGCGGTGGTGCGGTTAAACACCGCCATCATAATAATATTGCAGCCAAACGCCCACGCGTATTGATTGGGCGATAATTCATGCAATTTCATGTACACAAATGGCGATTCAGTCAAAAAAACCAGCATAGAGGAAAACGAGGCAGCCTGAAAAAACAAAAAGCCCAATGCCGTTTTGTGCCGCAACACGCGCCCATAGCGTTGCGCCAAATTGCGGAATAATTGCGGCGGCAAAGGTTCAGCCATTTTATGTTTCGGCAAAAATTTCCAGTACAGCGCAAACACCATCACGCTGTACAGCAGTAAAAACACAAACACCGCCCGCCAGCCGCCTATCATCTGCATCATTGAGCCAACCATAGGCGCAAGCAAAGGCGCACCCATCATAATAATCCCAATTAAAGCAAACATTTGTGCTGCTTCTTTGCCTTCATAATTGTCGCGCACAATCGCGCCGACCACCACTGCCGCCATGCCCGCCCCCACCGCTTGCACCAAACGCAAAGACAATAATTGTTCCGCCGATTGCACAAAAATCAGCAAAAAGGTACTCACAATATAAACAGACAAACCCGCGAGCGCGATGTTTTTCCGCCCCTTAATATCGGACAAAGAGCCGCCCACCAGTTGCCCAAACGCCACACCAAAAATAAAACTGCTTAAACTTTGCTCAATTCTGTGAATATCGCTGTGCAAATCTTCCGCAATCAAAGTCAGCGAGGGCAAATAGGCGTCAATAGAAAATGGCATAATGGTAATCAGCAATGCCAAAAGTGTCGCCATTTGCTTATCGGATAATTTTTGTTGATGATTCATCATGATATTTCTCTGAAAATAATTTCAGGCAGCCTGAAAAAATAAGGCTGCCTGAAATAGGATAATTGATTTATGAATGGCGATTGGATTTTTCTTTATGTTGCAAAATGGCGCGGTCTAATTTGTCCATCAATACGTCAATCGCGGCATACATATCGTTTTCTACGGATTCCACATGCAAGTCTTTACCTGCTAAATGCACATGGGCTGCGGCTTTGTGATTCACTTTTTCGGTAGAAAGCGTGATGTTTACGGTAATCACATTGTCGCTGTGGCGGTTAATCCGTTCCAATTTACTTTGAATGTGATTGCGCAATGCTTCAGTAACGTCTAAATGTAAACCTGTGATATGTAAGTTCATTTTACAACTCCTTAAAGTTTAATCCGCCCAAGCCTTCGGGCGTAGTATTATTGTACGGCGACTTATCGGTGATGGCAATATTAAAATATTCTTAATTTTCAGGCTGTCTGAAATCAATCCACTCGCCGCCCGCCAGCCGCCGCAATTTGCAATAAATCCCGATATTTTGCCACCGTGCGCCGCGAAATGGTAATGCCTTGACGTTGCAACATTTTCATTAAATCATTGTCGCTATAGGGTTTGGATTTATCTTCAGAATCAATAATTTGAACAATTAAAGCCTTAATCACATTTTGGCTAATGCCCTCATCGTCTTCGCCCGTAACCGCCGTTTGGCTGAAAAAATAACGCATGGGGAACACGCCACGCGGACACGCCAAATATTTCTGATTTACCGCGCGAGAAATCGTGCTTTCCGCCAATTCCAAATGCTGCGCACATTCTTTGAGCAACATCGGCACGAGTCCAATTTCACCAAATTCAAAAAAATCCTGTTGTTTTTCCACAATATAATTGGCAATTCGCATAATGGTGGATTGGCGCATGGACAAAATATCCAACTTTTGTTTTGCTTCTACCGCTTTTTCTTTCCAAATACTATCTACTTGTTCTGTTTGGCTTAATGCGTCCACCAATTCCGTATTAATCGCCATGCGTGGAAACATAACATCGTTGCCGACCACATACCAGCCCTCTTTGCCTTCTTTCACAATCACTTCAGGATTGATGTAAGAAGTCGGGTCTTCGGTCGCAAAACCGTAAGCAGGATAAGGGTTTAGCCCCGAAATCATTTCCAAAGCCTGCTGAATGGTCGCAGAATCAAAATCGGGTAATTTTTTCGTGAGCAAATTTAAATTTTGCTTATTACCTTGTTTTAATTCATGTAAATGTGAATTGACAATTTGCGCCGCACAACGCCGTACCGAGTTTGCAGGCAGCCTGCCCAATTGGTGCAATAAAGACTGTTGTAAATTGGGTGTGGCAATGCCTGCAGGGTCAAAGTTTTGCAAATTTTCTATTGCAATTTCAATGTCTTCTTCTGATAAATGCCATTCAAGCGGTGTGTTGTCAATGATTTCTTCCACCGATTCGCTCAAATAGCCATGTTCATCTAAAAAATCAATCAAAACATGAACATGAGCCGCTTCCAATTCAGATAAAGGGTGTTCACACACTTGGGCGTGTAAATAGCTGTATAAATTGTCTTCTTTGGCGATGTTTTCCCATGCGTTTTCTGCGTCATCGCCGCCCACATTGCGGTGCGTTTGCGAAATTGCCGCCGACAATTGCGCAGTCTCCAACGGCGCGTCTTCCGCAGAAACGCGCTCCAACAGGGGATTATCTGCGAGCCAGTCTTCCACTTCACGCTCCATTTCCTGCCCCGACATTTGGAGTACGCGCAGGGAATATTGCAAGTTTTGGCTTAATTGCTGGGTTTGTCGCAGTTTCAGATGAAGATGGTTGGCACTCATGTGGTTTTCTTAATTGAAAATAATGCGATTTTGATTAATGGGTCATGCGTTTTGGGTAATATTTGGGTGGGTTTATTTTCAGGCTGCCTGAATGGTTTAAAAGAATAATGATAAATGGGTGTTCAGGCAGCCTGAAAATAGTTTATTAAACAAATCAATAAGTAAAATTATCGCCCAAATACACTTTGCGCACCTGCTCATCGTTCACCAAATCGTCAGGTTTACCCGAAGCCAACACTGTGCCATCGCTGATGATGTAGGCACGGTCGCAAATACGCAGCGTTTCGCGCACATTGTGGTCGGTAATTAATACGCCTATGCCGCGCTGTTTCAAAAATTCAATGATTTTCTGAATATCAATCACGGCAATCGGGTCCACCCCCGCAAATGGCTCGTCCAGCAAAATAAAACGCGGCTGCATTGCCAATACTCGCGCAATTTCCACGCGGCGGCGTTCACCACCCGACAGGGCAGGGGCAGGGCTGTGGCGCAAACGCCCAATATTCAAATCGTCCAATAATTTATTCAATTGTTGTTCAATTTCATTTTTGTCGCTGAAACGAATTTCCAAAATGGAACGGATATTGTCTTCCACCGTCATTTTGCGAAAAATAGACGCTTCCTGTGGCAAATAGCCAATGCCCGCGCGGGCGCGTTCATGAATGGGGTGGTGGCGTAACTCTTTGCCATCTAAAGTAATTGTGCCAGCGTCCGCTGCAATCAAGCCCACAATCATGTAAAAACTGGTGGTCTTACCTGCGCCATTGGGCCCAAGCAAACCAATCACTTCGCCGCTATCAATATCCAGCGAAAAATTTTTCACCACTTGGCGTTTTTTAAAGGTTTTTTGTAAACCTTGGACGTGTAAATGAGATTGTGTATTCATGCTTTATTGTTTTTCAGCAAATGAGCCAAAATTTTCACGGATATGTTCAAGTTCGTCTTGAAACCATTCATCTTTAGGATACATTTTGGCAGCTTCTTCTGCAGTTTCTAATAATGCGCGTCCTAAAGAAACGGTTGCACGTCTGTGTTCCTCTGCTTTTTCTTCCTGCCCTTGCACCATGTTTAACGCAGAAGCACTTGACCAATAACCGTGTGCTAAATAATTCAAAACAATGATTTTTTGCGCCCAAATTTGTGGGAATTTAGAATTGTATTTCAGCATTTCATCTAAAATACCTAATGCTCTGAATAGCTTACCATTTGGTCTAATATCTAATTGCTGATTTTCAGGCAGCGTACTCAAAATCACCGCACATTGATACCAAAATTGCCCTTTATTATCAGTCGGCGGATTGGTTAAATATTCATTATAATCAATGTGTTGATTATCCGCTTGTACTTCTTTTTGTAATTGAGTTAAAAACTTAATTTCTTCAGGACTTAATCCTACTTCTTGCCATGTTTCATGAGATGACACAGAATATTCCTTTATTTGCGGTGTTTTTGTTTGTATGGACTGCGGAGCTTGGACGCAACCAGTTAATGACAATAAAAAACAAAGTATAATCAGTAATTTATTCATTTTGAAAAATTTCAGGCAGCCTGAAAAAATAAACCATTATTTTTTCTTACTGTTCTTGTTTACGGTGCTCGGCTGAATAATCACGCTCACGCGCCCATTTTTCGTGCCGCTTGCTGTGCCAGCAATTTTGCTGCCCAATACGGTATACACTTCGGTACGCATATTGTAGGTAATCGCCGCACCACGCGCCACGTCGCCACCGCGTTTCACCATCGCATTGCCTGTTAAACGCACCAAACCTGTGCTGGATTCATATTCCACCTGATTGCCCGAACCTTCCACATAGCCTTTGTCTTCAAGCTGTTGTCCGAAATGCACGGGATTACCTTCGGCTTGAATGAGCTGATTGCCCTGTTTGTCTTGCGCCACGCGTATGGCATGGGCGCGAATATTCAGGCTGCCTTGTTTGATGACAACATTGCCTGTGAATACTGTAACTTGATTTTTTTGGTCTAAAGAGCCTGAGTCTGCTTCAATGGAAATCGGCTGATTGCGGTCGCTTTCCAGCGCAAACGCATTCAGGCTGCCTGAAATCAGCAGCGCGGCGGCTGTGGTTTTAATGACTTGTTTTAACATCATAAATAAGTGCTTTCACCTGTTTGGGCAAATCCAGTTTGCCCGATTTGTGGTCGTAGAATGCGCCTTGTGCGCTGCCCTGCGATTTTCCATAAGTAAATTCAATGAGTTCATTGGTTTGCGCGGTTTGCGCGACCGTGTCCACCACTAAATTTTTGGTTTTGACGATGGCGGCAGGACGTTGATTGTCTTCGGTTTTTTCTAAAACCACATCGTGTTCAAAATAAACTTTTTTTTCTTTCAAATGATAGCGTGCGGATAAACCATTGACGGAATATTGCGGTTCGCCATTAATAAATGTTTGCAAATCAGCATTTTGTAAAAAAACATTTTCTTGGTCGGGCAATTGCCAGCCTTGGCGAGCGATTAAATATTCTTTCAGGCTGCCTGATGTGTCAAAACGGCTAGCCGATAAATTTTCCATAGAATACTGTGGTTTAGCTGGGTCAAGTTTGACTTCTTCCACGTCCAATGTGCTTATTCTTTCCAGCCACGCCGACAGTCCGCCCAAAATCAGGGCGAGCGTGAGCGGGAAAATCAAATTGCGAAATTTCATTGTGTAACCATTTGAATAGGATATATATATTTTCAGCTTGCTGTACAGTACACGCTACAAATCTTCAGGCTGCCTTTTAGTACACGACAAAAATCTTTGGATTGCCTGAAACCTGTCCCCTCTCCCGCTTGCGGGGGATTAGGGTAGGGGTGGCTCTTTAATTTTCAAGAATATTCATGTGCTGCCCTTGATTGTCCCCCACCTTAGCCCCAGACCTGCCAAGTTCTAAATCATTTTCACAATACGGTCAATCCGATTGGCAAATCTTGCCAACCAATCTTTCCATTTATTGAAGCCATTAAATCGTGCAATATTTAATGCCCAACTCATTAGAACCGAATAGCAAGCTGCGGTATTCTTATTGCGAATAAAAGACTTATCTTCATTTAACTGAACATCTTTTACCCAATGTAATTTATTTTCAATCTGCCAATGTTGCATAATACCTTTTGCAAAATATTCTGCATTGTCATGGCAAATATTGCTTAAATAAAATCTATATTCATGATGATAAGTGCCATTATTTTGTAAGTATTTATTATGCACCACTATCATGC
>NZ_JQKH01000096.1 GCF_000745955.1 Alysiella crassa DSM 2578 | reverse complement strand
TTGCCTACAAAAATGAACCCAGCGCGGAAGTGGCGGCGCATTTGGGCGAAACCTATTGGCTGATGGGCGAGCAAGATAAGGCACGGACGGTGTGGCAGGAAGGCTTGAAATTGGATAAAAATGACAGGGTTTTGAATCAAACATTGTTGAAATATAATGTGAAATTTTAATTCACAGGCAGCCTGAAAAGGGTTTCAGGCTGCCTTATAGTCGCAGAACTGAAAAAGCAGTACGGCGTTGCCAACGCCCTTATGTACTATTCGTACACGGCGGGCGTTGTCGCCTTGTACTGCATTTTCATTTCTACGACTATATTATTCATATTGGGGAAATGGTTTATGGAATTTGTGGAACAGGATTTGGGGCATTTGCTCACGGTGCAATCTTATCAAAATGGCGCATTGGAAGTAGCTGGGCAAGTGTATGATTATCCGATTATTTTAGGCGATGAAATTATCAGGCTGCCTGAAAACAGCGTGGCGGATTTGACGGCGGAGAGTTTTCAGGCTGCCTTGAATGCGGGGGTGGCGTTGATTATTATTGGCACGGGTGCGACACAGGCGTTTTTGTCGCCCAAAGTATTGGCAGAATTGGCGCAACGCGGCGTGGGCGTGGAATGTATGAACACGGCGGCGGCGTGTCGGACTTTGGCGATGGTGCAAGGGGAAGGTCGGCGCGTGTGGGCTTGGTTATGGGTATAGTCGGTAAATTTGGCGTATAATCACGGACATATTTTTCAGGCTGCCTGACAGTACACGACAAAAATAACAGTAAGGTGCGCCATGCGCACCAAACTCACCACAATATTTAAATTATTCAGCCATTTGGTGCGCACGGCGCACCCTACATGATTAGAGCTTGGTAAAAATGATTGTGTACCGAAAGGCAGCCTGAAAAGCATTTAATTATTTGAAAGAAAAGAAAACATGAAATTTATTGACGAAGCCAAAATTGAAGTAGTCGGCGGCAAAGGCGGCAACGGCGCAGCCAGTTTCCGCCGCGAAAAATTCGTACCACGCGGAGGCCCTGACGGTGGCGATGGCGGACGTGGCGGCAGCGTGTTTGCCGTAGCCGATGAAAACATCAACACGCTGGTGGAATACCGCTTTGTGAAACGCTACCAAGCCAAAAATGGCGAAAAAGGACACGGCAGCGACCGCTACGGAGCAGGCGCAGACGACATTGAATTGCGTATGCCAGTCGGCACCTTAATCCGCGATGTGGATACCGATGAAATTTTGGCGGATTTGACCCATCACGGACAACGCGTGTGCGTGGCGCGTGGCGGCAAAGGCGGTTTGGGCAACATTCATTTTAAATCATCGGTCAATCGCGCCCCGAAACAATTTACCAATGGCGAAGACGGCGAAGCGCGTACTTTGCAACTGGAACTGAAAGTGTTGGCGGACGTGGGTTTGCTGGGCATGCCGAATGCGGGCAAATCCACGCTGATTCGTGCCGTGTCCGCCGCACGCCCGAAAGTGGCGGATTATCCGTTCACAACCTTGCACCCCAATTTGGGCGTGGTGCGCATGGACGAAAACAACAGTTTTGTGATGGCGGACATTCCCGGCTTGATTGAAGGCGCGGCGGAAGGCGCAGGTTTGGGTCATCGCTTTTTGAAACATTTGTCGCGCACAGGTTTGCTATTGCACGTTGTGGATTTGGCACCGTTTGATGAAACGGTGGACACGGCTGGCGAAGCGTTGGCGATTATCCACGAATTGCGTAAATACGATGAAGATTTGTACGACAAACCACGCTGGCTGGTGTTGAACAAATTGGATATGTTGGACGATGAAACCGCCGCCGAGCGTGAACGCGCCTTTTTGGACGCGATTGGCTGGGATTATCCTGCACCCGATGACCGTTTCCAATTTGATATGGAAACGCCACGCCTGTTCAAAATCAGCGCATTGACCCACGCAGGCACGCAAGATTTGGTGCAGCAAATCAATCAATATTTGAACGAGAAAAAACGCTTGCTCGCCGAAGCCGAAGAAGCCGCAAAAGCCGCAAACGCCTTGCCCGAAGTGGAACAAGTGAAAACCGACACCAGCATTTTTAAGGCAGAATAATTCGGTAAATTATAAAACAAGGCAGCCTGAAAACAGATTTTTAGTTTTCAGGCTGCCTGTTTATTTATAGTGGATTCAATTTAAATCAGGACAAGGCGACAGCGACCGCCGTGTACACCAAGTACATAAGGGAGCTGGTGGTTTAAATTGAATTCACTATAAAAAACATCAGAAAATCAATGCCAATACACCCACCACCAATACGGTGTATGCCGCCGCAATCACATCGTCCAACATCACGCCCAAGCCGCCACTCACTTTGCTGTCTGCCCATTTAATTGGCTGCGGTTTGAAAATATCAAATAAGCGGAATAAGGCAAACCCAATTACCCACCAAAATAAACCTTGTGGAATCAAAGCATAAACCAAAAACATCGCCACAATCTCGTCCCACACAATGCCGCCATAATCGTGGACATTACCCAATGCCAATTCGGTTTGCTTGCAAATCCACACGCCTGCCGCAAAACCGACCACCGCCAAGATAAACAAACCCAGTTTGCCCAAACCACAGCCCAATAATAAGCCCGCCAACAGCATGCCCACCAAACTGCCCCAAGTCCCCGCCGCTTTCGGCGCAAGCCCCGCACCAAAACCAAAACCGACAAAGGCAATTTTATTGTCCATCAACCACGACCAAGTTGGACGGAAAGCAAGTTGTGCTTTTTCCATATTTTTTCTCCATAATTATTTGATTAAAAAATGGTTTTAAATTTTAATTTAAATCATCATATTTGGGTAATGAAATTCAGGCAGCCTGAACATCACAAAAACACCTGCCGTTGTTCAGGCTGCCGCCCTGCCCAATCACACGCAAATTGATAAGCCGTGCGCCCTGAACGGCTGCCACGCATTTGCGCCCAATTGAGCGCGGCGTGTCGGGCGGTGTCGTCCAAATCCAAACCAAAATCGGCTAACCAGTTTGCCACCGCCGCCAAATATTCATTTTGGTCAAAGGGATGAAAACTCAACCACAAACCAAAACGGTCAGACAGCGACACTTTTTCTTCAATCGCTTCTTTGGGGTGAATTTCGCCGCCCTTGCCCACATTGTCCTGCATAAATTCGGGCATGAGATGGCGGCGGTTCGACGTGGCGTACACCAGCACATTATCGGTGCGGCGCGACAGGCTGCCGTCTAAAGCAGTTTTCAGGGTTTTGTAGCCATCTTCGCCGTCTTCAAAAGACAGGTCATCGCAGAAAACAATAAACTTTTCAGGGCGTTGTGCCAATACCGTCAAAAGTGCGGGCAAAGTCGCCAAATCGTATTTGTCCACTTCAATCAGGCGCAAACCGTGTTCGGCATATTCATGTAATAACGCTTTGATTAAAGATGATTTTCCTGTGCCACGCGCCCCCGTTAGCAAAACATTATTGGCTGGGCGGCTAGCGAGAAATTGTTCGGTGTTGCGAACCAGTTGCGCCATTTGCTTGTCCACCGCCGCCAAACGCGCCAATGGAAAAGTATGCGGGCGCGGCAAACTGTGCAAAATCCCTGCATTGCCTGCGCGTTGCCAACGGTAGGCGATGGTGTTGTCCCAATCAGGCTCAACGATTTCGGGCGGCAACAGCGCGTCTAGGCGGTTTAAAACGGACAAGGTTTTTTTGGCTAATGTGTTTAAATATTCAATTTTCATTTTATTTTTATTTAACAAATGGGCAAATTATGAATGTACACCCACATAAATTTTGGGCATATCGTTTACCGAATAGGTTTCAAAATCGGTGGTGAAACTGCGATTTAATTCGCGATTTTGTTCAATGGTTTGCCATGTTTCAAAAAGATGTTCGGGCATGGCACTTGGCACATGGTAACGCACATAATTTTGCGCGGGCAAGGTGGTTTCTCGCGCAAACGCTGGCAAGGGCAAATCTTGCGCCACCAATCTGCCAATGGTAATCAACACTTGGTCGGGTTGCGCGTCATCGTATTGATAAACGCAATACACGGTTAGGGTGAACGATGGCAGGCGTTCGGCTTTATCGTGTTGCCAACGCGCCCATAATTCGTTTAGGGTGGCGTGGGCGTGGGCTAAATCACATTGTGCTTGTATGCCCATAATGCGCATGGGGGCGTGGAGTTGGGTGTATTCAGTCATGGGACGTATTCCATTTCATTCAATCAAATATGGCGTATTTTATTTTCAGGCTGCCTTTGGGGTACAGGACAAAATTTATGTAGGGTGCGTATTACGCACCAAAATACCCAATATTTTGAATGATTTGGTGCGTGGTACGCACCCTACATTTTGTGTGTTTGTAAAAATTGTCGTACTTTCAGGCTGCCTGAAAATCACACATTCCACGCTTCTAAAAATTCTTCCCAATGTGGTTTTTCTTCGGCGATTTCGTATAAATATTCGCGCAATTTTTCAATTTCCAATTCGTATTCGGGGCGCGTGAGTGCGCCATTCATCAAACGAAAACGTTGGAACATCAAATAAGTATTCGCCACATCGGTTTCGCAATAATCGCGAATTTCATCTATTTTACCGTCTTGGTAGGCTTGCCAAACTTGGCTGCCGTCCATGCCCAATTTACCTGGGAAACCGCAGATTTTGGACAATTCGTCTAGCGGCGCATTGGCGCGTCCGCCGTACAAAGCAAGCAAATCCATTAAATCGCAATGGCGATTGTGGTAGCGGCTGATGTAATTATTCCATTTAAAATCTTTGCTGTCGGCAAAATCGCCATCGCCCATGTCCCAATAACGGGCAGCCTGAACGCCATGCACCAGCGCACGATAATGCAATACAGGCAAATCAAAACCGCTTCCGTTCCAACTCACCAATTGCGGCGTGCGTTTGTCTATCAATTTGAAAAATTCGCTGATGATGTCGGCTTCGCTGCTGTCGGGTTTACACAATGTGCCAATGTGAATTTTGTCGCCCCAACGCAAGCAGCAGGAAATGGCAACCACGCGTTGTAAATGATGGGGCATAAAATCATTGCCTGTTTTGGCTCGGCGTTGCTGTTGCCCAAATTCCACCACTTCGGCATCGGTCAAGCTGTCGGGCAATTGGTTGAGTACGCGAATGGCGGCGGCATCGGGTATGGTTTCAATATCAAAAGCGAGTATGGGGGTCATGGCAATCTGATTTCTTGAGTTTGGATAATGAAATGGCGATTGTAAACATTCAGGCAGCCTGAAACAAGAGGAAAACTTGTTTTCAGGCTGCCTGATAATACATGGCACAGAACGAGCGTAATCCACCCTACTCCACTGTGCAAACTTGATTTCAGGCAGCCTGAAGATTATTTCGCTGCCTGTGGCACACAACTCAACGCCACTTCATTCACCCCTTCCAAGAAATTCGCCTGCAACGCCACTTGCTGTTTCTTAATCAAACTGGTGCGCCCACCTGCTTTACGCGTGGCGATTCGTGCTTCGTCCAGCGTGGCAAAAGGGCCGGGCAAGGCATCGCTTTTGGCGGGGATATTCGCGTAATACACCGTTTGCGGCGCGGGGGCGTATTGCGCCAACACCGATTGAATCGTGCTGTAATCGCCCTGAATCACCAAATGCGGCGTTTGCCAACCCAAAGGCGTGGTGGCGTTGGGTTTCGTGGCAATATTCACCGCCAAAGCCGTCAAAGGAAGCTGTTGAAAAGACGCATTTTTCAGGGGAATATAATAATTCATCACCACCGAACCATCTTCCGCCGCCCCCAAACGCGCTTCCAAAGCCCCCAAATTTTGCTGATACGGCTGCGGCAAATTGGGCGCAAAACGCGATAAATCTTTTTGTACACAAGATTTGTCAATTTGCCCATTGTCGCGCATACAAGAAAATGGAAAATCCAATTTCATCGCCAACAAATTCACAGGCGAATGCGTTTGGCACAAACCACCCACCAATTCGCCCCAATCGGTTGCGTTTGCGCTGGCAACCGCAGACGCACTGTTTGCCGCCGAATCATCGCCACCGCCACCCACGCGCGTCAAACCCAAAGTAACCAATATCCCCACCAACACGCCCGACACAAACAACATCACGCTTTTAATCACATTTTTACGCTGTTCCACAGGCAAAGCACGCCAACGTGCTTGCGCGTTTTGCGCTTGAATTTTCAATGCCGCAGGAATGGTTTTGAGTTTACTCAAAATGATGTCTTTATTTAATTTTTTCATGTTTATTTGTCCACATAAATTGATTTTCAGGCAGCCTGAAACGTCAAAAAATACCGATGTTTTCATACTGCATAAACAACATCGGTATTTTGCTTATTTTAATTTATCCATGCACATTTTATCACGCTGAATAAACGCTTCCTTGCCGCCCAACAAATTCAATTGCTCTTCCTGCGAAATTTTGGAAAACGATTGAATTTGTTTCACGCCCAATTTTTGCAAGGGTTCGTTCCACATACACACGCAATAATCTGCCGCCATGCGCTCACCACCATCTACTAAATTGCGTGATTTTAAGGCTGCCTGCCATTGTGGCGAAAACGGTACATTTTTAATGCAGCTTTCCATAATCGCAATTTTTGCGTCCGATTTACTCATGCCGCATTTGCTCAAAAAGAAAAACGCCGCAAACATCAACGCAATCACCCGCAACCAAATAATCAAAGTGCGCCGCTTTTTCGCTTTCAACACTTCTTCGGGCGACAATTCCGTTTTCAGGCTGCCTGAAATCTCGTTTTCTGGCTTATCCGCATTTTCCGTATGTTTGGGTAAATCAGCCATGTAAACTTTCCATGCGGATTAAGGTAACGGGCGCAGCCACGCATTCTTGTGCTTCAATGGCGGCAATGGCGGCTTTCATGTTTTTCTCAATGGTACTGTGGGTCAAAATCACAATTTCCGCCTGATTATTGTCCAACACCGCTTTTTGAATCAGGGCTTCAATGGACACATTTTCTTTTGCCAACAAGCTGGCAATTGTTCCCAATACCCCAACTTTATCGGCAGCCTGCACGCGTAAATAATAACTGCTGCTGATGTCGTCTATGCTGACAAAATTTTGTGGCACCACTTGACTGGGCTGGAACGCCAAATGTGGCACACGGTTTTCCGTATCCGCCGTAATCAAGCGCGAAATATCAATTAAATCTGCCACCACCGCGCTCGCAGTTGGCAACGCGCCCGCGCCTGCGCCGTAATACAAAGTTTCGCCCACCATGTCCGCATTCACGCGCACCGCGTTCATTACACCATTCACATTTGCCAACAAGCGGCATTCGGGAATCAGAGTCGGGTGAACACGCAATTCAATGCCCTTCTCGGTTTTGCGCGTAATGCCCAATAATTTCACGCGGTAGCCCAATTCTTCCGCATATTTAATATCACGGCTGTCTAATTTGCTAATCCCTTCCAAATAGCACGCGCCAAAATTCACAGGCGTACCAAATGCCAATGCTGACATAATCGTGATTTTATGCCCCGCGTCATGACCTTCAATATCAAAAGTTGGGTCGGCTTCCGCATAACCCAAACGCTGTGCTTCGGCGAGTACATCTTTGAATGCGCTGCCTTTTTCGCGCATTTCGGTCAAAATAAAATTGCTGGTGCCATTGATAATCCCTGCAATGGATTGAATTTGGTTCGCCGCCAAACCTTCACGCAACGCCTTAATCACAGGAATGCCGCCCGCCACCGCCGCTTCAAATTGCACCATCACATTTTTTTGTTCTGCCAATGCGAAAATCTCATTGCCATATTCTGCCAATAATTTTTTATTGGCGGTAACAATATGCTTGCCCAATTGAATGGCTTGCAATACTGCTTCTTTTGCCATGCCTGTGCCGCCAAATAATTCCACCACAATATCCACATCTTCACGCGCCACCAAATCCATAGGATTGGCAACAAAAGTCGCTTGTGGGCAAAGTTCGGCAACGCGTTCTGCGCTTTTGTCGCACACGGCGATAATGCGCACATCGCGCCCCAAACGGCGTGCAATTTCTTGTGCATTGTCGCGCAAAACTTGGGCGACACCGCCGCCTACTGTACCCAGTCCGAGTAGTCCGATATTGATTGCTTGCATGGTAATATCCTGTTTTTAGTTCGTAAAAAATGGGGTGGATTTTAGCGGATTTTCAGGCAGCCTGAAAACATATTTTTCAGGCAGCCTTTCAGTACACGACAAAAAAAGTACAATAAAAAAAGAAGTCCGCATCAATTCAGTGGTATCGTATTAATTTTCTCACGACTAATCCAATATGACTGAATTGAGCGAACTTACCCATATCGTAACCAAAACTTTCAAATGGCACAAGAGCCACATTATTGTTTTTGTGTATTTATTGTGCACCATTGCCATGCGGCAGACCTGTAATTTGAGCAAATTGGCAATGTTTTTCCCTGATGCCAAAGCAACAAACGCCTCTTCCTA
>NZ_JQKH01000095.1 GCF_000745955.1 Alysiella crassa DSM 2578 | reverse complement strand
CTTGACTCTATCATTTGAAGAACTTTGAAAACAGAAATAAACTGAAATCGAAATAAACTGAAATCAAAGTAAATATAAAATGAAATAAGCTTACTGATGACTCAGTCATCACCAAAAAATACAAAATCAACACAAACAAACCAAAACCTTTGTTTAAAATCGGCTTCCCAGTTTGTTCCCCTTTACGTTTGGCGACCATAGCGGTTTGGCTCCACTCCTTCCCTTCCCGAACAGGACAGTGAAACATTCCAGCGCCGATGATAGTATACAATCGTATGCGAAAGTAGGTCATCGCCAAACTATTTACACAAAGCAGCCTGAAACATAGATGATGTTTCAGGCTGCTTTTATGTGTAAACAATTTGCTTTATTGTTTATTTTGATTTATTATTCTATTTTAATTTATGAATAAAGGTAATGAAATGAAATTAGGTAAATTAAGTGTTATGTTGATGTTATCTGCTGTTTTGGGTTTGTCTGCTTGTGGGGGAGAGCAGAAAGCAAATAATCAGGCTGCTCCAGTAGGCTTAATGTCGTCAGCGAGTGGTGTAAGTACTGGTGAAACATCGGCAGCAGAACCTTCTGAAAAACCTAAAAAAGTTAAAAAAGCAACTGAAAATATTGCACCATCTGAACCTGTGGATATTAATACGGCTACTGCTGAAGAATTGGTAACGGCATTAAAAGGTACGGGTGTTGGTAAAGCGAAAGTGGAAAAAATCATTGAGTATCGTACACGGCATGGCGGTTTTAAAAGTATTGATGAATTGACAGAAGTAAAAGGGATTGGCGATAAAACGATGGAAAAATTGCGCAGTCGTGTTATTGTATCGGCTGCTAAATCAGCTCCTACTGGTAAAGAAAAAAGTGAAGATAAAGATGAAGAGTGATGTTTTAATTTATAATTGAATTTTGATAAAAAACCTTGAAATATGAAATTTCAAGGTTTTTTTGATTATATGGCTCTGTGGTTTTGTAGGCAGCCCGAAAAATGGGCATTCAAAGGAAAATAGCACCAATTATTTTAGAGTATCATGCAAATCAGAATTCTGTTATAACTATTTTTTGACTTATATCAAAAAATTTGGGAAATAAAAATGATGAGATATACTGGTTTAATCTTAATGAGTTTAACATTATTGTTGGGTGCATGTCATAAAGAGACCGCCACATCCACACAAGCACCCAAACCAATGGAAAACGATAATCGCCCAACTTATGTGGTCATGACGGAATTGAACACAATTCCGTTTATTATTCGGGACAGTAGCCAAAGCAGCGGTGTAACAGGTTTTGAATACGATTTGCTGACCGAAATTGCCAAACAGCAGGGTTTTAAGTTGCGTTTTGAAGTACATCCGTGGCAGGGTTTGTTCCCGAATTTGGATTCTGGGAAAGCGGATATTTTGGCAGGTGCGGTTACTTATACCGATGAGCGTGCGACATTTATGGATTTTTCAAATCCACATTTTGAATATCGTTACACGATGTTGGTGCGCGATGGTTTGCAAAATAAACCGAATTTTGGTGCGTTTAAGGGCATGAAAGTTGCTTTGCAACGGGCTTCGGTATCGGAAAGTTTGATTCCGATGTTTGGGAATCAGGATAAGGGCAATATTGTGTACACAGACACCATTTGGTTGGCGACTAAAGCGGTGCTGGCAGGTGAAGCGGACGCGGCAGTAGGCAGTAGTGCGCCTTTGAGCTATTATGCTAAAAAATATGCAGACAGCAAAACGCATTTGATACAGGATTCGTCTTTGCCTGCCAAACATTATGTATTTGCAGTGAAAAAGGGCAATACGGAATTGGTTCAAAAACTGAACGAAGGTTTGGAAAAGGTTAAAGCCAATGGGATGTATGAGAAATTGTACAGTAAGTATTGGTAGAATCTGGTTTCAGACTGCCTGAAAATAGAAAATCCCTAAAATCATCTGATTTTAGGGATTTTGTTTAATTTGGTGGAGGCGGGGTCTTTTGAACTCTTTGATTAATTTATTGATTATATTTAATTTTATTTTTTAAAATTTGAAAATGTACCTAAATTTGTACCTAAAAATCTTTATGCTACCCCATTTTTTTATCGGGTAAATGCTTCAAAAGTGTTTTCATTGCCACGCAATAAATTCATTAAACGCAAATTGATAAACAGCTTATCTCTGCCAATTTGGACTTCATTCAATACACCCAAATCGCTTAATTCTTTCAAATATTTTGAAGCAGTTTGACGTTTGGCAATACCTGCATTTTCCAAGTTGGTAATCCGCGTATAGGGTTGTTCAAACAGCAAATTCAACAATTCATGTGTGTAGATGTGTGGGGCGTATTGTTGCATATATTGCCGCGTGTATTCAAATAATTGGCGTATGGCATTGATTTTGTTTACTGTCCAATCGGCGGTTTCCTGTACGCCTTTTAAAATGTAGATAATCCAACTTTCCCAATCCTGCTCACTGGTTACGCGCAATAGAAGTTGATAGTAATCGGCTTTATTTTCAATAATGTATCGGCTTAAGTACAAAATGGGTAAAGACAATAAGCCCTTATCAATCAACAATAAGCTGTTTAAAATTCGTCCTGTTCTGCCGTTGCCGTCTGTGAAAGGGTGGATTGCTTCAAATTGGTAATGGGCAATTGCCATAATGATTAAGGGGTCTAAATCATCACTTTCGTGGATAAACTTTTCCCAATTCGCTAGTTTATCCCGAATAATGCTTTCTCCCTCTGGTGGTGTGTAAATGGTTTTGCCTGTTTTACCGCCTTTTAGGGCGGTGCCTGTGGTTTGGCGGATTGTCATTTCATGGGGCTGCTTAATGGCATTGCACACCAACACCGCCGTTTGCGTGCAAATGGGCAAACGTGCCAATGATTGAAAGCCTTGAAATAGGGCATTGCGGTATTGTAGAGCCTCTTTGGTGGCAGGGTCTATGTCTGTATTGTCATTGTCCAGTTGCAAGGATTGGAATAGTTTATCGGTGGTGGTTACGATGTTTTCAATTTCGCTACTGGCTCGCGCTTCCATAATGGGCAGCGTGTTAATCAGCATACTTTGATTGGGGATAAGTTCCGCCGCTTGTTTCAGTTGTGCTAATGCGGCTCGTGCTGCAATACAATGTTTCAAAATATTTTTGGTTTCAATGTCTTGCTGTGGCGGTAGATTGGGTAAATCATTGTAGGGTAGGTGGGCTTGCCATTGTGTCATGTTTAAAAAATCCAAAAATTTAAAGATATGGTGCAGTATATGTTTATCGCGTAAACATATCAAGAAAACGTGTTTATTTTTGGCGATTTTTTAAACATGACAGCCTGAAAGTACATAAGTGATACAGATGAAAAAAATCGCTGTTATTGCTGTTATTCTGTTACCGAATTGATTTTAAATGATTATTTTCATATTTCTACTGTTATCGGTCTGTTATGTGATGGGGTGTTTTCTGTTATTTTTTTTAAATTCAATGTGTTAATGTGTGTTTTTGCTTGTTATAGGCGGCGTGTTATACGTTTCAGGCTGCCTATTTTTTTATATCATGTTTAAAAAATCCAAAAATTTAAAGATATGGTGCAGTATATGTTTATCGCGTAAACATATTAAGGGGGATATGTTTAAAAAATGGCGATTTTTAAACATGAGAATACACCAGCCATATTGTTTATGCGCTGGTGTATTTGGGTTTCAGGCTGCCTGAATATTTAATTATGCAATGATTTTATGATGATAGATATACTGTTCGGCAATTTTGGCAAACAACAACATTAATTGTTTTGCTGGTTCAGTTTTCATTTGGGCCACAGGTTCGGGCAAAATATCAATCAGTAAAAAGCGGTTGCCATCTTGCACATAAACCAATGCGCGGTTACTGGTATGTCTTGCCCCTATTTGCCAATTGCGCCGCCATTTGGCTAATTGAGCAGTATCGGTAAGCGGCAATAAATGCACATGGCGCAAAACATACATCTCGCCGTTTACCTGTGGCGTGGTATATGCCCCATCTTTGCCAAATAGGTAAAAATCATTTTCTCCTGTTTCTCCTGTACTCTTCCATTCGGTAAAACGCTGAAGTAAGTTATTGGGGTCATCAATTGTTTGTGCCAATTTATGCGTGATGTCGGTCTGTATCATGGCGTTTCAATTCCCCAACGCTGATAAAATTCGGCAATGGTGTAATCCGTTTTGCTTTCAATATCGCGCAACATGGCTTCATCTCGTGGAGATAATTCGGGGATAGCTCGCTCTTGGTGCATATACTGCTCTACGGCGGCGGCAATCACTTGTTCTTGCGTTTTGCCTGTTTGCGCTGCAAAAATTGCGATACGCTCGCTTAATTGGGGGGATAATGTGATGGTCGTCATGGTGGTTTTCCTTTCAGGCTGCCTGTTTGGTAATGGTGCTAGGCGTGTAAAAACTGGCATAATACCCTTGCTGTGCTTGCTGCAATGATGTTTTTAGGCTTTCGGCAATGCTTGCGGCTTCGGGGTTGTCTGCAATCACAGCCGCAATCATGCTTTCAATGTGCCAAACACGCAATTTACTTTCATTGATTTCTTGAGCGGTAAAAATTTGTGTGGCTAAATCGTCCCAATTTGTGCCAATAGGGTTTATTTCATTCATCTTTTTACCCTTTCAGGCTGCCTGAAGCACGCCAAATTGAATACTGATACTTTGCCCCAAATGGGCATTAATATTTACCAACGCATCTAATGAAAATTTGCTTATTTTGCCATTGAGTAAATCATTCATGCGCGGTTGTGTAATGCCGCAATGTTGCGCGGCTTGGCTTTGTGTCCAATGGTTAGCCTGAATGGTGGCGGCAATGTGGCGCATAAGTTCGGCTCGCAATTTCATATTGGCGGCTTCGGCTGGGGTATCGCAAATAGCGTCAAATACGGATTGATAAGTTTGCATAGTGGTTTATCCTTGTTTGATTTCATTTAATCTTTGTTTTGCGAGGTTTAAATCTTGCTGACTGGTGCGCTGTGTTTTCTTTTGAAATGCGTGTAACACATAAATCATGTTTTCAATTTTGGCGGTATAGATAATGCGAAATGCGCCGTTTTCGTCTCGTAAGCGAATTTCCATCACACCACGCCCAATGGTAGGCATAGGCTTAAAATCGGTTGGCATTTCTCCATTCTGTACTTTATGCAATTCATAGCCTGATTGTTGCCTGATTTCATTTGGAAATTCACGAATGCAATCTAATGAATTTCCTAGAAAAGTAATTTCTTTCATGTTTATATCTCTATTTTGATATAAGTGTAATTATATTCAATTTGAGATAAAAGTAAATAAAAAAAACACACCAGCCCATTAATCATTAATGCGCTGGTGTGTTGCTTTCAGGCTGCCTTACTCTTGGCACTCTCTTACGCGGTAAAAATCGCTCATGCTGCCCCTGAATTTCCGTTGCGTTTTGCCATTGCCGCGTGAACCCTTGACAAATAAATCACGCTCTTCTAATACTTTGGTTACTTTAATAATTTCAAATGGTTGTGCAATCTCTTCACGAAACACTTTTTCAATAATATACCATTCGGGCGGCTCGCTGGTGTCATCATAAAACCCTGCATGGTGGCGGTCGGTATGGCTAAAATCATTGTTTTTCAAGGGTTGGAAACGCTCGCCATAGGCAAATTGTTCCATAAAATCCTTGAATTGGCGCACAATGCGCTCGTTTTCGCGGTTGCCTGTGCCATTGGCAAATAACCAATCATCAAAGCAGCGTTTTACCCCTGCCATGCCTACACCAGCCGCCAACCCTGTAATCGGTGTGGCAAGTTCCAACGCGGCGGCGGCAAGGGCAAATCGTTTGGCTACGGTACGCGCCTGTCCGCTTAATTTGGGCAGCATTGCCATAAAATCATCAAAATGCGCCTGTGCTTGCTTGATACCGTCTTGATTTAATAAACGGATAAATTCACGCCCTGCCATGCCGTGATAATGGGCGGCGGCGCGGTCTAAATGCTCCGACAATTCCGCGCCATCGGCAAAACCATGTAGGGTGTCATAAATACCCCATTCGCGCCCTGCATTGGCTTCTAGGGTGGGTAATCGCACGGCTTGCCCTGCATTCCATTCCGCCTGATTGCCTAACATATTTTCAGGGCTTAATTCGCCTGTACTCAATACCAATACGCGCCATCGGCTTATGGCTCTGTTGCCGCCATCTTTTGCGCCCTGTGCTTTGTTAATACCATTCATCACGCTATACACGGTATCTGAAACCACTTTGGGCGCGGCTTGGCTAATCTCATCTAACACCAGCAAGCCATCATTTCGGGCGGTGGCGGTGTTATTGAAACCCAATTTTGTGCCTTGCCAAGTCATTAAACTGTCATCATGCTTACTCCACACCGATAAACCCACTTTAGCGGCGGTGGTTTTGCCGTCCCGACTGTTGCCATACAGATGAAAGCCGCCACTCTCTACACGCATTAAGGACAACAAAGGGGCTGCAAACGCCGTTCCCAATGCCAAACACAGGCGGCTATTACCATTGGCATATTGGGCGATTTGTTCTTGCCAATCTTTCAGGCTGCCTGAAGTATTGTAGGCATGAGCTTGAGACTTATCGCCATTGTAGATAATACGCGGCGGCGGCTCGCTGGTGTGGGGGCTGATGATTTCGCCATTGGGCAACACATACACGCCCTTGTGCCAGCCCGACTGATTGACAATATGGAAATGGGCGCGGCTGCCTTGCGTTTGCAAATAGTCTGCCAAAAACTCGCGCTTTGCCCTGCCTGAATACACGGTCAAGCCCATGCCCTGCAAACGCTGCCAACATTGCTGTGTGCCAATTTCTGCGTTGGCAATGGCGGCGATTTTGGCTTGGCGCGTGTGTGGGTCTTTGAACTGAATCACGGTGTAATATGCGCCACTTTCATCTGTGCCACGCCCAAGAACGTCCAAAGGGTCGGATAACAAAATGGGTTCTTCGCGTGTCTCGCCATCTGAATGTTTGATTTTGATGAAATACACGCCTTTGTTTTCGGTACGGAAATGGGGTTTGGTCTCGTAATCTTGCAAGGTGTCGGGGTTGATAATGGGGTTTTTCATAATTTAAATCCTTGTATTTGATAATAGATGAATTTAGACGGTATTTGACAACTAAAATAAAATGGCACATAATGAAACGGTATCCAGTTTAGATACTGGTCGAAATCTGTTTCCCTACGGGTTGAAACAGTCCCCCCATGAAGCGATAACAAGCCGATTGGGGGTGTTTTTATTTATAGCTACTTGAAAAGTAACTGTTTTTCGTAGGTTTTCTATGCCGCTTCATCCTTCTTATTTTCCAAAACAAAGTCATATTTTGAAATGTGATTTCAGGGGATTAATCGTTCCTGAAATGGTTAAAGTTCGTCCTGTTGTCATCATTTCTCCGTCATCTAGACACGGTTCTAAACTGTGTACTGTTGTGCCGCTTTCTACCACCGCCCCTAATCCTGCTATGGCTTGGCACGTTAAATTAAGCAGAAACCCAAATCCTTTGGAAACTGAAACGCTGGAAGTATGGGCAAAATGCAACATGATTTACACAGTTTCATTTGAGCGTTTAGATAAATTTCATAGAAAAACGCGCAATGGTCGTGAATATTTATCTCCATCAATGAATAGTGATGATTTTTCACGCGTTTTATCTGGTGTTCAATCGTATCTAGGTTTTTTAACTGAATAATCATTCAAGCTGCCTGAAACCTAGTTAGGCTTCAGGCTGCCTGTTAATATTTGTTAATGTTTTTTTGGGATAAATTTATTCCGCAAAGGTCAATAATCCGTCATGCCTTACGCGCCCTGTACGGCGACTATGCGGCATGGACAATGCGGCGCGGTGGATAATGGGCGGCTCGTTTGGCTTATGGTTTGGGCTAGGCGTGCCAAATTGCTGCGTTAAACGCGTTTCCAAACGCTGATAAATGCGGTTTTGCGCTTCAATTTGCTTTTCGGCGGCGGCTAATTCCGTTTGCGTGTCGTCTAATTGCGCTGAAATGGCTTGCACAACAGGGCTGTAACGCTGATAACTCGCCCATTCACCCAATAAATAACCCACAATCAAACCGCCACCGCCATAAAGTAAAATATTAGAAATCATCGTATTAGCCCTTTTTATCAGGTAACAGGCGGCGAATTTGGGGGTTTACCGCTTGGCGGCGCGGCTTCACAAAACGGCGGCGCGGCGGCTGCCTGAATTGGCGAAACAAAAACACGCCCAAAACAATCAGCATTTCTACATTTAAAATCAATAAAGTAAGCAAAAAGTAATTCATGCTGTGGCACTCCTTGTTACGCGGCGGCGAATGGTTTTTTTCGGTGGCTCTGCCATTGTGATAGGGTTGTCGTCTTGGTCGGGGTCGGTTTGGTCGGTGTCCATCACGGTGATTTGTGGTGGCGGCTGGTGGGTTTCAGGCTGCCTGAATGCGTTTTGTGGCGTTACCAGCGTTTCCACCACATCGCCAAAATCACGCGTTTCCAATTTGCGCGTGGGTTGGCTGGTGTCAATGCCCACCTTAACGGCGCGATACAAGCCGTTTTCCAACATAAAAAATCCTGTGTTTTTAATGCGTTCTCTCATGTGGGCTTCGTGCTTCCATTG
>NZ_JQKH01000094.1 GCF_000745955.1 Alysiella crassa DSM 2578 | reverse complement strand
AGCTGCCATGTTGATGATGGCAACTTTGGACTATTTTTCAAACCCAAAACAGGTCGTCCGATTTTTTGTCGTGTACTGAAAGGCAGCCTGAAAACATATTTTTCAGGCTGCCTGAATGATGATGGGTGAATTATTGTTCAACAAATGCGCGTTCAATCACATAATCGCCACGTTGTCCCACTTTGGGCGATGCCACCAAACCGAAACTGTCCAAAATCGCGGCGGTGTCGCGGTTCATGGGCATGCTGCCGCAGAGCATGGCACGGTCGTCTTGCGGATTGATGGGGGGCAAGCCGATGTCTTCAAAAATTTTGCCGCTTTGCAGCAAATCGGTTAAACGCCCTTGGTGTTCAAACGGTTCGCGCGATACGACTGGGTAGTAAATCAATTTTTCGCGCACCATGTCGCCCAAAAATTCGTGTTCAGGCAGCCCTTTGGTAAAGTGGTCGTAATACGCCAAATCCGCTTTGTGGCGCACACCGTGTACCAAAATCACTTTTTCAAATTGTTCATAAATATCAGGGTCTTTGGTAACGCTCAAAAAGGGGGCAAGCCCTGTGCCTGTGGACAATAAATACAAATGCTTGGCATTGGGATTCAAATCACTGGCAATGAGCGTGCCTGTCGGTTTTTTGCTGATGAGGATTTCATCGCCCACTTTCAGGTGTTGCAAGCGGCTGGTCAGAGGGCCATCTTGAACTTTAATGCTAAAAAATTCAAGGTGTTCTTCCCAGTTTGCACTGGCTACGCTGTATGCGCGCATGAGCGGTTTGCCGTCCACCATCAAGCCTATCATGACGAATTGTCCGTTTTCAAAGCGCAGGCTTTCATCGCGGGTGCAAGTGAAACTGAAATATGCGTCTGTCCAATGATGAACCGACAAAACTTCTTGGGTGTTGAATGCTGCCATTGTGTTACTTTCTTGATAAAAATATTTTTTCAGGCTGCCTTACACATACACACATCATTTTTGATGGTGCCACCAATCTACCCCTCCCCCATGTAAGGGGGGAGGGCTGGGGTGGGGTTAGAGAAAACGAACCACCCCTACCCTAACCCTCCCCCGCCAGACGGGGGAGGGGACGAGTTTGAGGTAACCCAAAAATTTTTGTTGTGTACCGAAAGGCTGCCTGCAAAAGTGTTTTAGAATAAGAACGCCGATTATATGCGAATCAGTTTCAACTGGCTACCATTCGCCGCGTTTCATGCGGTCAAGCTGACGGCGGTCGCGTTTGGTGGGTCGACCGTCTGGGTAGGCGGCGGTGATTCGGCTGGCTTGGTCTAGGGCTTTTTGGGCTTCGCGTTGGGCGGTGGTTTGCGCGTCTTCTTCGTAAAGCAAACGGGCTTCGGGTGAGGGTCTGCGCTGATGATTGAGCGCAAGGATTTTCAATTTATAAGGCAATGAATTTAAAGTTAAATCCACCACATCGCCCACGACAATGTATTTGCTGGTTTTGGTTTTCACGCCATTGACCGACACGCGACCGAGTTCAATGTGTTTGCTCGCCAAAGAGCGCGTTTTGAAAAAGCGTGCTGCCCACAGCCATTTGTCTAGGCGCATGGTGTCTTCGCGGTTGTCGTCATCGTGTTGTTTGCTCATGGTTTTTCTTTCATGTTAATGTTCAGGCTGCCTGTTTTTTGCAAAGAAAGCATTTGATAATTCAAAAATGGTCTTTTTTGTATCGCATTGATGGCAACTGTTGAAATATCCACACCAATCCAACGCCGTTGCAGAGTTTGGGCAGCAAACAAAGTTGAACCACTCCCAGCAAAACAATCCAGTACAATAGAATCAGGATTAGATGATTGCTGAATAATCATTTTCAGCATTTCCTCATTTTTTTCAGTGGGATAAATGGGATAAACAGGGTCTTTGTATTGCCAAATATCTTGTATTTTCTTGCCTTTGTGTTCATCAGCAAATTTTTTAATTCGGGGAACACCATTTTTTGACCATTCCAACAAACCTTGCTCGTCCAATTTATCCAAATCGCTGGGTGAGCTGCGCCAATGTCTGCCTTTGGGTGGATATTGCCCACGCCACATTGCACCTGTTTCACCATTTTGCGTTTCGCCAGGTGCATGAACTGGCACGGTATTGTATCGCCGCCCATTTTCATCAACTTTTTGAAACATAGTGATTTTATCTTCATCATTCAATGGCACAGTGATGTTGTTGAAAATGTTTTTTTTGGTATTTTTGGCGTAAAACAAAATCATGTCTTTTTCATTACCAAAAGCGCGGCGGGCAAAATTTTTGGGATTGGATTTAATCCGCGCAATATCATTTTTAAAATTTTCTGCACCAAAAACTTCATCCATGATGATTTTGAGATAATGTCCGACTTTACTGTCAATATGCACATAAATTGAACCACATGGCGACAACAGTTCACGCATTAAAATCAGACGCTCACGCATAAATTCCAAATAATCATTCATGTTCAATTTATCGGAATAGGCAATCATGCCATGATTGGTGCGGCTGATTGTGCTAGCCCGTTCATCATCAATGGTAAAAATTTGTTGTGTATTATAGGGTGGGTCAATGTAAATCAAATCAATGCGTTCATGATAGCCACTATTGAGCAATACAGACAAAGCATGAAAATTATCGCCTGCAAATAAAATTGGTAAAGTTTCGTCCAATTTCATGGGCGGAATTTGCGCGGATTGTTGCAAAATTTGATTTTCAGGCTGCTTGTTGGGATAAATAAGTTGTAACATGATTACACCGAAAACAAATAATCACGCAATAAAACAGCAGAAACAACCACATCATCATCTGCAAAACCTGAAATTTCATTAAACATTTTATTATTGCTTTTGATATACAAAACACCGTCCAAAATTGCAATCGTTTTGACATTGTATCTATTGGCTAATAATGGTGCGCGTAAAGTGGCAATCGCGTCATTGAACTGTGCATTTTGGTGCCCACCGAAATCACTTAAAAATTTAGCCTCACCAATAATGATGGTTTGATTAAATTTAGCAATAAAATCCAATCCTTTATTGTGCTGATAACCCAAATGTGTTTGAGCAAAATACGCCATTGCAGCATCACCTGCATTGAATACAATATTGCCTTGATGATTCAAAAACTTATCTGGATTATCCGTAACAGGTACACCCAATGCGCCACTGGCTAACCAATTTTTAAACATCGGTCCAATTTGACGATTGGTTTCTTTGGGAACGGTGGTTTTATCCAAAATTTCATCAAAGCCCATTTCAATCAACATGCCAGCCAAACGGCTGACTGTCGCAGGATTACGTTCAATCGCTGTTTTATCGCGTTTTAAATAAGCAACATAACTGTCTTTAATGGGAAAAATTTCTTGTTTTAATAAAACATTCAGCAAATTTTTACCGTCCTTTTTATCCAAATAAGTGCGGATTTCATCTTGCGTTTGTTGAGATAACTCACGGCGCAAATTAACCGACATGGGATAAATGCGATACAACTGGTCTAAATAATTGCTCTGTGTTGCTAACTCTATGCTTTTTTGTGTCCAAATATTCATGATTTAATCCTTTCAGGCAGCCTGAAACACCTTTTCCTGCAAAACCGTCAATGCCGCAATCCCTTTTTGCCCCAGCGCAATCAATTCCGCCAATTCCGCCATGCTGAATGCCGCACCTTCTGCTGTTCCTTGAATTTCAATGATTTTTTCCGCGTTGAGCATAACCAAATTCACATCGCTGTCGCAGCCTGAATCTTCGGGGTAATCCAAATCCAGCAAAGGCACACCGCCCACCACCCCCACCGACACCGCCGCCACGCTGCCTGTAAGCGGATTTTCAGCCAGCCTGCCGTCTGCCAACATTTTGTGTATGGCAATTTTCAATGCCACAAACGCGCCTGTAATGCTTGCCGTGCGTGTGCCACCATCGGCTTGAATCACATCGCAATCAATCAAAATTTGGCGTTCGCCCAATTTTTTCATGTCCACGCAAGCGCGTAAACTTCGCCCAATCAAACGCTGAATTTCTTGGGTGCGACCCGATTGTTTGCCAGCAGCCGCCTCACGTTTCATGCGCGATTGGGTGGACGCGGGCAACATGCCGTATTCTGCCGTAACCCAACCTTCGCCTTTGCCACGCAAAAAGGGCGGTACGGCTTCGTCTATCGTGGCGGTGCAGATGATTTTCGTGTTGCCGCACGCAATCAGCACCGAGCCGTCAGCGTGGGGCAAAAAATTTGGCGTGATTTGCACATCGCGCAATTGATTGGCGGCGCGGTTTGGGCGTTGATAAGTCATGATATTTTCCTAAATCATTCAAATAACACAAATTATACCATTTGTACTGTTTTCAGGCTGCCTGCATAGCAAAATCGCTCTTAACATATTTTAAAATAAACTTATTTCTGCTAACATTCCTTGCGTAGATTTCCCCTAAATACACAGCGAGAAAATTCACATGATTAAAAGTATGACAGGTTTTGCCCACACATCGGGCGAGTTTGGCGGCAAACGGATTGATTTGGAAATTCGCAGCGTAAACCACCGTTTTTTAGACGTGCAATTCAAAATGCCCGAAGATTTGCGCTATCTGGAAAGCAATATGCGCGAACAAATTGCCCAACACGTTACACGCGGCAAACTGGAATGCCGCATTCAATTAAACACCATCGCCGAACATTCAGGCAGCCTGCACATCAATCATGAATTGGTGGCAGAACTCGCCGCGCTCAACACCAAATGGCGCAATGAACACGATGGTTTGGGCAAACTCACGGTGGCGGAAATTTTGAAATTTCCCAATGTCATCATCAGCGCGGAAAAAGACAATGAAGTGATTGCCAACGGCGTGCAAACCCTATTGGGCAACGCGCTGAAAGATTTTGTGGAAACGCGTAAACGCGAAGGTTTGAAATTGCAAGCGCATTTGCTGGAGCGTTTGGAATTGATGGACGATATCATCACCGCATTGGAAAGCCTGTTCCCAGGTCTGCTTAAAACGCATATGCAACGTGTCCGCACCCGACTCGCCGAAGCCGTGATGAGCATAGACGAAGACCGCTTGAAACAAGAATTTGCCCTGTTTATGCAAAAAGCCGATGTAGATGAAGAATTTAGCCGTTTGCGTACCCACATCGCCGAAGTGCGCCGCATTATCACGGAACACAAAGGCACGGTCGGCAAGCGTTTGGATTTTCTCATGCAGGAACTTAACCGCGAAGCCAATACTTTGGGCAGCAAATCCATTGCCAGCGAATGCACACAAGTGTCGGTAGAGCTGAAAGTATTGATTGAGCAAATGCGCGAGCAAGTTCAAAATATTGAATAAAAAAACAAAATCGCCCGAAAAATCAATATTTTGATTTTTCGGGCGATTTTATTTGTTAAACTGATTTTCAGGCAGCCTCACAGTACACAACAGAAATAATCGTAGGATGCGCCGTGCGCACCAAATGGCTGAATAATTTAAATATTGTAGCGGATTTAGTGCGCACAGCGCACCCTACATTTTTGTGATTGGAACAATGGTCGTGCACCGTAAGGCAGCCTGAAAAATACGAATGCTCGCCAACATCATAAATATGTGGATACAATCCCCTACACAATAATCCATCTATCATCTTCATGATTCTTCAAAATCAACCTCGCTTGGTAAAAATAAAACTGAAATACTGGCTACTAATGCAGTCATATACAGCATCATTGTCAGCACTGTACCAGAAGAAGCGCGAGCAGTATTTGTGTTATGCCAACTCAATGTTTTGGTACGATACACGCTGCCATCAAACAAACTGACACCAGTTGAATCAATGAACCACAAAGCCAAACCACCTACAATCCCTAACATTATCACGCTTATTACGCTTCTTTTTAGACGAAACAACACAGTAAGAAAGCTACAAATAATACCTGAAACAACGCCCATCGGAACAAATAGTAAAAATACCGCCAACAATAAACTCAAACACAGTTTCACAAAATTCCATAATTCCAATGACATCAAAGTCTCGGAACGCACCACAATTCCAAAGCAAAAAAACAGAAACATGGGTAAACAAATAATTGCAAATAAAACGGTTGGGATTAAGCCAGCCAAAACAGCAATTGTGGCGGGATAAGCCAATACCAAACGTACATAGGGATAACGCATTTTCAATTCACTTAATTAAAAAAATAAGGGCAGATACGAAATCTGCCCCAATCACATCAAATCACTTTTCAGGCAGCCTGCAAATCAAAACCAGAATGCCTTAACAGCGCGTCCATGCTCGGTTCACGCCCACGGAATGCCTTGAAACTTTCCGCCGCGCTGCGCGAGCCGCCCACCGCCAAAATTTCGTTCCAGAAACGCGCCCCTGTGCCGCGCACATCGTCCGTTTCCTCAAATGCCGCATAAGCATCCGCGCTCAACACTTCCGCCCACGCATAGCTGTAATAGCCAGCCGAATAGCCGCCAGCAAAAATGTGGCTGAAACTGTTGGCAAAACGATTGTATTCAGGCGGTTGCACCACCGCCACTTCACGGCGCACTTCTGCCAAAGTCTGCGCCCAATTATTCAGGCTGCCTGAATCTTCCGCGCTGAACACGCGCATATCAAACAGCGCAAACTCCATTTGGCGCACCAAAAACAGACCGCGTTGGAAATTTTTTGCCGCCAGCATTTTGTTGAACAAGGTTTCAGGCAGCGTTTCGTTGGTGTCTTCGTGTGCCGACATTTCTGCCAACACTTTGTATTCCCAAACAAAATTTTCCATAAATTGACTGGGCAATTCCACCGCGTCCCATTCCACGCCATTGATGCCACTCACGCCCAATTCGTCCACGCGCGTGAGCAAATGGTGCAAGCCGTGTCCCATTTCGTGAAACAGCGTGATGATTTCATCGTGGCTCAAACGCGCCTCTTTGCCGTTTACAGGTGGCGTGAAATTGCAGACTAAATACGCGGTAGGTGTTTGAATTGTCCCCGCTTTTTCGCCTGTGATGAAACGGCGGCGACCGCGATAATCGCTCATCCACGCGCCACCGCGTTTGCCTTCACGCGCATACAAATCCATGTACACGCCGCCGATGATGCCACCGCCTTTTTCCAATTCAAAATAGCGCACGTCTTTGTGCCAAGTGGGAACGGTTTTTTCCGTCAAATTCACGCCATACAAACGCTTGATTTGCGCGAACAAACCCGATAACACCTTGTTGGCAGGGAAATATTTTTTCACTTCGGTTTCAGAAAAGGCGTATTTCGCTTGGCGCAATTTTTCGCTGGCATAACCCAAATCCCACGATTGGATTTCAGGCAGCCCCAATTCTTTGGCGGCAAATTCGCGCACTTCGGCTAAATCTTTTTCGGCAAACGGTTTGGCGCGGCTGGCTAAATCTTTCAAAAAATCCATCACTTGTGTGGGCGTGTCTGCCATTTTCGTTACCAGCGACAATTCGGCATAATTTTTGTAGCCGAGCAAGTTGGCTTCTTCCAAAGCAATTTCAAGGCAGCGCGTGATGTTTGCCGTGTTGTCCCATTCGGGTTTGCCCAATTCGCTGGCGCGGGTGGCGTAGGCGCGGTAGATTTGTTCGCGCAAATCGCGGTTTGCCGCGTATTGCATGATTGCCATGTAATGCGGTGCTTGCAAGCCGACTTTGTAGCCCGATTTGCCTTCGGCTTGCGCGGCAGCCTGAAACATGGCAAGCGCGTATTCAGGCAGCCCAGCCAACTGACGCTCATCTTCAAAATAAAGCGCAAAATCATCGGTTGCGTCCAACACATTTTGCGAAAATTGCGCGGAAAGTTGGGCAGATTCGGTTTGCAAAGCCGCCAAACGCGCTTGTTGTTCAGGCGGCAATTCTGCACCGCTCAACACAAAACCGCGTAAGTCATTGTTTAATTTAATCTGTTGCGCGTCATCCAAACGTTTGAAACGGTCAGAATTTTTGATGGCTTTGAAACGCGCGTAAAGTTCAATATCTTGCCCAATTTCCGTGAAAAACACGGTAACTTCGGGCATCAGCTCATTGTAAACCGCGCGAAGTTCAGGCGTATCCACCACCGAATTGAGGTGCGCCACCACCCCCCAAATGCGCCCCACGCGCTCGGTGATGTCGGTCAGGCGTTCTACGGTGTTTTGCCAAGTAGTTTCGCTTTGCGCTTTGATTTCAGCGATTTGAGCGCGCGCTTCGGTAATCGCACTTTGCATGGCAGGTTTGATGTGCGCCACTTCAATGGCAGGGAAATTGGGTTCGTGGTCTAAACTCAATAAGATGTGTTGGGACATGATTGTTCCTGTGTTCGGTGAATGATTTTTTGCAAATGGGGGAGATTTGGCAAAATACAAGGTTTCAGGCTGCCTTTCAGTACACGACAAAAATAACAGTAGGGTGCGCCGTGCGCACCAAATCCACCACAATATTTAAATTATTCAGTCATTTGGTGCGCACGGCGCACCCTACATGATTTGTGATTGGAAAAATTGTCGTGTACTGAAAGGCTGCCTGAAAACCCATTTTCATATAAAATCAAATCTTTCCACGCAAGGATAAAACCATGACCACCGTTACCATTCAAGACCAAACTTTACACGGCAATATTGTGCATGAATTATTCTTAAAATTCAGCACACAACGCATTAGCGCGGCGGATTTG
>NZ_JQKH01000093.1 GCF_000745955.1 Alysiella crassa DSM 2578 | reverse complement strand
CAAGCGGGAGAGGGGACAGGTTTCAGGCAATCCAAAGATTTTTGTCGTGTACTAAAAGGCTGCCTGAAAATCTCATTCAAATAACTTGATAAATTCGGTGCATAATACGCACCCTACATTTGTTTATCGTGTACTGAAGTTATGCACGAAAAGGCAGCCTGAAAAAAACCAATTATACCGCCAACTCGCCCAAACGCAGCCTGAAAGCGTATAATCCCCCCACATTTTTCCATCCCATTTCATCAAACAAGGTTTACATCATGACCGATATTCTGCAAAAAATCCTTGCCACCAAAGCCGAAGAAGTCGCCGCCGCCAAAATCGCCGTGCCACTAGAAGAATTGAAAAAACAAGTGGTCAATGCGCCCGCCCCACGCGGTTTCATTGCCGCCATTCAAGCCAAACACGCGCAAAATCAGCCCGCCATCATCGCCGAAATCAAAAAAGCCAGCCCATCTAAAGGCTTGATTCGTCCCGATTTTCAGCCAGCCAGCCATGCGCGAGATTATGAACAAGCAGGCGCGGCGTGTTTATCTGTTTTGACCGATGAACCCTATTTTCAAGGCTCGCCCGAATATTTAAAACAAGCGCGTGAAGCGGTGCAACTACCTATTTTGCGTAAAGATTTTATGATTGATGAATATCAGGTTTACCAAGCCCGCGCGTGGGGCGCAGACGCGATTTTGCTTATCGCCGCCGCGCTGGACGCGGACACGCTGCTGCGTTTGGAAACTTTGGCGCACGAATTGGGCATGGACGTATTATTGGAATTGCATGACGCTGAAGAATGCGATAAGTGCTTGAATTTAAAAACACCTTTGCGCGGCGTAAACAACCGCAATTTGCGAACTTTTGAAGTAGATTTGCAGCAAACCATTGATTTATTGCCCAAACTTTCAGGCAGCCTAGTCGTTACCGAAAGCGGCATTCGCCATCGGGACGATGTGGCATTCATGCAAGCACACGGCGTGCATACTTTTTTGATTGGCGAAACTTTTATGCGGGCAGATGATATTGTGGCGGAAGTGCGGAAATTGTTTTAATAGACTAGGGGCTAATGACGATTCGTTTCGCGGTTGTTTTAGCTACGCAAGTCCGCTTCGCTACCTTCGTCAAAATCGCCAACTTCTGCGTCAAAAATACTCGCCAATGGGCGGCATTGGCTCACATTTTTTCCTTGAATTTGACAGCGAAGCGGTGTTTGCCTGAAAAACCAACTCCGCGCCCAACACCGCTTCGCTGTCATTAGCCCCTAGTTTACTGTTTTTCTTGATTTTTAGCCTTGTTGTCGTTAGCATTATGTATTTGAGCCATACGCTGTTGCCCAAAAACAACATAATCAATACCTTTCAGGCTGCCTAACAATACAGGCAGCCTGAAAACAAGTTTTCAAAAATAATCAAGAAATTTTCTATATGAAACATTATTTTATTGCCATTATCGCTTGCGCCACTTTGGTGGCGTGTCAGCCCGAAAAAACGGAAGAACCTGAAATCATTGTGAAACCGAATCTATCGGTGTCCGCCCCGATAATGACGGTGGCGGCGTCTGTGCCTGCGGTGGCTTCATCGCCGATTGTGGCGCAAATTTTAAGCGCGTCTGAAGAAGCCGACATCATCACCAGCAGCAAGCAAGCTATGGCAAATGTGAGCGCGTCCGAAATTGCGGCAGCAAGCGCGTTGGCGGCGAGCGTGGAAACGGTGTATTTGCCCGAAGACGATTTGCCCGAAGTGAAATTGCCCGAAGTGTGCGAGCGTTATTACAAACGCGTAGATGCTTGTTTTGCCAAGCAATCTGAAAACAGCGAAGAATTACGTATGATGAATCAGGAAGCGCGTGTGGATTTGGCTACCGACAAACCCACCGACAGCACTTGTGAAGCATTGAACAAGTCGTTTAATGGCGTGGCGCAGAATTTAGGCTGCGAGTAAAGTATTTATTTTATTGTGAATTTGATTTTCAGGCTGCCTGAAAAAATAAACCCTTTTTTCCATTTTATTATTTATCCATAAGGACAACATCATGATTGCCAAACAATTATTTGACGAAATCAGCAATAAATTAGGCGAAACCATCGCCAATAGCCCCGCCAAAGACATTGAAAAAAACGCCAAAGCCATGCTCGGCAGCGCGTTCAATAAAATGGATTTGGTTACGCGCGAAGAATTTGATGTGCAACAACAAGTGTTAATCAAAACACGCACCAAATTAAGCGAAGTAGAAGCACGTTTGGCAGCTTTGGAAGCAAAATTGTCCGAAAATGCTGAAAAATCAGAAGACAGCACAGAAACCAGTAAACCCAAAAGAAGCAAAAAAACCGAAACTTCATCTGAAGACAAAGAATGACTTTCGCCCTTGTAAACAGTCGCGCTTTGAGCGGCATGAACGCGCCTTTGGTAGAAGTGGAAGTGCATTTGTCCAATGGTCTGCCGCAAATCAATATTGTCGGGCTGCCTGAAACGGAAGTGAAGGAAAGCCGCGACCGCGTTCGTGCCGCGATTATTCAGAGTGGTTTTGAGTTTCCCGCGCAAAAAATCACGGTCAATCTTGCCCCTGCGGATTTGCCCAAAGAATCGGCGCGATTTGATTTGCCGATTGCGATTGGGATTTTGGCGGCGAGCGGGCAGATTTCGGCGGAATATTTGGCGCAATATGAATTTGCGGGTGAATTGGCACTTTCAGGCAGCCTGCGCCCGATACGCGGTGCGTTGGCGATGGCGTGGCAGGGGCAACAAGCGAACCGCGCTTTTATGTTGCCCAAAGACAATGCGAAACACGCCGCCGTGTTGGACAGCATACGCGTGTATGGCGCGGACAATTTGAATGAAGTGGTGGCGCATTTAAATGGCACAGATTTGCTGGAAGCGATAGACGGCACACACGTTTTCAGGCAGCCTGAAAATATTGCGCAACCTGATTTGCGCGATGTGAAAGGGCAACACACCGCCCGTTTGGCGTTGGAAATTGCGGCGGCTGGCGGACACAGTTTGCTGATGATGGGCCCTCCAGGTACGGGCAAATCCATGCTCGCGCAACGCTTGCCGTCTATTTTGCCGCCTTTGAATGATGAAGAATTGATTTCGGTGTGGGCATTGCGTTCACTCTTGCCCCATCATTTGCAAGATTTTGATGTGAAACGACCTTTTCGCAGCCCACACCATTCGGCAAGTTCAGCGGCATTGGTGGGTGGTGGTTCCGACCCGAAACCAGGGGAAATTTCATTGGCACATCACGGCGTTTTGTTTTTGGACGAGCTGCCTGAATTTGACCGCAAAGTCTTGGAAGTGTTGCGTGAACCTTTGGAAAATGGCGAAATTCACATTTCACGCGCTTCACGACAAGCCACTTTTCCTGCTAAATTTCAATTGCTTGCAGCGATGAATCCGTGTCCATGTGGTTTTGCGGGACACCCGACCAAACCGTGTCGTTGCACGGCGGAAAGTGTGCGCCGTTACCGCGACAAAATTTCAGGGCCTTTGCTTGACCGCATTGATTTGACAATAGAAGTCCCTGCCCTACCCGCCGCCGATTTGCTTTCCACACAAGAAAGCGAAAGCAGCGCAACCGTGTTGCAGCGCGTGATGGCGGCGCGTGAACGCCAATATGCGCGACAAGGCAAAACCAACGCGCAATTATCGGTTACAGATTTAGACCAAATTGCCCAAATTTCGCCCGAAAGCAAGCAAATTTTGGCAGAAATGTTGGAAAAACTGTCTTTATCCGCCCGAAGCTATCATCGCATTTTGCGCGTGGCGCGGACGATTGCGGATTTGGCGGGCGATGAAACGGTGTCGCGGCAACATTTATTGCGGGCGGTGGGATTTCGGCGGGCATTATGAGATGGTTTAAATAGTTTTCAGGCTGCCTAATTTGTCTTCAAAACCATAATTTTGTTACAATTATCAAATCTTATTGTTCAGGCAGCCTGAAAACCCTGTTGCGCCCTGTCGCCAAACTCTGCCCTGAAGATTTAACATTTTCATTTTAAAGGTAAATTCATGTCTCGCAAACACTCTCATGCTTATGCGGCATTTCAGCGTGGCAAGGGCTTGGTTGGCTTTTTGGCTGGCTTGGTTTTGGCTACAATGATTATTATCGCGGTGTTGCTGATGTTAAATAGCAACAGTAAACGCGATTTCCAAAACACCAGTCCAGCCACCACCACACCGCCAACAGATACGCTGCAACCTGCTGGCGTACAAAATACGCCTGCTTCGCCAATCGCTGTGGCGGACAACACGCAGCCTGTTGAAGAGCAAAACCCACCTGCTGTTGTGGCTTCCGATGTTGCGCCTTTGCCTGCTTCGCCAGTTGCCGAAACCGTGCCAGAAACTCCCCATACGCCTAACAATACTGCGGAAACGGACAACACATACACCGAAGCCGAAGACACAACTCAACCAATTGATAAAAAAGAAGAATTAGATAATTTAGACGTGCGCGAAACACCGCCCGAAGCGGAAACGCCACCAGTGGTCAGCAAACCACCACGCACCAACAACAATTTTGGACGCGATGGCGTGCCTGAAGGTGTACGCCCAAATCATAATCGTGATGGCAAACGTGGCAGCACCAATACGGGTACTTTGCGCCCTGAAGATTTGCAAGACCCACCCAAAACCAAACCCCCTGTGAGAACGCAACAACCAACAACCGTTCCCCCTGTGAAACCCACTGAACCGAAAAAAGTTGAACCCACACCAGTCGTAAAACCAAAACCAGCAGAAACCAAACCTGCTGAAAAACCCAAAACCACGCCGCCCAAACCTGCGGATAAACCCAAAACTGTCGCCCCTAAACCCACGCCACAGCAAATTTTGGACGCGGGCAATATTGACAAAGCGCGTGAATTGGCTCGCAGACAAGCCGCCGCGCCGAAACCCGCACCCGCACCGACTGCCAAAGCCGCTGATACTAAACGCGTGGTGATTCAAGCAGGTGCGTACAGCAGTCGCAACGCTGCAGACGCTCAACGCGCTCGTTTGGCATTGCTGGGCGTGAAAGCGCAAATTGTGGAAGCCAATGTAAACGGCAAACCCACTTACCGCGTACAAACCAATCGTTTGGAAGGCGCACAAGTGAGCCAAACACGCAATTTATTGCAAAAAAATGGCGTGTCCACTTTAGAACGCAGCGCGGATTAATTTGTTATAATACAAAACGTGTTGGGCAATGTGTCCAACACGTTTTCTTGTGTTTTCAGGCTGCCTGAAAATAGTGTACACAAATATCATTAAGGAAAAAAATATCATGAAATTCAATAAATTGATTTTAACTGCATTGATTGGCTTGGGCTTGAGCAGCCCCGCATTTGCATTGACCGAAGGCAAGGATTACGAAACGTTGAAAAAACCCATGCCACAATTGCAAAGCGATAAAATTGAAGTGCTGGAGTTTTTTGGCTATTTCTGTATTCATTGTAAAAATCTTGACCCGATTATTTTGAAACACGCGAAACAATTGCCAAGCGACACTTACTTTGCCACCGACCACGTGGTTTGGGACCATCGAGGACATTTTGGTTTTGCGCGTTTAGCGGCGGCGGTGAACCATTCGGGTTTGAAACAACAAGCAAATCCCGCCATTTTCAAAGCCGTATTTGATGAACAAATTGATTTGAATGACCCTGCCATCACAGCGCAATGGCTGACTTCGCAAACGGCATTTGATGGCAAAAAATTGCTTGCTTCATACAATTCGTTTAGCAATCAAACACAAGCGCAAAAAATGGCGCAACGCACGCAAGAATTTCAAATTGATGGCACGCCAACCGTGATTGTGGGCGGCAAATATAAAGTCTTGTTCCCCAATGGTTTTGACAAAGGCATGACCACCATTGACGAATTGATCGCCAAAGTGCGCCAAGAGCGTGGCTTGAAAGCCCCCGCGCCCAAAGCTGCTGTCCCCACGCCCAAAAGCAAAGGGGCAAGTTTTGCGGTAAAAGCAGCGCAATAATTTTTCAGGCTGCCTGAACAATAAGCGGTGTTATCCCAACACCGCTTTCACGCTTTATATCAATAGGATAATACATGGATACGATGTTGATGTTAAAAGCCCTGATTTTGGGCTTTATTGAAGGTTTGACCGAATTTTTGCCGATTTCCAGTACGGGGCATTTGATTGTGTTTGGCAGCCTGCTGGATTTCCACAGCAAGGGTAAAGTCTTTGAAATTGCGATACAATTGGGTGCAGTTTTGGCGGTGGTATTTGAATACCGCTCGCGTTTTACCAATGTGATTTTGAATTTTGGACGCGACCGCGCTGTTAATCGTTTTGTGGTGAATTTGGCGATTGCCTTTGTGCCTGCGGCGGTGATGGGCGTGTTGTTTAGCAGCGTGATTAAGGGCTATTTGTTTAATCCGATTAGCGTGGCGATGGCTTTGGTGATTGGTGGTTTTATTATTTTGTGGGTGGAAAAACGCGCCGCCACTCGCCCTGCCAAAGTTTTGACGGTGGAAGATATGCGCCCACGCGATGCTTTGGTGGTGGGCGTGGCGCAAATTTGTGCGTTAATCCCCGGCACTTCGCGTTCAGGCAGCACGATTATGGGCGGTATGTTGTGGGGCTTGGAGCGCAAAGTGGCGACCGAGTTTTCCTTTTTTCTCGCTGTGCCGATGATGATTGCGGCGACTTTTTACGACATCATCAAACACCGTGATTTGTTCACTTTGGCAGACGCAGGTTTGATTGCGATTGGTTTTGTGGCGGCGTTTGTGGCGGGTTTGGTGGCGGTGAAAGCCTTGTTGCGTTTTGTGTCGCGTAAAAATTATGTGCCGTTTGCGTATTATCGCATTGTGTTTGGTGCGATTATTTTAATCACTTGGTTATTTGATTGGGTGAAATGGACAAGTTAAGTTTATTATCTCAAAAATAATATTCAGGCAGCCTGAAAATGATTTTTCAGGCTGCCTTTCAGTACACGATAAAAATAACAGTAGGGTGCGCTGTGTGCACCAAATCCACCACAATATTTCAATTATTCAGTTATTTGGTGCGCACGGCGCACCCTACATGAGTTTTATCGTGTACTTTCAGGCTGCCTGAATCATTTTACAAAACCAAACCGCCCTATTCTTCCGATTTGGTAAACCGCTCAATCAGCTTCTGCCCATTTTCAAATTGCCCCAAACTCTCCAACATCGCCCCCACATTCGCGCCACCTTGCGAAGACAAGAGTTTACTCAATTTGTCCATGCCGCCCGCCACCGAGCCGCCATCGTTCACAATCAGTTTCAAATCGGCAGAAGACAAGGCTTTGGCTTGTTCAATACCAATTTTCTCATCGGCTTCCACTTTACGGATTTCCACCAAATAGCGTTGATAACCTTCGTTTTCGCCAATTTCTTGCGCCAACTGAATTTGACCCGACACCAAAGAAATTTCCAATAATTTCCGCGCTTCCGCTTCCGCCGAACCAATTTTCGCAATACCTTGCGCTTCCTTGTCTTTCGTTTCCAAATTCGCCGCCGCCGCCAAAAACGCTTGTTCTTTTTGACCTTCCGCAATCAAAATTTGACGCGTGCGCTCGGCTTCCGCATTGACCACCGCCACATTGCGGTCGGCTTCGGCTTTGATTTCGCGTTCACGCTGGTCTTTTTCCGCGTTCACAATCGCCACATCTTTGGCAATTTCAGCCTGCCGCGTACTGTTTACGCGCTGAACCGCCATTTCCTGCTCGGCGGTAATTTTTCGTTCACTTTCAATTTGTTGTTGCGCTTTTTGCTCTTGCAACGCCACTTCACGATGGTTTTCCACCGTTTTCATGCCCACCGCTTGCTCTGCTTCTTGGCGTTTGATGTCGGCTTCTTTTTTCGCTTCAATTTCAGCCAATTGCGCTTCTTTTTGGTTACGTGCCACTTCGGTGCGGCTTTCGCGTTCAATATCCGATTGTTTAATCGCCATAATATTATGGATAACTTTGCTGTCGCCGCTATCACGAATATCCATTAATTCAATGGTTTTCACAGGCTCAACACCCCAATTACGCAATTGCTCGCGCACCGCGTCAGTAAAATCCTGCCCCAATTCACTGCGCATTTGCAAAATATCATTTAAATTTTTGCTGGACAAAATGGAACGCACCGAACCTTGAATAATCGCTTCCAATTGCGCTTGCAAATCTTCAAAATTAGAAACCCGTTGCGCCGCCAAATTGGATTCCGCAATGCGAAAAAACGCCGTCAAATCCACCTTAAACGGCAAGCGTTCCAAATCATACGCTTCATAATCATTGATTCGCACATCAAAAACCGACATCGGCAACACAATCGTGGACACACCCAATTTCGGAATCCACGATGGAAACGCGTAATACACATTGCCATTATTGGTGTCTTTACCAAAGGATTTCGTGTCGTGGCTGGTCTGCACAATATGCACTTCATTGGTACGCACCACGCGGCGATACAACAAAGCCAGCAACAAGCCCAAACCCAACACCAAAACCACTGCGCCAATAATCGTCAGCAACAACAAGTTTTCATTCATGATTTTTTCCTTTTTAATTTTAGAACCTGTGTTCGTAAGATTGATGGCTTGATTTTATGGATAATTCTTGCGAATACAAGGCGGCTTTTCATGCCAATATTGAACATATT
>NZ_JQKH01000092.1 GCF_000745955.1 Alysiella crassa DSM 2578 | reverse complement strand
CAACTTAATCAAAATGCTGGGAGACAGCCTGAAAACAGGCACAATGACGCTGGAAAAGCTGTTTGAAAGCTACGAAGTAACGGAAGAACAGCGTTTGCATTTTGAAAGTCTTGTTTCCGCCACCGAATAATTTTAAAGCTGCCTGAAAATCCGCATAAACGGCAATTCAGGCAGCCTGAAACATCATTTACCGATATTCGCCCCAACTTTGGCAACCGCCACTTGCCAGCTTGCCAAAATTTCCAAACAACGCTGTTCGGCATCGTTTAATTTGAAGTGCAAGGCTTTGTGTTCCAACATTTTCAGAAACGTGCCTTGAATGTGCGACAACTGATACAAAGCCATGTGCAAATCGGAAACCTGCGCCACGCCTGCACCATGTTTCACAAACAGGCGAGCCATGCCGTAGTCGTAATCGGGGATTTGGGGTGCTTGGGTGGGCTGCTCAATGGCAGGGCTGCCTGAAACGGTATTCAGGAAAGTTTGAATAACCTGCAAACTGAATTTTGGCGAAATCCACATGGCATAGTGGATAACCAATTCTTTACAAGCAAATGTACCGCCATTTCTGCCTTCAATTTTTTGGATTGCTAAACTCTGAAAATTTGCAGAGTTTTCAATTTCAGCAATCAATTCTTTGGTTTGTTGATTACGCAACCAAAATGCAGGTTGATGTTTTTTTGAACCGCCACTTGCTTTGTGCAAATCGTTCAAATTGAACAAATTGTCTTCTTGACGGATTGATACATTGGAAATTTGAATAGCATTCATGTTAGAATGACCTTTCTATTGCGATGTGTTAATAGACAGGATGAGGGTTTTCCTAGAACCGCTTATCCACGCCCCCGTCAAGTTCCTAGCTTGTCGGGGGTTTTTGCTTGCTCATTTGCAAGTGGGATAATTTTATTATGTGGACACATAAAAAGCAAGTTATTTGTTAAACTCTTTGCGGAGTTGTTGCTTAACCCATTGAGAAAAATCAATATTATTTGCAATTTCTAAAATATCTTTTTCAGTCTCTTGGTTAAACGACACTTTTTTGATAACGCGCTTGGCTTCTGCTCTTTTGCGGTACTCAATCAATTTTTCATTATTCATGGTTGAACTTTCCGTTTGTTTAAAAAGAGTAATTTTAATATGTGTACACATAAAAATCAACAATCTTAACAGAGAGGTAAAAAAATGACCATTCCCAATTTAGAAATTCGCTGTTCCAGTTTGCACAAAATCATGGGCAAACCCAAAAGCAAAGACGAATTGCTTGGCGATACCGCCAAAAGCCATCTCTTTGATTTTCTGAAACAATCGCGTTTTGGTTATGTGAAAGAAGTGGACAGCAAAGAAATCCGCAAAGGCAAAGAATGCGAAAACGAAGCCATTCAAAATAGCGGATTGGTGCGCGGTTGCGTGTATGAAAAATGCACCTTGCCACGCCAGCATAAAGTGATTTGCGAAATGGACGGCGTACAAGCTATTTTAACGGGTGAATGCGATATTTTTGATGAAGTCCATTCGTTGATTATTGACACCAAATGCGTGTGGGACATGTCCACATTCCCCATTTGCCAAATGGACGCGGCACAAAAAGCCAAAAAAGCAGGTTACGACTGGCAAATGCACGGCTACATGATGTTGTATGAGACGCAATCAGCTTGTGTGGATTATTGGTTATTGCCCACGCCCGAGTATTTTTTCAGCGACTGGCAACGCGAAAACGAGCCTGATGTGATTGAGCAGCAAACCACATTCATTGAACAAATCCCCTGGTATGAGCGCGTTACCCATCTGCCAATTGAGCGCAATGAAAGCAAATTGGGCGAGATTGTCGCCCGAATGCGCGATGCGCTGCAATTTTGGATTTTATTGCACAAAACCCAATTTCAGGCAGCCTGAAATTTCATTTTACGAAAGTTCACATCATGAAATTACGCCCTATTTTATTCAGCACGCCCATGGTACAAGCCATTTTACGCGGGCAGAAAACCCAAACACGCCGCATTGTGAAACCACAGCCAACTGGCGGATTACGAACCAGCCCATTCACTCAAACAGGCTATGAAGACAAACACGGCTATCCATTAAAACCATGCCCATATGGGTATGAGGGAGACCAGCTTTGGGTACGTGAAACCTACACAAAAACTGAAAACGGCATACTCTACAAAGCCGACAATCCGCGTATTGAAGGCATTAAATGGAAGTCACCAATTTTTATGCCACGCCAATATAGCCGTATTATTTTGAATATTAAAGAAATACGCGTACAGCGATTAGAGCAAATCAGCCGTGATGACGCTCACGATGAAGGATTTAACTGTCGTGCAGATTTCTTTGCATTATTTCACAAGCTCAATCCCGACGCGCCTGAAAATCCATTTGTTTGGGTTATACATTTTAATTAAAGGAAAAAACCATGCAAAATCAAGAATGGTATCAAAACGATGACGCAATCAAAATCATCACGCCGCCCGATGTGATTAAAGCGATTTTGATTAACACGCCCACCGATGAAAAAGACTTTAAATTTCATGCCTATATCCAAAATGGCGATATGGTCGGTTATGCAGGCGGTACGGCTTTGCGTATCCCTGTGGGCGCACCCGAAAGCGCAAATTTTCAGATTCCACGCGCCACATTAGAAATTGTGCTGGCAAAAGTCAAAAGCCATAAATTTATTCACAACCCTGTTTCTGACAACAACAGTAAAAAATTGGGCATTTATTGGAATGAAGAAGAAATGACAGGGGTGTTTGAAACCGAGTTGTTTACCGAAACATTCCGCGTAACCCAACCTGAATTAAACGGCTTGGAAGTGATGGATTTTGACAAGAAATTCGCAGAAGTAAATAAAAATACCGAATTAAATCAATATGCCACATTTCATCAAGAAATCATGGAGCGTGCTGTTAAAACAGCAAAATTGGTAGATAGATACGGTTCGTTGAGTATTGTTGCAAATGGTCAAAAAGAAGCTGCTTATATTTCTTTTGATAATATGCTTACAACCGATGGCATGGCTGAAATGTTGATTATGCCGCAAGTCATTCAGGTTGTTAAACAGGATGATGAAGATTTGCTCACAGGGCAGGAAGTAGTCAAAACTGTTGCTGAAACAATGAGTAATGCGCTTGATGAGTTGGACAAAGCGGTTCAATCTGACAAATCGGCGCAGCACGAGCCGATTGAAATTGATGAAAACATTGAAGCCTACATTTTGGGCTGCATGAATGGCAATGTTTCGGCAAATGATTTGGAAGTGGAGTTTGATATTTCCAACGGACACGCCAAGCAAATTCTGAAACAGCTTGAAGATGAAGGCATGGTTTCATTATCGCATGACGATGAAGAAGACCCTGTTTATTTTGTCAAAATGACTTAAAGCATGGAGAAGCGAAATGCAAAATCCCAAAATTCAGGCAGCAGCCGAAATCGCACAAGAAGCCATTGATAACTTGGTAGTACATCAACTGGCAGCCACACAAGCCAAGCTGCACGCTGAACAGGTCGCAGCAAATGCCTTTGCCAAGGCACACAATATCGTGATTGGCGAAACCGTATTGAAACTTGCCGCCGATAGAGACCTGAAAGGCGTAGTAGTGGGTATTGGTTTTGAACAACACGCTGATTTGCCAAATGAAGTTGTGTTCTTTTGGCGTTGTCGTTTAATTACAAAAGACGGCAAGCTGTCTAATGCACATCGCCATTTTGACTGTTTGAGACAGCCTGAAATTTTGCCAACCAAATGGCTGAATGGTGCGGTGTATTGATAAATTAAGGCTGCCTGAAAAATCGGCAAATGGTTTTTCAGGCAGCGTGGAGAACAAAATGACCCAAAAATTTAAATTCGGCGACCGCGTCCGCCACCCCAAATATGGCGAGTGCATGGTTGTAACACAATGGTATGACGCTGATACGGACGACCCCACTTGGGTATCAATTATTTCAGAAATACATGGAGAATGTGATTCACGTCATGAAGAGCTTGAATCTATCCCTCACCCCGACACGGCGCGGTTAAATTTCATTCAAGAAAATTTTATTGAAATCAAAGTGTTTGATGACGAAAGACAGACAAACTATTTCTGTATCAACAATAACATGAGTAACGCAAATGAGAGTATTCGCGCATTGATTGACAACGCCATGCAACGGGAGCAAACACCATGAACACCCCTGAAACCGCAAAATTACACTCCAACGCATTCTTAAATCACGAAGAATTGTGTGATTTAACAGGCTTTCGCCATGCCAAAAAGCAATGCGAACAACTCCGCAAACAGGGCGTGGCATTTATCGTCAATGCGCGTGGTTATCCGCGCGTTAGCCGTGCCGTGTTGGACAATTTGGGTGTACACACCAAACCCAAATCCCAAAGCAAAACAGCCAAATGGCAACCCAGCGTGGTTCAGGCAGCCTGAAAATCCCACAAACAAATGGCGTAAATGGTTAATTGATTTTGCCATTTGCGCCATTTTTTTACCCAAAAATCAAGGAGCAGTAACATGGGACGCAAACCAACAACCAATCTCAACCTGCCAAAAGGCATGAGAGCGCGGAAACGCTACCGCAAAGATGGCACATTCACAATCCATTATTTCTATGATGTGGGCGACAAAAAGCGCACAGAAATCCCACTTGGCAAAGATTACCACACAGCCCTGAAAAAATGGGCAGACTTGGACATGAGCCAAATTCCCAAAACAGGCATTACCTTTGTCAATGTTGCCCTGCGCTACAAAAACGAAGTCATGCCCACCAAAGCCCCGAAAACCGCACGAGAAAACCAATACCAACTGGAAAATTTAATGACATTTTTTGGCGGCGACAACCCTGCACCTCTTGAAGCGATTGAACCGCAACACATCAAAGAATATTTGCGTTGGCGCAGCAATGCCCCTGTTGCGGCGAATCGGGAACTTGCGCTGTTCAGCCACATTTGGACAATGTGTTCAGATGAGCATTGGGGCTACACCAGTTTGCCATGCCCTAAAAAAGGTGTGAAATTAAACAAAGAAACGCCGCGTGAAGTGTATGTTGAGGATTATTTGTACGATATTTTGTACCAATTTGCCGACCCGACCATGAAAGACGCGATGGATATTGCGTACCTAATTGGGCAACGTCCAGCCGATGTGCTGAAAATTCAAGTCCACCATATCCACGACAACATTTTGACAATTAAGCAGAACAAAACCAACGCACGGTTGCGTTTTGCCATTTCAGGCAGCCTGAAAAACATCATAGACCGCCGTTTGGAAACAGCAAGCGTCTATTTATTGTGCAACAGCAGGGGGAAGCAACTGACTGTGAATGCCATGGAAAAACGTTTTGCGAAAATGCGCGCGGCGGCAATCGCGCAATATCCCGAATTGGAAAGTGAATTGGTGGAGTGTCAGTTTCGGGATTTGCGCGCCAAATCAGGGACGGACGTGTATTTATCCGCCGAAAGCATGGAAGCGGCACAAAAACAACTGGGGCATACCGACAAGAAAATGACCCAAGTTTATATTCGCCGTGAACCAACCATTCAACCGCTTGACGTGTTGGATAAAAAGAAAGATAAGAAATAATTGCGGAAATAATTTAAAATTGCGGAAACATACAGGCAGCATATTGTTACAAGCTGATTATTTTAAATATATTTTTGAATTACAATTAGAAAAGCAGCCTGAAACATCTTTCAGGCTGCCTGTTTATGTATTTATTTTTGTTTACTGATGGTTAAACCTGTAAAACCAAAAATCACAGTTAAAATCAAACACAAATAGCAGAAAAAAGCATACGGCAAATAATCCCACACCGCCACACCCAAGACTTTGGCGATAAACACGCCGCACACACTCCATGGCACAAGCGGGTTGATGACCGTGCCTGCGTCTTCCAAAGTGCGCGATAAATTGCGTGGGTGCAAACCGAGTTTGTCGTACACAGGTTTAAAAGTTTCTCCAGCCAATAAGATGGACAAATATTGTTCGCCAATCAACACGTTCACGCCCACGCTGGTGGCGGCTACGGAGAAAGTCGCCCGTCCTGCAGTAATCAAAAAATCACGCATGGCAGTCAGCAAAGTCGGAATAATCCCCAAAGCAAACAGTAACCCGCCCAAGCTCAATGCCAAAATCACCACCGTTTGGGTAAAAAACATACTTTCCAAACCACCGCGTTGAATTAAACGGGCAATGCCTTCGCCCAATTGTTCATTTTTGAAACCTGCAAAAAACCAACCGCCCAGTTGCCCCAATGATGGCGAACTGTGCAAATAAGTAATGGCTACGGCTAATAAAATCGTCCACAACATTGCCACAATCGCATTGACTTTGCGAACCGCTAACACAATTAATAGGGCAAACGGCAACAATGAATAGCCATGTACCAAACCACTTTGTTGCAATTGGTTTTGCAATTCGGCTACGTTTTTCAGGCTGCCTGAACCCATGTTTGGTACACCCCACAGCAAAATTCCTGCTGTTAAAATCAGCGCGGGAATGGTGGTGTACGCCATGTTTTTAATGTGTTCAAACAAATCCACGCCAACAATAGACGCGGAAATACCCGTTGTGTCAGAAAGCGGCGACATTTTGTCGCCAAAAAATGCGCCCGACACCACCGCGCCCGCCGTAATCGCGGCATTCGCGCCAAAGGCTTCGCCCATGCCCATAAACGCTACACCCACAGTCGCGCAAGTCGTCAAGCTGCTGCCAATGGACACGCCAATAATGCTGCACAATAAAAAGGCAGACAGGTAAAACCATTCAGGCGAAATCACGCCAAATCCATAATACATCAGCGTGGGAATCGCGCCGCTCATCATCAGCGCAGACACGAGTAAACCAATAAAAAAGAATAGGTAAACCGCGCCCATGCCCTGCTCTACCGATTGTGCCATGCGTTTTTGCATATTGTCCCACGCAATGCCGCGCGACATGCCGTAACCCAATAGGGCAAGTAGGGCAATTAAAATCGTGAGATGGGGTACCCATTCTAAAAAGATAATGGTGTAACTCATCGCCGCCACAATCACAACCACAATGGTTAGGGCTTCTTTTAGGGAAAGATGGAGTAAAGGTTCTTTGGAAATCATGACATTAGACTTTCTTCTTTTTTTGGGAAATTAAGTTTTCAGGCTGCCCGAATGTAGGGTGCGCCGTGCGCACCAAATTTACCGCAATATTTAAATCATTCAATCATTTTGGTGCACACGGCGCACTCTACATAATAGTTTGCATACCCAAAGGCAGCCTGAACAATATCACGCCGCAAACACCGCCGCCATCGCGTCTGCCACCATGTCAATATTACCATCGTTCAAGCCAGCCACGCACAAACGCCCCGAATCCAACACATAAATCGCAAATTCATCACGCAAACGATGAACTTGTTCCACCGTCAAACCCGTATAGCTGAACATGCCTCGTTGTTTAATAAAATAACTGAAATCGCGTTCAGGCAGCCTTGCGCTCAACACATCATACAATTTTTGGCGCATAGCGCGAATACGGTCGCGCATTTCATAAACTTCCGCTTGCCATTGCGCGGCTAATTCGGGATTGGACAAAACATGGTACGCCGTCAAACCACCTTGCGCGGGTGGACTGGAATAAATGCGGCGCACACTAAATTTCATTTGCCCCAACACCAATTGCGCTTCTTCGGGCGTGGGCGCAAGCACCAACAGCGCGCCCACGCGTTGCCCATATTGCGACATATTTTTGGAAAATGAGCAACTGGCAAACAGGGGCAAATTCAATGCCACCGCCTTGCGAATCGCATAAGCGTCCGATTCAAACGTATCGCCAAAACCCTGATAGGCAATGTCCATAAAGGGGATTAATTTGCGTTCCGCGACAATATTCAAAACCGTATCCCATTGTTCTGCCGATAAATCTACGCCAGTTGGATTGTGGCAACATGGGTGCAGCAAAACCACTGTATTTTCAGGCTGCCTGCGGAAAAAATCGCACATTTCATCAAATTTCACGCCTATGGTTTGCGCGTCATAATAAGGATAAGTGCCGACTTCAAAACCTGCGCCTTCAAAAATGCCACGATGATTGTCCCAAGTTGGGTCGCTCACATACACTTTTGCCTGCGGAAACCAGCGATGAATAAAATCCGCCCCCAATTTCAACGCCCCCGAACCGCCCAAAGTTTGCACCGCCGCCACGCGATTTTGCGCCAAAGCCGCATTGTCTGCGCCCAAAATCAGTTTGGCGACTTCGGCGCGAAAACCTGCGTGTCCTTCCATAGGCAAATAACTTTTCACACCAAAGCCAATTTGCTGTTCTGCGGCTAACACGCTGGCGGGCAAAGGCATTTTTCCGTCATTGTCAAAATAAATCCCAATCGCCAAACTGATTTTGTTGGGGCGTGGGTCTTGCTGGAACGTTTCCACTAGGGAGAGAATGGGGTCGCCCGCATAGGCTTGAACGTGTTGATACATTTGCGTTTTCCTTTGTTAATGAGTTTTCAGACTGCCTTTCAGTACACGACAATTTTTGGGATTTACGCCAATCTGTCCCCTCCCCCGTCTCCAACGGGGGAGGGCTAGGGTGGGGGTAAATTTATGGAAATAAATCAATATTTTTGTAAATCAACGAGCCACCCCCACCCTAACCCTCCCCCGCAAGCGGGAGAGGGGACAGGTTTCAGGCAATCCAAAGATTTTTGTCGTGTACTAAAAGGCTGCCTGAAAATCTCATTCAAATAACTTGATAAATTCGGTGCATAATAC
>NZ_JQKH01000091.1 GCF_000745955.1 Alysiella crassa DSM 2578 | reverse complement strand
CACGTTTCTGAAAATGTTGGAACACAAAGCCTTGCACTTCAAATTAAACGATGCCGAACAGCGTTGTTTGGAAATTTTGGCAAGCTGGCAAGTGGCGGTTGCCAAAGTTGGGGCGAATATCGGTAAATGATGTTTCAGGCTGCCTGAATTGCCGTTTATGCGGATTTTCAGGCAGCTTTAAAATTATTCGGTGGCGGAAACAAGACTTTCAAAATGCAAACGCTGTTCTTCCGTTACTTCGTAGCTTTCAAACAGCTTTTCCAGCGTCATTGTGCCTGTTTTCAGGCTGTCTCCCAGCATTTTGATTAAGTTGTCGTTGAGCGGCATTTTGCTGGGTTTTGGCGTTTCGGCTGCGAGCGGTGGTGGCGCATTCGCTGGCAAATCCAAAGCGGCGTATTCGGGCGATTTGCGGATTAAATCTTTCGTGTAATCGGAAAATTCCGCGAACAACTCCCAATCAGGCGCGGACAAATCAAACGCTTTGGGTGTGGTTTGAGGTTTTGGCAATGCAATGCCTTCCATTGGAGGGGCGATGCTTTGCACTTCGGCATAGGTTTTTGTGCCATCTTTACTGGGTTTGTGGGTGATATTGATGGCGCATGGCAAGCCCAACAACTCATTAAAATCAAATTCGTCTACATCGTGATGGTCGCCATACCAACCACACAAATCTTGGAAAAATTTGGCTTTTTCGTTTAAGCTGGCGGTGTAGGTTTTCGCTGCAATGTGGGGATTGCCATCTGATTTGGTTTTGCCGACAATCTCCCAAGCAATCATGATTTTGTGTTGTTTTTTGCCGTTGAATTTGTTGAATTGTTGCCCCAAATCAATCACACGAATGCAATGTGCATGATGCAAACCTGATGGGGCTGGCTCGGAAATGCTCGATGTTTTTTGGATAATGAGTGCCATTTTTTAACTCCTTGGCGGTTGGAAAATTGCAAACTGAAACGGTCTCGGCAATTTTCAGGCTGCCTGAAACCGCTTGGATTTGAAATTTAAAACACAATGGGCAAACCCCCAAATTTGGCGACCATTTTGCGGCGAAATGCCATTTCTTCGCTGGTGGTGCGAGCGGGCTTTGGTGGTACAGGCGGTTCTGTGGTGTACAGATAGGTTTTGCCCACGCGCTTTGTGTATAGCAATTGTCGCTGCCGCATGCTTTTTAAGATACGTTGCGTTTTACCGCGACAAAAGCCCATTTGGGTGCTGATAAAATCGCATTCTTGCAACGGATATTGCTGCACAATGCGCAGAATTTGTTCTTCCACTTTGTCCATTTACTGACCTTTCAGGTAGCCTGAAATCACATTTTTTCTTTGAAAAAACGGACTACATCAAATTTGTAGAAGATAATGCCCAGCAACAGGCAAAATATCGCCCCAAATAATATTGAATAGCTGATGATTTCCAACACGCTCAATGTGAGCGTGTATGAGAATGTGATTTCTTTATCCATGGGTTTTCTCCACCAAATGCCCATTCAGAAAACTGATTTCTTCGGGCTTTAATTCCAGCAGATTTGCCAGCCAGTAAATGCGTTTTTCGCGCAAATCACACATGTGGATAACATCATCAAATTGATGTGAAACGCAGATTTTTCCGTCCGTTAAACGGATAATGCGAATGTCCGTGCCAATTTGGGTACGCAAAGTTGGCGGTGCGGGCGGTGTTTGAATGGTGATGTGAATGTCGGTTTGCATTTGGATTGCTCCTAAAAGTAGTGATGAAATAAACTGGTTTATTCAGGCTGCCTGAAATTCAAACAGCTCGTCCAAATTTTTCGGTAATCAGCTTTAGTGCGTCCGCTAAACTCATGCTTTCGCGCTGTGGTAGGTGTCCGTAGGCGCGGTGGCGGTGGTAGGCGATAACATGGGCTTCGTGTTTGCTTTTTTGTGTTTTGCGGTATGATTCGCGCCACGCTTTATCGGCTTCGTCTTTGCGCCGCTTCCACTCTTCAAAGGGTGTAGATTGGTCGGTTTCGTGTCGCCACACCCATTTGTCATCGGTTTCGGCACTTGCCCATCTCATGCAGCTTGTGTAGCCTTCGTTGTCTGAATGTTTCATTTTCAGGCTGCCTTGTGTTTGTTGATGTATGAAGTATAGTTTTCTAAACAATTAAAGTCAAGGATAAATTTAGAAAACTAAACAAATACCTTATTATTATGAAATAACACTTTGATTTTAAACAAAATAAAGTTTTCACAAGGCGCAAAAAAACCGCCTTTCGGCGGTTTAATGAGAAGAAAACAAAGAATAAAAAATCAAACGTAGCAAAATGATTGCGGTGCACAACCTGATTGTATGAAATCACTTAATAATTTGGGTTGTGAGTATTGCTTAAAAATCCCAATTTGAAAAGCATGAGCCGTTTCGGTTTCACTAAAATAATCATCAAAAAAGCCTTTATTGATGCCCGCTTGTGCTGCTGTTTTATGCCACAATTCATTGGGCGGCATCGATAAAATTTGCTGAACAGAAAACTCACCCACCACTTTGCCAACAGGTAAGGTAGCATACACAATTACCGTATGAATATCTGTTTTTTTAGGCAATTTGCGGCGAAATTCAAACTTTTTTTCTCCTGAAATGATTTTTTCAACAAATTCAGGTTTGATGGATAATAAAATTCTCATTGATGTTACCTAGCTTTAAAATATGGTTAAATTGCTGGTCGGTTATCGCCATCAGCACCAAGCGTTCTGTGCTGATGCCCACATCATCAATTAATTGCTGTCTAATTGGTCTTTTGGGAAAGGCAAAATTAAAGGCAAATCGGATAATGTATGGATAGCGTTTATTGGCATAAAATTGACACAGCTCTTTTTTAGAAAATACACTAAATTTCTCGCAATAATCAAGATATTTTTTTTCATCAGTAAAATCGTGAATGTTTTTCACTTCTAAAACAGTGCATACCGCGCTGACCACGCTGCGAAAAGCAGCAGGGGCTGTACCATCTGATTTGCGATACATCAATAATAAATCCCCTTTTTTAAGCTCTGGCGCATTGTAGGCTGCCGATAAATAGATTTTTTGTATGCTGTTTGAATGAGAAACGTCTTTCACAATATCCAAGCACTCGTTATTTAAAATGGCTTCTGGGATAAGTGCAGTATGATATTTTGGCTCAATCGCCAATAGGTATTTGTTCACAGATTGTGGCTTAACCAATGGATAATCTTTCAGAATATCGCCTTGAATAAGAGATAAATCACGCACATACACATATTCCGTGCCATTATCGCTTTGCTTTTCGCCATGACGATAGAAACCATAGGTTTCAATTAATTTAATTAAGCCTTCATGTTTTGCAAAAACAGTCAGATACACATAGCGCAGGTTTTGATGAATGGCAACATCCAGTGCTTTTTTTAAAAATCTGTGTCCACGCAAAGTTTGTTGCGGATTGAATTTAAACGTGCCAATTTTCAATGCGCTACTCAAAAGCTGTGGTGTAACATCATCGACCTTTTCTTCTGTTTTCAGATACATAAAGCCTTGAATGCTGTTATCTTGTGCTGAATACAAGACATAGGCATACGCTTGTGCTTTTTTGACAAACCATTGTGGAAATTCCACATAATCTTGCTTCAAACTGTCAAAAAATGGGTCTTGCAAATTGATTTGAGCAAAAGGCAAGTATTTTAAATTATCCATGGTATTATCCCTGTTTTCAGGCTGCCTGAAATCAATAATGCAACACTTCAATGCCTTTGTGTTTGACGATATTGAGCAATTTTAATGCAGCATGATTGGGTTTGCGCGTACCTCGTTCCCATGCGTTTAAGCTTTGAATGCTCACGCTTAATTGCCGTGCAAAATCGGCTTGACTTAAATGGTGCTGTTCACGAATGGCACGGATTTGTTCGCTATTGAGCGGTTCGGGTTCAATCAGGCAGGCGCGGTCAAATTCGCGCATTTTTTCATCGCTGATTGCACCGATTTGGTGGCTGGCACACATCATTTCATGCACCACTTGCAAGGCTTCACTTTTGTATTTCATGGTGTTATCTCCAAAATTTCGCCCAATTGTTGCAAGGCGGATAATTGTTCATCGGAATAATTTAAATAGGCACTGGCAGCTTGTTTGAATGCGCTCAATTCGTCTGTGCTGATGTTGGCGCGGTCGTTTTTGGCAAAGGCATAGACAATAAAGGCTTTATCATCTTGCTTAAACAGAATAATGCTGCGATAGCCACCACGCTTACCCTGTCCGCGCCGTGCAATGCGCTGCTTAATCACACCACCGCCCAAATCGGCATCAATCAAGCCTTGTTCGGCTCGTGCAATGGCTGCCTGTAAATCTTCATCGCTGATGTGCTGTTTTTCGGCAAATTTGGCAATAAATCGGTTTTTGAATATCCGCATGGCTTAATCCTGTATCGTCCATGCGGTAATGCGCCCAATAATGTGTACTTTTTCAGCTTCAATCAGGGTTTCTTCAAATGCGCCATTGTCGCAAAGCAATTTCAGGCAGCCTGAAATTTGGCGGAAAACGCGGCGAATAAACAATAAATCGCCAATTTGAATTTGGTAAATTTTGCCGTCAATAATTTGGGTTTGGCTGCTGTCGCAAATGAGTTCGCTGCCCTGCGGTATGGTAGGTGTAAAACTTTCATCGGGCATAATTAGGTTTTTCAGGCTGCCTGAATGGGCTGGCTTGCTGTTTTCTTGAAAAAAATGGTGGGTACTTTGTTCGCCCACATTGCTGCCTGAATGATTGGGTTCATTGCGGTATTTATCGCCTTTGCCTTCTACAAGCCAACGTGTAGAAAAATTGGTTTTGGTTTCAAATGCCAGTAATGGTTTTGCGCCTAAACCTGTATCGCCTTTGAACCATTGACCAACCAAACCCTTTGAAACCCCCGCAAATTCAGCCAATTGCTGTTGCGTTTTCAATCCATGCTCTTGCATGACTTCTTCCAAGCGTTCTTTAAGCGTCGTCATATGAATATCCTTATTTTGTTCGTTTAGCAGTCTAAACTATTTAAAGGAAAGTTTGCTTGATTTATTTCGTTTAGTAAACTATACTTATGAAAAGTTATCTAAACACGGAGTAAATATGCTTAAAGAGGATATTGCTTTTATTGATGATTTGGGCGGTACGGTTAGCGTTGCCAAAGCGTGTGAAATTACCAAAGGGGCGGTTTCTCAATGGCGAAAAAACGGTATCCCCAAAGCGCAATTAAAGTTTTTAAGTTTGAAGTTTCCCATTCAATATCAACAAATTTATGGCGATATTGAACTGGCAGAAAAATCCGCCACCGAAAGTTCAGGCAGCCCTAAACCCGATTAACCTTTGGATAAATTAGCGAACACGCTGATAGGTGTAACTGTTTTTGATGTGTTGTGCGTGGTATTCGCCTTTTGAATGCGCATCGAGTAAGCCATTGAATACCCATTCAGGCACATTGAAATAGTGATAAACGGTGTTGTTTTTGAAATGAATTTCCAAAACACCATTTTCGTAACCAATACAAGAAAGGTTTGATGATGAAACATAATGAAGTTGCATGGTGTAAGCCCCTTGAAAATATGACGGAAAATGAAATTATCGCACATTTTGAGCGATATGGTTTTCGTGATGAGATGGGGCATGAATTGACTTTGTGCCGTGATTTTTTGGACTTGGTGGCTTTGGCTGCTAAGCGTGATTAACCCAAAACAAAAAGCCCTGTCCGCGACTACAGGGCTTTTCACAAGGAGACTGCTCAAATGAATGACATGATTTTAATTGAAAAAATCCAAATTCGTCAAGTGAATGGTTTGTATTGCTTGAACGATTTGCACCGTGCGAGCGGTGGCGAACCACGCCACAAGCCCGACAACTGGTTGCGTAATCAACAAGCCATTGAATTGATTGATGAATTGAATGCTTCTCGAATTAGAGAAGCTCAAAATAATCAAAAAGTTATCCATGTTTTGAATGGTGTGGGCACTTTTGTTTGCCGCGAATTGGTCTATGCCTATGCAATGTGGGTATCGGCAAAATTTCATTTGGCGGTTATTCGTGCGTTTGACACGCTGCGTTCAGGCAGCCTGAATGCGCTGCCCGATTTTACCGACCCGATTGCCGCTGCCGAAGCGTTTATCGCCGCCCACCGCGCCAAGCAAGCCGCCGAACAGCAGCTTGCCGAAATCGCGCCCAAAGCGGCAGGACTTGACCTGATTAGCGCAAAAGAAGGCGATTTTTGTTTCAGAGACGCGGCAAAAGATTTGCAAATGCAGCCCAAAGATTTGACGAATTGGCTTCAAGCGCATGGTTGGATTTACAAACGCAACGGCTCGTCTTGGATTGGGTATCAGGACAAAATCAATCGCGGCTGGCTGCGCCACAATTTGCACGACTATGGCTCATCAAGCGGCAGATTGGCTACGCAATGCCGCATTACGGCAAAAGGTTTGACCAAATTGGCGGAAATTTTCGGGGTTCAATCATGAATTTGTATATGTTTCACATTCAAGATTTTCACGGTCGGACATGGCATTTGGACAATTTGGCGCGTTGGATTTATCGCGATTTGATTAGCCTGTATTACCAAAACGAAAAGCCACTTGTTGATGATTTGAACGAGTTGGCGCACAAAATCCGTTGTCGCACAGATGAAGAAAAAACCGCCCTGCGTGAAGTCTTGGCGGAGTTCTTCACGCTTAAAAAAGGCAAGTACCACCACAGCCGCATTGACCGCGAAATCAAAAATTACCAATACCGCCGCAACAAACCCGCCATGATGAAACGCTTGGCGGATTTGGGCGTGGCGTTTGACAAAAGCATGAGCGTGTCGGAATTGTCGGCTTTGTTGGCAATGTATGACGATGAAAATTTGAGTAACGCGCATAACGATTTAAGTAACGGCGCGAGTAACGAACCGAGTAACGGCATGAGTAACGAAAGTAACGCCATGAGTAACGCTGAAAGACAGGCTTTACACAGACAAAAACAGCGTGAAAACCTGTTACTTGAATTGAAAGAATTGGGCGTAAATCCTGATAAATCAATGAGTTTAAACGGTTTGAAAAATTTGCGGGAAAAGGCGCGTAACGATTTAAGTAACGGCGCGAGTAACGAACCGAGTAACGGAGAAAATTTGAGTAACGGCGAAAGTAACGGCAAAAATTCAGCCATAACCAATAACCAAGAACCAGTAACCAAAAAAGAACAACAGCAACAAACGCGTGCGGAAAAAAATTTCAGGCAGCCTGAAAAAACAATAGACCTGCCTGCGCCGTTTGACCGCTTTGCCATGCACGGCAACTGGCAACCTGCTGACTTGGGTATGGTAAACGGACTGTTGCGCCGCGCTGGTTTGCCAAATTGCGAAACAGGTTTGATGTTGGACGCGGCTTTGGATTTTGTCGCCTACTGGGCTGGTCGCCCCGAAACGGAACAAACCGCCGCGCAATGGGACAGTGAGTTTGTGCGTTCCGCCGCGCGATTCCGCGCCAAACATGGACACAATTACGACAAAGCAACGTGGGAATTATTGCCTACTTCTATGCCCAAAGAAGCAAACCATGCGCCGAAAAATGGGGAAGTGCAACCATCTGGCGTGGGCAGTAAAACTAAGCAATCGCTGATGACTTTGAGCGCGATACGTCAAGAAATTACATCGGGCGGCATGAAATCTTATCTGCCTGTGGCGGTAAATGCGGCGATTGTGGACGGTTTGACAAGTTTGGTGGCTGCGCGTTTGAAATATCCACCGCCTGCGGATTCGTGGGTGGAAACATTCCGTGTGTGGCATGACGCGTTTGAACATTGTGCGAAAGAAATTCGTTTTAATGAACTGAATCCGATTGTGAATGCTGAAAATGTTGCACAAGCGTTTCAGGCTGCCAAAAACCATGCGAATCAGGCAGATGAAGCACAATCTCGTTTTCCGAGTGTGCGTGATGTGATTGGGCATTTGCCTAAACAACTTGTGCGTGAGCCTGAACGTCAATTTCAGCCTGAAAAGTGGCAGCAAGAACAGGCGGAAGGCAAGGCTAAATCTGCCGAATTACTGAAACACATCGGCAAAGGGCGAATTCAGGCAGCCTGAAAAATTAGGGGAAGATAATGAATGATTTTTCTGATTTTTATCAACAAATGGCAGCCACGCATTATGCACGCTGGCGTAAATGTGCCGAAACCAATGACTACGATGGTTATTGGTACGAGCGGTACGAATTTGAAACCTACCGCAAGGCGGCTGGGCTGCCTGAAAACTGGAAACCCGATGATGAAACCGAATAAATACCGCAACCGCAAAACACGCGGCTTTGACAGCAAACGCGAAGCCGATTTTTACGACAAATTGTGCTGCCTGAAAAATGCCACCAATCCTGCCGAGCGTGTGGTGCAAATTGAAACGCAGGTTAAATTTGAGCTTATCCCAGCCCAGCGCGGTGCAGACGGCAAAGTGATTGAACGCGCTTGTGCTTACATTGCTGATTTTCGCGTTACTTTTGCCGATGGGCGTGTGGAAGTGATTGATGTGAAAGGCATGAAAACAGACGTGTACAAAATCAAGAAAAAATTGATGTTGCAAGTGCATGGTATTCAAATCAAAGAAGTTTAAGCTGCCTGAATTGCCGTCCGCTAGGACTTTCAGGCAGCCTGAAACATCATTTACCGATGTTTGCCCCAACTTTGGCAACCGCCACTTGCCAGCTTGCCAAAATTTCCAAACAACGCTGTTCGGCATCGTTTAATTTGAAGTGCAAGGCTTTGTGTTCCAACATTTTCAGAAACGTG